>NZ_JBQWEL010000008.1:0-215151 GCF_052658925.1 Microvirga medicaginis | reverse complement strand
AGACGCGCTCGGCAGGAAGGCGAACCGCATCGACGTGCCGCTGCCGCCGGGCGACGTGCTCGAGACGCGGGCGGACGTGACGGACCTGCGCCGGGATGTCGGCTTTGCGCCTTCAACATCCCTCAAGGACGGCGTCAACCGCTTCGTCCAATGGTACAAAGATTATCATAAGGCTTGAGATGATCATTGCCCTTTCCGTTATTTCAGCGGCAATCCTCTCAGCTCTTCTCACGGTTGCGTTGAAGCCATTGCTGATCCGTTATGCCTTGGCACGCCCCAATGCACGTTCGAGCCATAAGGCACCTACGCCGCAAGGGGCAGGCATCGCGGTTCTGGCCGCTGCCATCTTCGTGACCGGAGGTGCCGCAGTCTTTTTAACCCTGCCCCTTCTCGAGTTCCTGATGATTGTCGGCGGCGCAATAATCTTTGCTCTTGTTGGAATGGCCGACGATATCAAGCCAATGCCTGTGCGGCTTCGCCTCGCTATGCAGTTCACAGGTGTGATCCTCCTGGTCGGTCACCCAGACTCGCGTCTTTTTCCTGAGCCTGTGCCGTTTATTCTCGAATGGGCCCTCATCATCCTCGGCGGCGTGTGGTTCGTGAACCTTGTGAACTTCATGGATGGCTTGGACTGGATGACCGTCTCTGAAATTGTGCCCGTCACGGCATTCATCGCAGGGCTCGGTCTCGTTGATCTTCTGCCGATGTGGATCGCGGTTCTGGCTGCTGCGCTATGCGGCGCTCTGCTTGGGTTTGCCCCTTTCAACAAGCCGGTCGCCAGAGTCTTTCTCGGCGATGTGGGCTCTCTTTCCATCGGCCTTCTCGTCGGTTGGATGCTACTGCAGCTCGCAGGAGCAGGCGCACTTGTCGCGGCCATCCTCCTGCCTCTCTACTACCTGATGGACGCCACCATCACCCTCTTCCGCCGCCTCGCAAGACGCGAGCGGATATGGGAGGCGCATCGCAGCCATTTCTACCAGCGCGCCACCGACAACGGCTTTTCCGTCATGGCTGTCGTCACGCATGTCTTCATGCTCAATCTCGCACTCGCTGCCCTTGCGGCCATGACACTTGTTTGGCCCTCGAGCGTTGTGCAGGTTGCAGCCTTGGCTGCAGGACTTCTTCTCGTCGGCCTGGTTCTCCGGCGCTTTTCCCATCCCCGCGTGATGGCACCTGTGGAGGTTTCCCGATGAATGCACCCCTGATTGCGCTCACCGGCTCAACGGGATTCATCGGCCGTCATCTCCTCAACGCGCTGCCGAAACGCGGTTACCGAATCCGCGTGCTGCTGCGCCGCCCCTCAGACGTGCCGGAGGGCGCATCGAGCGCCGTGATCGGCGATATCGCCTCTCCGCAGAACATGACGGCGGCCTTGCGCGATGTGGACATGGTGATCCATTCCGCAGGTCTCGCGCATGCCATGACGGGGCAACCGGAGAACGATTATCGCAGCATCAACACGGAGGCGACGATCAAGCTCGCCCAGGCCGCGGAGCGCGCCGGCGTGAAGCGCTTCGTGTTTCTCTCCTCCATCCGCGCACAGAGCGGACCGGTGGCGGAAGGCGTTCTCACCGAGGAGATGGAGCCGAATCCCACCGATGCTTATGGACGCTCGAAGCTGGCCGCGGAACAGGGCCTGAGGGAGCTTAACATCGATTGGGCCGCGCTTCGCCCGGTTCTCGTTTATGGGCCCGGCGTGAAGGGCAATATGGCGGCGCTCCTGAAGCTCGCCCATTCTCCCTGGCCATTGCCGCTCGGCGGCTTGAAGGGAAAGCGCTCACTGCTCTCCCTCGACAATCTCACGGCGGCCCTCGACACGCTTCTGAAAGCGCAAGGACCTTTGAGGCGGCCCTTCATCGCAGCGGATCCGGAACCGGTGACGGTGCCTGAAATCATCACGGCTCTTCGCAAGGGCTTTGGACGCGGCCCGGGGATCATCCCCGTGCCGTCCTTCGCGCTGGGCGCTGCTGCTGCACTGATGGGGAAGGGAGAAGCCTATGAGCGTCTCTCAGGCTCGCTGGTGGCAAGCCCGGAATCCTTAAGGAAACTCGGTTGGCAGCCTGTTATCGAGACGCCAGACGGGCTGGCTGAACTGGCACGACAGGCTGCAGATTCTGCTGGCGACGCTTGAATTCGGGAATCGCATCCTCGAACACCCGCTCTGCCGTCGCGCGGTCTCCAGCGGCAATGGCCCTGGCCAGCGTTTTCAGCCATTGATCGACTTTGGCGCGATCCGCGAAAATGGGCTTGGCGGCCATGACGCCGTCGATGCCGATCTCGGTGCGGGGCTCTTCGCGGGCAAACAGGATTTCGTGCAGGCGCTCGCCGGGACGCGTGCCGGTCACGGAGATTTCGATGTCCTCACCAGGCTCATAGCCGGCCAGACGGATCATGCGCTCGGCAAGCTCATAGATGCGCACGGGCTGGCCCATCTTCAGAACATAGACGGAGGCACGTTCGTCGCTGTTCGACGTCTGCATGCGGATGCGGTCCTCGCCCGCATGGGAGGCGGAGGTGAGCACGAGATCGGCCGCCTCGCGCGTGGTCATGAAATAGCGCACCATGTCCGGATGCGTGACGGTGACCGGTCCGCCGCGGGCAATCTGCGTCTTGAACTTCGGCACGACGGAACCGGCGGAACCCAGCACGTTGCCGAACCGCACGGCGATGATGCGCGTCGCACCATTGCGGCCCATGAACTCGGCATCGAGTGCCTGGCCATACATCTCGGCGAGCCGTTTGGTCGCACCCAGCATCGAGACAGGATCGATGGCCTTGTCGGTCGAGATCATGACAATCTCGGAGACGCCAGCCTCGACCGCCGCATCGGCCACGTTCACGGAACCGAACACGTTGGTCTTGATGCCTTCGGCCCAGTTCCGCTCGAGATAGGGAACGTGCTTGAGAGCGGCTGCGTGGAAGACCACGTCGGGACGAAAATCATTCATCACCTCCTGCACCCGCTCGCGGTCGCGCACGTCGGCGATGACGCCGTCGACATGGGTGTCGCTGGAGAGAAGGGTGGGATTTTCCAGGATGTGGTGCAGGGACGGCTCGGAGCTCTCCAGGATCATCAGATCGCTCGCGCCGAAAGCCACGACGCGCATGCAGATTTCCGAGCCGATGGAGCCACCGCCGCCGGTCACAAGAACGCGCTTGCCGCGAATGAAATTTTCAAGCCGCTGCCGGTCGATCTGCACCGTGGGGCGTAAGAGGAGATCCTCGATCTCAAGCGGCGCCAGCTCCGCATCGCGCATGCCTTCACCAAGGCTGGTCACGCGCACTAGCGGAAGACCGAGACGGCGAGCGCGGGTGAGCAGCATGTCCGGATTGGCCTCGGGCACGAGGGCGCTCGGCGTCGCCACGAGACGGCGGATCGATTCACCCCGCTCATGGAAATCCTGCACCACCTGATCGAGATCAGCGAAGGTGCCCAGCACCGGCACGCCGCGAATCGACTGCCCGAGATCATCGATACGGTAGGACAGGATGCCCATAGGGCGCATTTTCTTGACCGTGCCCGTCTCGATGGCGCGTAGGATCACCTCGATATCGGTGCCGCGCCCCAGAAGCAGGATCGGCGTGTTCGAGTCGCGGCCGAGGGTATGGCGCGAGCGGGCATATTTGAAATAGCGGAAGGCTAGGCGGGGGCCGCCCAGCAGAAACATCTGGATCAGCCAGTAGAGGGCGATCGTGATTTTGCCGAAGAAGAACGAGCCGAAGAACTGCGGCGAGAGCACAATATAGTCGGTGATCAGCAACGCCAGCGCCAGGACGGTCGAGGCCCGGAAAATATTGAACAGATCAGGCAGGGAAGCGAAGCGCCATTTGGAGCGGTAGAGATGAAAGAACCAATAGACAGCGCCCGCGAAGGCGATGAAAGGTGGCAGGAAAATCGGCAGATAGACCAGGCGCTCCTGCAGAAGCGACCCCTCAAAGCGCACGCCGAATGTCGCGAGAACGGCAATACCCGTCATCACGAGATCATGCACGATGATAAGCGCTTTCTTGAATTCCTGCCGCTTCATTGCTTTGCCAAACTTTAAACCGGGGGTATCGGCCCGGCTCTCCCCTTTGTCAATGTAATATTATCGCCCGTCTCACGGCCCTCAGCCGCCGCGCCCGGGTTCCGCCAGCGGGCGGTCCGCCACCACGACGAGGTGCCCTCCGTCGTGGGAGACATGCGCCTGGATTCCGAAATTGGCGGCAAGCAGTTCCTCCGTCAAAACCCTTTCCGGCGGACCGGAGGCTGCGACAGTTCCTTGATTCAGCAGGATGATCTCATCTGCGAAGCGTGCCGCCAAGGTCAGATCGTGCATGATGGCCGCAACCGTCGTGCCGGCTCGGGCCTGCTTTTTAAGGACATCGAGAACGATGAGCTGATGGCGCGGATCGAGCGCAGCGACGGGTTCATCGGCGAGGAGAACCCGTGCCTGCGTCGCGAGAGCGCGGGCCAGGAGCACGCGGGCACGCTCGCCGCCCGATAATTCCGTGGCCGGCCGGTTCTCAAAGCCTTCGAGGTCGACCGCGTGGATTGCACTGGCCACAGCCTCTTTGCCCTTGAATGACAGGCCGTCGGGATTTTCGCCATGAGGCATGCGGCCGAGTGCAATGACCTCAGCTACGGGCAGCGGCCAGGCGACGCTTCCGCCCTGCGGGAGATAGGCGATGCAGCGCGACCGCTCCCGGGCGCTCATCCGTGGAACCGGCTGCCCATCGAGGGTCACCTGTCCTGCGGTCGGTTCGAGCAACCCGGCGAGGGTGCGCATCAGCGTGGTCTTGCCCGCGCCGTTGGGCCCCACGATCACGGTGAAACGGCCCGAGGGCAGCGTGAGATCGACGCGCGAGAGCGCATGGCGTCGGCCGAGATCGACGGCGAGCGAATGGGCGCGAAGCTCGGTCATACGGGCATCTCCGCGAGCTCGGCCTTGCGGCGGGCGATCACCCAAAGAAAGAACGGCACGCCAAGAATGGCGGTGAGCACACCGACCTTGATCTCCGTCTGGGACGGGATGAGGCGCACGGCGCAATCGGCGGCGAGCAGCAAGACCGCCCCTGCCAAGCCTGAGGGAACGAGGGTGCGAGCGGGATCATAGCCTGCGAAGGGACGCACCAGATGAGGTGCGACGAGGCCGACGAAACCGATGGAGCCCACGACCGCCACCGAGGCTCCGGTGCCGATGGCGGCCCCCGCCACCAGCAGAAGCCGCAGGCGCATCACGTTGACGCCGAGGCTCCGCGCGGTCTCCTCACCGAGAGCCAGCGCCCGCAAGCCCATCGAGGAGGAGAGGACGAGGACGGAGGCTGCAAGGATGAAGGGTGCGGCGAGCCAGACATGAATGATCGAGCGATCCTCGAAGGAGCCCAGCAGCCAGAACACGATCTCGGTGACGGCGAAAGGATTGGGCGAGAGGCTGATGGCCAGCGAAGTACCGGCACCCGCAAGACTCCCAACGGCGAGCCCCGAGAGTACGAGAACCACCACGGTGGCCCTGCGCCCGGCCACCGTCACCACGAGCGCGACGGAGAGAAGCGCCCCAAGGATCGCCGCAAAGGGCAACGCCCAGGAGAGGGCGCCCACGAGGCCGGAATAGAGCACCAGCACCGCGCCGAAGGCGGCGGCCTGCGGCGCACCGAACACCGCCGTGTCGGCGAGCGGATTGCGCAACAATCCCTGAAGGCCCGCTCCCGTGAGGCCGAAGATCCAGCCGATCAGGAGGGCGAGCAGCGTCCTGGGCAGGCGGATGTCGCGCACGACGATGCTCGTGCTGCCCTGATCCGAGACGAGCGCCGTCAACGCCCTGGAGGGCGTAATCGGGGCAGGCCCGATGACGAGGGAGGCGAGGCTCAAAGCTCCGATGAGGAGGATGAGACCGAGGATGAGAGGCAGCCGGGACGAGCGCATGAAGGAATTCGGTGTTGTCGCATCCGCGATAGCAACAGCATCGTCGGGTGTCACCCTATGTTACGGGTTCAACCCTGGCGCTCTTCCGTGATACGAACGCATTCACGTCATCGCCCACTGCTTGAGGAACCGGCATGAACCGTTTGTTCGCCAACCTGCCCACCACTGTCTTCGAGGTCATGTCGAGCCTGGCTCGGGAAACCGGCGCCATCAATCTCGGCCAGGGCTTCCCGGACGATCCGGGGCCGGAGGACGTGCGGCGCGCGGCGGCGGATGCGGTGCTCAACGGCTACAACCAGTATCCCTCGATGATGGGCATTCCGGAGCTGCGCTCCGCGATCGCTGCCCACTACAAGCACTGGCAGGGCCTTGATCTCGATGCGAACACCGAAGTGATGGTGACCTCCGGCGCGACGGAAGCGCTCGCCGGCGCGATCCTCGGCATCGTGGAGCCGGGCGACGAGGTGGTGCTGTTCGAGCCCATGTACGATGCCTATCTGCCGCTCGTGCGACTCGCCGGCGGCATTCCGAAATTCGTCACGCTCCAGCCGCCCCATTTCCGGCTGACGGAAGAAGCTCTGTCGAAGGCTTTCTCGCCGAAGACCAAGGCCGTGGTGTTCAACAACCCGCTCAATCCCACGGCGACCGTATTCTCGAACGAGGATTTGGGCCTTCTCGCGGAATTCTGCCGTAAGTTCGACGCCATTGCGATCTCGGACGAGGTGTGGGAGCACGTGGTGTTCGACGGTCGCAGGCATCAGCCGGTGCTGGGATTGGAGGGCATGCGCGACCGCTCGGTGAAGATCGGCTCGGCGGGAAAGATTTTCAGTCTCACGGGCTGGAAGGTGGGTTTCGTGGCGGCTGCACCGCACATCATGAAGGTGCTGGCCAAATCCCACCAGTTCCTCACCTTCACCACGGCCCCGAACCTGCAGGTCGCCGTGGCCTACGGCCTGGCCAAGGACGACAGCTATTTCGAGGACATGCGGAAGAATTTTGCCCGCAGCCGCGACCGCTTCACGGAAGGTCTGAGGACGCTCGGCTTCGACGTGATCCCGAGCCAGGGCACCTACTTCCTCAACATCGACATCACGCCGCTCGGCGAGACCGACGATGTCGCCTTCTGCCGCCGCCTCGTCATGGAGCACGGCGTCGCCGCTATCCCCGTTTCTGCCTTCTACGCGGAAGGGGCGGTGAAGAACGTGGTGCGCTTCTGCTTCGCCAAGAAGGATTCCACCCTCGACGCAGGCCTGGAGCGGCTGGCGGACATGGTGAAACGGGCGGCCTGAGAGGTGAAGACAAGCGTCTCCTCCACGTCCGCGCCGTCAACAGGCCCGTTCCGTACGGCCTTGACGCGAGAGAGAATAGGATTTCAAGTAACCGCCTAGCCGAGCACGGCTTTTTCTCTCTTTTCTCGAGGAGTTCCCACCCCTGATGATCCGTCTTCTCGCTTCGGTTGCTCTGGGCCTCGGCCTTGTCACCGCCGCCGCCGCTCAAGAGCGTGTGGTCAACGTCTATAACTGGTCCGACTATGTGGACCCCAAGGCGCTGGACGAGTTTACGAAACAGACCGGCATCAAGGTGGTCTACGATACCTACGACAACAACGAGATCGTCGAGACGAAACTGCTCGCCGGCAAGTCGGGCTACGACATCGTCGTGCCGTCCGGCCCCTTCGTGCAGCGTCTGATCGGCGCCAAGGTATTCCAGAAGCTCGACAAGTCGAAGCTTCCGAACCTCGCCAACCAATGGCCGGACGTCACGCAGCGCCTCGCCGTGTTCGATCCCGGCAACCAATATGCCGTGAACTACATGTGGGGCACCACCGGCATCGGCCTCAACGTCAAGAAGGTGAAGGACATCCTGGGGGACGTCCCGCTCAACACCTGGGATCTGGTGATGAAGCCGGAGATCTCCTCGAAGCTCAAGGCCTGCGGCATCTACATGCTCGACAGCCCCGAGGACCTCTTCCCCGGCGTGATGGCCTATCTGGGCCTCAACCCCGATTCTAAGCGCAACGAGGATCTGACCAAGGCGGGCGACGCCCTGTTCCGCATCCGCGGCAACATCCAGAAGTTCCATTCCTCCGAGTACATCAACGCGCTCGCCAACGGCGATATCTGCGTGGCGGTGGGCTATTCGGGCGACATGATCCAGGCCAAGAAGCGCGCCGAGGAAGCCAAGAACAATGTGGAGATCGCCTATGTGATCCCGCGCGAGGGTGCCCTCATGTGGTTCGACAGCTTCGTGATCCCGGCGGATGCCAAGAACGTGGCCGAGGCACACGAGTTCATCAACTTCATGATGAAGCCCGAAATCGCCGCCATGAACACGAACTACGTGTCCTATGCGTCGGGCAATCTCGCCGCCAAGCAGCATATCGATCCGGCGATCCTCAACGATCCCGGCATCTATCCGGACGAGGCCACCATGAAGCGCCTCTTCACCAACACAGCCTACGACGAGCGCTCGCAGCGCACCGTCACCCGCCTGTGGACCCGGGTAAAGACGGGCCGTTAATCGCCCGCTCAGGATTGATCCTGAATGATGTTACAGCCCACCGAGCTCCGCCCCCGGGCGGGGCTTTTGTTTTTGGAAGGATCTTCGACCATGCGCCTCGCCCTCGCAGCGGCTCTCGGCCTGGCTCTCGGCCTCGCCTCCCCGGCTCTTGCGCAGACCTCGGCTCCCCGTCAGCCGACGATCAGCGTGATGGGGACTGGCGAAGCCGAGCTGAAGCCGGATTTCGCGAATCTCTTCGTGAGTGTGGAAACCGAAGCGCCCACGGTGGCGCAAGCCTCCGCGGCCAACAGCGCTGCCACGGAGCGGGTCCTTGCGCGTATTCAGGGTCTGGGAATCAAGAAAGAAGACATCCAGACAGCCAATTTCCAGGTCTTCAAGATCGAGCCCCCGATGGAGAAGATGAGCCTCTCGAGGGATTCGAAGGATGCGCTGAAATTTGGGGCCACCCATCAGCTGCTAATCAAGACCCGTGATCTCGATGGCGTCGGAAAGCTCGCGGGCGAGATCCTCGCCAGCGGGGATATGACCTTTCAATCCGTGTCCTTCGGCCTCGATCGTCAGGAAGAGGGCGGGGACAAAGCCCGCGAGGCGGCCGTGCGCGATGCCAAGCGGCAGGCAGATGTCTATGCCGCCGCCGCAGGCGTTGCGCTGGGCCGCCTGATCGAAATCCGCGACGGCTCGGCCCAGCCCTTCGAGCCGCAGCCCGAGATGCGCATGCGGATGGCCGCCGCCAAGAGCGCTCAAGCCATTCCGCTCGTGCCCCCGGCCACGCTCCGCTACACCGCCAACGTGCAGCTCGTCTGGGAGCTGGCGCAGAAACCCTGACGAAGCTCCCGCCGGCGTCAGGCAGCCCTGACGCTGGCGAGGAACTGGTGGATCTCGCGGCCGAGGCGCTCGGCCTGTTGGTCCAGCGCGGCGGAGAGATTCGCCACGGCGCGGGCCGCATCGAGAGAGCGGATGGCGACCGTCTCGGTGGTTTCGATCGCCGAGGCTCCAGCCTGCGCTTCCGTCGACACCTGAGCGACGGAACGGGCGATGTCGGAGACCGCCACCGTCTGCTGGCTTACGGTGCCTGCGACCGTGGAGACCACGCCCGCAAGATCGTCCACGGAGGCCTGTACGGAACCGAGCGCCACGAGCGTCTCGCGGGAAGCGGCCTGCACCGCCTCGATCTGCCGTGCGATCTCCTCCGTCGCCTTGGATGTCTGGCCCGCCAGATCCTTCACTTCGCTTGCCACGACGGCGAAGCCCTTGCCGGCCTCGCCGGCGCGCGCCGCCTCGATGGTGGCGTTGAGCGCCAGCAGGTTCGTCTGCGAGGCGATGGTGCGGATGAGATCGGCCACCTGCCCGATATGGGAGGTCGCCTCCGCCAGAACCGTCATGCTGCTGGAGGCCTCGCGCGCCTCCGCTACGGCACGTTCGGAAGCCTGAGTCGAGGCGCTCGTCTGGGCCGCCACTTCGGCCAACGACGCGTCGAGCTCTTCCGCGGCGCTCGCCACGGCCGCCATGTTCTGCGACGTGCGCGACGAAGCCGTGCCGGCGACCTGTGCCTGCTGGGTGACCTGATTGGCTGACCCCTCCAGTTCTCCGGAAGCCGTCGTGAGATCACCGGTCGCACGGCGGACCTCGCCGAGGATCTGCTCCACGGACGCATCGAAGCTGGCGATCGCCTCGGCGATGGTCTGGGCGCGCCGCGCCTCGAAGGCAGCCTGCCCTTCACGCTCCTGCGTCAGCCGCTCGCGCTCGCGGGCGTTGTCGCGGAAGACCAGAACCGTGCGCGCCATGGCACCGATCTCGTCGGACGCGGTGGTCGACGGAACCTCGACGCTCGCATCGCCATCGGCCAGGCGCTTCATGGCCTGCTGCAAGCGAGAGAGAGGAAGGGAGATGGATCGGCCGACGAGGAAGTTCAGGGCCAAGCCCAGCAGCAGCGTGATGCCCATGGCCCAGAGAATCAGGGTGAAGGTGCGCTGCTGCGACGCCGTGAGAGCCTCAGCGGTTCTCTGTGCTTCGGTGTGAACCTTGGCCAGGAGCTGGTCGAGCACGGGCACGAGCAGATCGAACTGACCTTTCAGGCGCTCGCCCTGGCCTGCAACCTGCTGCTCCAGCTCCGCCCAGGAACTGAAGGCCTTCTGGTAAGCGTCGCCGGCTCCTTGAATCGACGCTTTTTCGGTGGCGATCTCCTCGGGAAGCTGCGCCAAGGCGCGGGTGAAGCGGCCCTGATCGACTTCGAAGGCGCCGAGCAGGCTCTCATCCATCACGAGACGGAAGCGGGCCTCCTGCCTGAACAGGCCCAGGGTCGCCGCCCATAAACGCAAAGAGGCCGCTTCGCCGTTTCCGGCAAGCGGCCTGACCAGTTTCTCCAGGTTCTCTTCCGCAGCCAGGAGGCTCCCCAGCGCCCCTTCATCCACCTTGTAGCCGATACCGGCATAGAGCTTGTCGAGGGCGGTGCCCTGCTCGATCAAAGTCGCTGAGCGGCCTTTAAGCTCCTTCACCTCCGCCTCGATCAGGGCGGCTCCTGAAGCGGAGCCCATTTCATCGAGTTGGGCAGCAAGAGCCTTGTGCTGGTCGAGAAAGGCTTGTCCATGATGGCCCTGGCGGGTTGCCGTCCATTCCAGGGTGACGGCCTTCAGAGCATCGGCCCGGCCGCGGAACTGATAGGCCTTCTCGGCCAGGGCCACGTAAGTCTGCTGCGTCTCAAGAGCCGCCTCCACTTCGCTCCGGCCCGCTTGAAAAACGGCGCCGATGACCGCGAATCCAACCACCATGACGCCGCTCAGGGTCGCCACACGCACCCTGACAGACGGCCAACGCAAGCCAACAAGAGACATTGTCCCGGTTCTCCCCCATTATTGGGGACACCCTAGCGAGGCTTGCTTGCGCGAAATTGGCGTCGCGGAATGAATACCTGACGATTGAGGGTGAGATCAGGCTGCCTTCGGCAGCTCGGTCATGATCGCGTAGAGCGCAGCCGCATCCTTCGTGGCGCGGACCCGCTCGATGAGACCGGGCTCGCGCAGCACCCGGGCCACGCGGGCGAGAGCCTTCAGGTGGTCCGCGCCTGCTCCTTCGGGCGCCAGGAGCAGGAACAACACATCCACCTGCTGGCCGTCGAGCGCCTCGAAATCGATTGGCTTCTCAAGCCGTGCCACCAGGCCGAAAATGCGAGTGAGGCCCGGAAGCTTACCATGGGGAATGGCAATTCCCTCGCCGATCCCGGTGGAACCGAGACGCTCGCGCTGGAGAAGGGCCTCGTAAATGGTGTTCTCAGGTAAGCTCGTGAGCCTGGCCGCATGGAAGGCCAACTCCTGGAGAGCCTGCTTTTTGCCGCTCACGCGCAGGGCGGGCAGAACGGCCTGAGGGTCTAGAAAATCCAGCAAGGGCATCGATCACGCTGCATTAAGATGAGAAGCCTCATGGCCTCACACCGTTCCAGGCAAAAACCAGGCCAAGAGGGGGTAACCCCCATCAAGGCTGAGCGGGCGGTGGGTCGACCCAACCGATCGCCCCGTCGCCGCGGCGGTATACGACGTTCACGCGGCCGGTGCTAGCGTGGATGAACACGAGAGCAACCGCTCCCGTCAGATCGAGCTGCATCACCGCATCGCTGACGGACAAGCGATGAAGCGGTTTCGTGGTTTCCGCAATAACGACAGGATGATAGCCCTCCTCCTCGACAGCCTCGTCGGTCGGCGATTCGAGCACCGAGTAGGGTGCCTCCAGACCGGTTTCGCGCTCATTGCCGGGAGCGGCATGCTCCTTCAGCCGCTGCTTGTAGCGGCGCAGGCGCTTTTCGATGCGAATCGCGGATTGATCGAAGCTGGAATAGGCGTCCTGAGCCGCACCCGAAGCCTCGATGGTCATGCCCGAGGTCAGATGGAGCACGCAATCGGTCCGAAAGCCGGTGCCGTCGCGAGCCACCGTCACATGGCCGGAATAGCCGCCATCGAAATATTTCGACATAGCTTCCGCCACACGCGCCTGAACCTGGGATCGAAGGGTCTCACCGATATCGAGATTCTTGCCCGAAACCCTCAGCGTCATGGCGATCTCCCTTAGAAGCGCCCATTTTTATGGGACTGGCTTTGAAGCCATCATGACCTTAACCTAGGGCAAAGCAAGCGCCATTGCAGGATGTCATGAGGTTCTAGAAGCGATGCCGTCTCCGGCGCTCCGCCGAAGAAGGAATACGCAAGGCTTCCCGGTATTTGGCGATGGTCCGGCGGGCGACATCGATGCCCTCGGCTTTCAATACTTGTGCAAGTGCCTCATCCGAGAGCACCTTGTGCGGCGCCTCGGCTTCGATCAGCTGCCGGATGCGGTGGCGGACGGCCTTGGCCGCATGCTCCCCCTCGCCTGTCGCTGCGTTCAGGAAGAACTTCATGGGATACGTGACGCCACCCGCGCCGATGGCCTTATTGGCGACGACGCGCGAGATCGTGGATTCGTGCATCCCAATGGCTTCGGCCACGCTTTTCAGGGTCATGGGCCGTAAAGCCGCGATACCTTCTCGAAAGAAGCCCTCCTGCTGGCGCACGATCTCGGTCGCCACCGTCAGGATGGTCTTGGCCCTCTGGTCGAGGCTGCGGGTCAGCCAGCTTGCCGTCTGCAGGCAATCGGAGAGAAAGCTCTTGTCCTCGGCCTTGCGCACGGCTTTCGCCACTTCCGTATAGTAGGTGCGGTTGAGCAGGACGCGCGGCAGGGTATCGGGGTTGAGCTCCACGATGAAGCTGCCATCGGCGGCCGGGCGCACGAGCACGTCGGGCACGAGTACGTCGATGGGTGCGACCGTGAAGGCAAGGCCGGGCTTCGGCTCCAGGTGGCGGATCTCGACGAGCATATCGACGAGGTCCTCGCGATCGACGCCGCAGAGTTTCTGGAGCGCTGCGAAGTCCTGTTTCGCCACGAGATCGAGACGCGAGAGAAGAATCTGCATGGCCGGATCGAGCCGGTTCCGCTCTCGCAGCTGGATCTCAAGGCACTCTCGTAAGTTGCGCGCACCGATTCCCGAGGGCTCGAAGTTCTGGATCAGTTTCAGGGCAGCTTCAGCCTGCTGCGGAGATACCTGAAGCCGATCGGCTACATCCTGAAGAGCCTCGGTGAGGTAGCCGGCCTCGTTCAGGTTATGAATCAGATGACGGCCGATCTCGCGCAGGGTGTGATCGGCAGAGGCGAGGTCGAGCTGCGCTTCGAGATGATCCGTCAGGCTCTGCGCACCAGCGAGCGTTGCTTCGAGCTCGGGCTTCAGCTCGGAATGAGCGGAAGCCGAAGCCTGAGACGAGGCTCCGGCAACGACCTCTCCCTGCGCCGGCGGCGAGCCGGGGATCATGCGCCCACCGGCATCGGCATATCTCTGCTTGGCACGCAGGAAATCGGCGAGGCTTGGAAGCCGCGCATCTCCATGCGCCTCCGCCTCCTGCAGGAGCGGATTGCGCTCGAGCTCCGCCTCCACATAAGCGGCAAGCTCCGCATGGGAGAGCTGCAGCAACTTGATGGATTGAACGAGCTGGGGAGTCATCGTCAAGGACTGGCCCTGGCGCAACTCAAGCCGTTGCATTGAACTCATGACGGCACCCAACGCATTTCAGGCACGTTTCTTGCATGCCTAATTCTTTTACTGCGATGTCTGCCGTGACGTCAAAAGGCAGATCGTCCTAGCGCATCGTGCGGAAAAGCGGACCCGGTTTTCCGCCCGAACGATAGGCTGCTCGAAAAGGGAGCACCTGCCTTCCGTTTGAGTTTTAAAGACGGAAATCTTCGCCGAGGTAGAGACGACGCACATCCTCGTTGGCAACGATTTCGTCCGGCGCGCCTTCCGTGAGCACGCGTCCGGAATGGATGATGTAGGCGCGGTCGATGAGGCCCAGCGTCTCGCGCACGTTGTGGTCGGTAATGAGCACTCCGAGGCCGCGGCGGGTGAGGTGCCGCACGAGGTTCTGAATGTCTCCCACCGCAATGGGGTCGATGCCCGCGAAGGGTTCGTCGAGGAGCATGAAGGTGGGTTCGCCCGCAAGGGCGCGGGCGATCTCGCAGCGACGGCGCTCACCGCCCGAAAGTGCGATGGAGGGCGCCTTGCGCAGGCGCGTGATGTTGAACTCGTCGAGCAGCGCGTCGAGCTTGCGTTCTCTCTCCTTGCGGCTCGGCTCCACGATCTCGAGCACGGCGCGGATATTGTCCTCCACGCTCAGGCCGCGGAAGATCGAGGCTTCCTGCGGCAGGTAGCCGATGCCGAGGCGCGCGCGGCGATACATGGGCAGGCCCGTCACGTCATGGCCGTCGAGACTGATGACGCCGCGATCCGCCGAGACGAGGCCCGTGATCATGTAGAAGATCGTGGTCTTGCCCGCGCCGTTGGGACCGAGAAGACCGACCGCTTCGCCGGCGCGCACATTCAGGCCCGCATCCTGCACCACCGTGCGGCCACGGTAGCTCTTCTGCAGACCCTTGACGGCGAGAATGCCCGGACCGCCGAAGACGCCCGTATCGTCCACGCGGCCGAACACATGCGGCACAGGCCCCGCCGGATGGCGGCCTAAGGTCGTCGTGTCCGCCGGAGCGGATTGGGGACGGTTGAAAAGAGTCTTCACGGAATCCATCGCCAAAAAGGAAAGAGAGGGCTGGCTCAGCCCAGGAACTTACTGCTTGGGCTTGGCATTGCCGGCACCTGTCGGAGCCGGTGCCCCATTGCCGGGCACGAAGAGCGCCCGCACGCGGCCGCCGGGCTTGGTGTCTATGCTCGCCACGCCCGTATTGATGTCATAGACCACGCGCTCGCCCCGGGTCACGTTGGGGCCGTCGCTCAGAGCGGCGTTGCCGGTGAGCAGGATCCTGTTGGCGCCCCGGTCAAAGGTGGCATTGTCGCCGGTGGCCACCTGCGTCTTGGAGACGATCGTGACCGGGCCCTTGCACTCGATCTTCTTGATCGCGCTCTCGCTAGGCCCCTGCGCTGTCGCGGCAGCGGGCTGTGCGCCGCCTTCACGGTTCTGCTGCTCGTAAAACACGGTCATGGCCGTGCACTTCATGGTGCTCTCGCCCTGGACGGCCACCACCTCGCCGGAAAAGACCGCTCGCCCTTCCTTGTCGAACACGTCCAGCTTGTTGGCATCGATCTTGATCGGCTCCTTGCTGGACCCGAAATTGCCGAAGCCGACCGCCCGCTCCTTCGAGGCCTGAGCCCAGGCAGCGGATGTCGCTGCGGGAAGGAAAAGCGCGAGAACGAGCGCGTGACGTGCGAGACTCATCATGGACGAACACTTGTCGGTTGGGCCGCCTTGGCGGCATCGGGAGAAGAAGCAGGAGCGGACGGGTCGGAGCTGCCGCCGGGCAGGAAGGTGGTGCGCACGCGCCCCTTGAAGCTCATGACCTTGCCATTGTCGGTGACCCTGAGGCCCTGAGCCTCGATCTGGCCATTGTCGCCGAGAATCACGGTGACAGGCTCGTTGGACGTCACCAAGCCAGCCTTGAAGTCCACGAAGGCGGAACGCATCTGGACCTCCTGGCCTGCATCGGTCCTGACCCGGACGTTCTGCTGCAGGTTCATCTGCTCCTTCTGGGTATCCAGCACGCCGACATTGGCCTCAAGCCTGGCAGCGCTGCCTTTGTCATCCGTGACAACGCGGGCTCTGAGGTCCTTCAACTCGACGAAATTCGGCTTGCGCACATCCTGCGTTGCCGCGCTGGCTGTTACCTCATAAGGCCGGTTGTCGTTCTTGAACCCGGTGAGCTTCGGGGCTTCCATGGTGACGTTGGTGCCGTTGACGCCAATGGAGCCGAAGCTCAGGTTCTGGATCTTCTTGAAGGGCTCGAAATAGGCGAAGAAACCCACGACCGCGATCGACAGGACAGACCCTAGTGGAATCGCGACCTTGGCAAAGCGCACCCAGCGGGAATGGCGCCGGGCCTTCTTGAAGGCGCGCGTACGCGCAGCCGGCCGTGATGCCGGGCCACCCTGTATCGTGGTGCCCTGAAGTCCCGCCACGTTCAATCCAATCCCTTCCGTCTCACTGCGGTCTGGCGCCATGCCTAGCGGTGATGGCGATGTTATGACGGACATGGGTTTTATGCGGGAAAGTTTAAGCCTGCGTCAACTATGCGCAAAAATATCGGTCTCGGACCAGCCAAGAAGGTCGAGCTGCGCCCGGGTCGGCAGGAACGAAAAGCATTGATGGGCAATGCCGAGGCGGTTTTCCCGCTCCAGCCTCTGATCCAGTTTTTCCTTCAGGGCATGCAGGTACAGAACGTCCGAGGCGGCATAATCGAGCTGGGCCGGGGTCAGCGTCTCCGCACCCCAATCGGAGGATTGCTGCTGCTTGGAAATCTCCACCCCGATGAATTCCCGCACGAGGTCCTTGAGGCCGTGCCGGTCCGTATAGGTGCGCACCAGTCGTGAGGCCACCTTGGTGCAGTAGACGGGCCTCGGCATTACGGCGAAGGCATGGAAGAGTGCGGCGAGGTCGAAGCGGGCATAGTGAAAGATCTTGAGCACGCTTTCGTCGGCGAGCACGCGGATCAGGTTCTCCGGCCGGGGGCCGTCTTTGAGGATCTGCACCACATCGGCCGTGCCGTCGCCCTTGGAGATCTGCACCACGCAAAGCCGGTCCCGGTGCGGGTTGAGGCCGAGGGTCTCGGTATCGATCGCAATCGCGGAGCCGGGCTGATAATCCGCGGGCAGATCGCCGCGATGAAAGCGCGCTGTCATGGAAAGCAAGTCACCTGAATAGGACGTTATCTTGGCTTAACCCGTCTCGGAACAGGCTTCAACGATCAAGAAAAGCCCCGCCGGAGAGCGGGGCTTTTTTGATGATGGATGGTGCGCCTCAGTAGCAGACCTCAACCCGCCGCCGGACATAATGGCCGTAGCGGTTGATCACGCGCCTGCGCTCGATCACGCACCGAGGCCCATAATAGGCGGGCCTGTAATAGGCAGGCCCGTATCCGTAGTAGGGATTTGCCAAGGCTCCGAGGGTCAAGCCTCCGATAAGTCCCGCAACGACAGCGCCGCCTCCATAGCCGCGACGATAGTAATGGCGGTAGGGATACCGGTAGTAACCGTAGCGGGGACCGTAGTAGCCATAGCGGCGAGGATAGTAAGCGTGACGGTAGCCGTAGTAGCGAGGGCCGAAATAAGCGCGGCGATAACCACCGTAATAGCGATTACCGTAGTAGCGGTTGCCGTAATATTGAGCAGCACGGTGGCGAGGGCTTGAAAAATAGTAGTCCCGCTCGCCGGTCTGCGCCGAAACCGTGCTCGGCTGGATCGCTGCGGCACTGCCAAAGATCAAGACCGCAGCCAGCAGGGTTTTGAACGATGCACGCATGGCACCCTCCAGGATACACTTTGCGAGACAACAGCAGAATGTATCCTGATGTTCCGCTTTTACCCCATGCCCCGGATGCCAAGACGCCATTCAATGAAAAGGGTTCTCAGCCTGCGGCAGGCTGCGGCGCAGTGATTCATCTAGAAACGAGGGTGCTCCATGCAGCTTTCGGGGGCTCTCATAGTCCACAGAGGCTTTTCGGCTATCCGCCAAGACAAATTTCGGTTTCCAGCACTGGAGGGCAATGCGGTCGGGCCAAAAGCTCCTCGAGAGTGGCCGCCAAGGTTTCGCGGCTGATCGGTTTCTCGAGCCACGGCACATTCTGCAGCTCGGCAGGGCCATCTTTTCTCGGGGGTAGCCCCGAATAGACTGCGAAGGGGATGCCCCGGCTCTTCAGCTCACGGGCGATCTCCAGCGATGTGCCATCCTTGATCATGATATCGAGCAGAGCAATGTCAGGCGCATCGTTTTCAAGCCAGCGCAAGGCTTGCGCGTTGCTCATGAAGGGGCCTTCCACCGCAAACCCGGCCTCTTCAAGAGAGGCCTCAAGCGACATCCCGATCAAAGCCTGGTCTTCAACAATCATGCAGCGCATTTGAGGCATCGAATCTGCTTTCGTGTCACGTTGCTTTGGGCGAGGGGCCGAGATCGAGGAAAGGGAGAGTTCTGCTCAGGAAGAGCGAATCATCCCGCCTGTTTGCGTGAGAAATATGCTTCAATGCGACCTGCCTCTCATTCACTCATGTAAATCTTGGCTTTACGGGGAAATTTAAGTTTTCGGTGACCGTTACTTTCGTAAGGTCAGCCATGTCATATTAGGCACTAAGGGAATTTTTATTACCATTATCCATCTGGGCCTTGCCGGGCTCGATTAGTGGACACAAATTCCTAGCCCGCAATTCCTCTGGGAAAGCTGTCCAGCTTCACATAGGTTAATGCGCCAGCCACTCAGGAGAGGTCTGCTGTTGTGTTCAGGATTCTGAAGGGATGCAAATGGCGGCTGAAACACCCTTGAAAGAGCAGATGCTGACCGCCATCCCTCATCTGCGCGCCTTTGCCATCTCTCTTTGTGGCAATGTGGACCGTGCCGACGACCTGGTGCAGGGCGCTCTCCTGAAGGGCCTGAGCAATCTCGACAAATTTCAGCCCGGCACGAGCATGCAGGCTTGGCTCTTCACCATCCTGCGCAACGACTTTCTCACCCAAGCTCGCCGCAGCAAGCGCGAGGTCGAGGATCCTGAAGGCGCTTGGGCCGAGCGCGTGGCCGTGCTGCCTGAGCAGGGATCGCGGCTCGACTTCGATGACATGCTGAAGGCGCTCAGCCAGCTTCCTCTCGACCAGCGCGAGGCGCTTCTTCTCGTGACGGCAGAGGGTCTGACCTATGAGGATGCTGCGCGAATCTGCGGCACCAATATCGGCACCATCAAGAGCCGCATCAATCGTGCGCGCCGTCGCTTGGCCGAGCTCATGAACTTCGACGCTCACGATGACCTCGGCCCCGACCGTCTCGTCAAGGCCGCTCTCTTCATGCACATGTCGGCTTAAGGCGAAACGCTAGAGCATCGGACGGAAAAGTGGACTTGCACTTTGGGATTGACCCGATGCTCCCATTCTAGAGAGCGCGTCGTGCGGAAAGCCGGGTCCCCATTTCGCTGACGCGGCCCTCGGTTCCGCACGTGCTTTAGCCACGACAAAACGGCCTGTGCGCCCGGATCGAGGCGATAGCAGCACGATACTCGGCAGCGGCCTGAGGATCGACCCGCGAAAGAGCGGCAATCACCCCATCGATCTGCGATTTTGGTTTCAGCTCGGGCAAGACGCCGTTGGCCACGCGCTCGAGCATGATCTCGTCCCGCGCCCAGGAAATCAGGATCGCGCGCTTTTCTTGCCCTGAGAGCAAGGGATGAGTGACGACCTGGGCAGGATGTTGGAATGCGCTTCTCGGATCGGCCAAGGCGTCTGCGAGCGCCGGCATGGAAAGGCAGGATGAATTGTTCGGCAGGGAATGCGTGTTGTGTTGGATATGATCGACATCATGAGCAATCGTCTGATTCATCGGACATCTTCTCCCGTGAACGGAAGTGAGCGCCCGGAGAACCGGGCGCCCTGCCATTGCGATGCGGTTTGAGATTTAGTGCTTCGTCGAATCCGCGTTGGCGTTGACGGCGATACGCTTCACATTCGGCTTGGCTTCAGCCGATTTGGGCATCGTGACCGTGAGTACGCCATTTCTGAAGGAAGCGTCGATCTTGTCCTCCTCCACGTCCCAGGCGAGCGGGATGCGGCGTTCGAAGCGACCGTAATAGCGCTCGCTGAAGGCGCGGTCCTTGTCCTCGATCTCGGATTTCTTCTCGCCGCGGATGGTGAGGACGCCGTCGCCCATCAGCACCTCGACGTCCTTGTCCTCCATGCCCGGCAACTCGGCCGAGACGCGCACGTCCTTGTCGGTTTCAATGACTTCCACATGCGGCCAGCCGCCCATGCGTCCCGCGCCACTGAACGAGCCGAATGGGGCGATCTCGAAATTGCGGAAGGCATCGTCAAAGAGCCGGTTCATCTCGCGATGAAGGGTCATGAAGGGATCGCCCTCCTCGCGGAAGCGGCTTGGGGTCATTTGGCTTTGGCGGCCCCAGGGGATCAAATCGCGCATGTTCATCGCTCAATCCTCCTTGTCTGCACAGGATTGGTGTGGTGCCGGTTCCCAACCGGCACCACGTCCGTCATTCATGCCTTAAGCGGCCTTGCTGTGTTCGATCTGCTGCGGCTGGGACTTAGCCGTCGTGATCTCGATCCGGCGCGGTTTCAGGGCCTCGGGCACCTCGCGCTTCAGGTCGACCGTCAGCAGGCCATTCTCGAGGCTTGCACCAGTGACCTTGACGTGGTCGGCAAGGTTGAAGGTCTGCTTGAAGGCGCGGGTCGCGATGCCGCGATGCAGATATTGCTTGCCTTCCTCCGAGCCCTTCCTCTGGCCCGAAACGACAAGCTGATTCTCTTTCTGCGTGATCTCGATCTCATCTGTCGAGAAGCCGGCAATCGCCATGGTAATGACGTACTGGTCCTCGCCCGCCTTCTCGATATTGTAGGGCGGCCAGTTCGTCATGGTGTCGATCTGCGAGGATTGATCGAGCAGATCGAACAGACGGTCGAAGCCGACCGTCGAGCGGTAGAGAGGAGAAAAGTCGAAAGCCGATCTCATAGCTACATCCTCCATATGAGCAACGTAACCATAAGGGCACCGGACACCTCCCGGCGCCCGTACGACCAAGCCTGAAAGGCCTTGGCAATCATGATGTTAGGTATTGCCTCTGGGATTTTCAAGAGGGCGCGGCAGACGTTTTTCAATCACGCGATTGCCATCGAAACGGACTGGCCACACCGCTCCCGCACCGCTAGCATCATGGCATCGATGAAGGAAGGACAGATGATGCTGCGCACAATCGCCCTCACCGTTTTGACGATCCTCTCCGCTCCGTCGTCAGCCATGCAGCTATCGGACGAAACCATCCTCGCCCAACAGCAGCAACAGCCGCCGCAACAGACCCCGAAGCGCGATTGCGAGAGGAATCGGGATGAGGGCGTCAGCGCCTGATCAGAGCTGAGGAGCGGAAGCAGGTTCCGTCGCCAGCGCCGGCAGGATCTGCTCACCCTTCATTGGCCTGCGCCGGCGCAGAGCGGCATTGAGTTCGGCGCCAAAGATGAAGATCGCGGAGGAGATCTGCAGGAAGATCAGCGCCGTAAGAATTCCGGCCAGCCCCGCATAGGTGGACTTGATATGGGCGACATTGGCCAGGAACTCGCCATAGAGCGTCGCCCCCGCAAGCCAGAGGACGAGCGTCGCCACGACGCCGGGAAGAACGTCCCTCAAGCTCGGGCGCGTATCCGGCAACCAGAGATGCGTAGCCGCCAGCCCGACGACGAGCACGATGGAAGCCAGCGCGTAGCGCACGAGATCGTAGGTAAGGCGTAACGATTTCAGATCCGTCATGTACGACACCGTGGTGCGCCAGATCGAGGGCCACAGCACCACGAGAACGGACGCCGCCACCAGCGCGCCCGCCCCCATCGCCACGAAGCCGATGCCGATGAGCCGCGCCTGCCACCAGGGCCTGAACCGCGCGACGCCGTAGGCGCGGCAGAGCGCAATGCGCAGGCTCTCGACGCCGTTCGTCGCAACGAGCAGCGTGATGATAACGGAGATGGTCAGCACATTGCGCTTCGGGATGAGAACCTTGCCGGCCTCGCTCGCCAGCGGACCCGCCACGCCTTCGGGCCAGAAATCGAAGAGCAGGTGGACGATGTGCGTGGAAATGCGCCCTGCGCCGAGAAAGGCCGCCAAAGCCGCCACGCAGATGAGAAACGGAAAGAGTGCGATGACGAGGGAAAGAGCCACATGGCTCGCCATGGCCAAGCCGTCGTTGCGGGCGAAGCTCACCCCGGCATCGGCAATGGCCGCGAGGATGGAGCGAGGGCGGGCAGGAAGGACGGCAAAGGGCATCGGGGCAAACGCTGGGATGGATCGGTCGACCGGGCCAGAGGTTTTGCGCGACCCTAATCTCTTGATGCTATCCGAGCTTGTCCATGGCAAGGCCTAAGATGCCTCAGCCGTTTTGCCCCGTGCTTCCCGGACGAGTTCCACGAGCCTCGGGCGCAGCTCCTCAGGGCCTTTCAGCGGCTGCGGGAAGGTGAGGCGCAGCAATTCATCGCCAAGCGCCAGCTGCAATCCTTCCGGATCGATGCCGATCAGCCGCCACGCCCCCTCCCGCGCCCCGCACAGCTTCGTTGCATAGAGCGCCACCGCCTCGGCATGGTCCTCGTTCATGTGCTCGACGGCTCCTGCCTCCAGCTCGGCAAAGCCGGGGAAGGTGGAGAGATCGGCGAGCAGATCCCCGGCAGCCATGCGATAGGCGCGGCCGAAGCCGCCGTTGAGGCTGCCTGAGGAGACGTTCAGTCGCCAGAATGCAAAATCGGGAAAGTCCACGTACAGAGCAGCCTTGGGGTGCTGCAGCAGGTAGCGCCGGCGCACGGCTTGAGCCTTGTCCGATCCGGGCTCCAGCCGCTCGGCTCGCGCCAGCAGGGTGAGACGGGGATGGGCGAGGGGATCGCCCTTGCCGATGGCGGAGAGCAGCAGCGAGCAGCGCGGGTCCATGCTGAGCAGGCGGGTATGGATCGAGAGCTGAGAGGTGAGGATCACGGGCGAGCCGTCAAGATCGGTACCGACCGCCACGAGGCTGGCGAAGGGCATGCCGTTCTCGGCTCCGTTCGTCGCCAGCGCCCCCGAGCGGGCAGTGCGCATCAGCGTCTTGGCGAGATGCCGTGCCTCGTCATCCACCGGCAAGGTCGGGTCTTTCGTCATGAATACGAACCTCTTCTCAGCACAGCCCTTATCCTTACACGCTCTCCATGGGTCACGCGACCATCAGGCAAGAGGCGCGTTTAAGGCTGCTCAAGCCTTCCTCATCCGAGACATGGGCTTGACCTTGCCACCATGGGAAGGTGGAGCATTCATTTCCTGCAAGAGTAAGGGCGAGGTCCGCCATGGCCGACAACCACACTGGCGACCCTCATCTCCGTGAGGGACAGGGGGGTCATCAAGCGCATTATGATCATGGTCATGAGCATCATCATCCGGACACCGCCGTAGATGCCGGGAAGATCAAGGACCCCGTCTGCGGAATGATGATCGACCCGCACGCGACACCGTACCGGACGCATTATCAGGGCAAGCCCTATTACTTCTGCTCCTCCGGCTGTCAGGCGAAGTTCCAGGCGGAACCTGCCAAATATGTCGAGCCGAAACCCGCCATGAAGGCGGAAGCCGTTCCCGAGGGCACGATCTATACCTGCCCGATGCATCCGCAGATCCGCCAGGTGGGGCCGGGTTCCTGCCCGATCTGCGGCATGGCGCTCGAACCCGTGCTGGCGACGGCGGAGACGGGACCCAGCCACGAACTCGTCGACATGAAGCGCCGCTTCTGGATCGGGCTTCTGCTCACGATTCCGGTTTTTGCCCTGGAGATGGGCAGCCATCTCATCGGGCTCGATCATCTCGTGCCGCGCGGGTCGTCCAACTGGATCCAGATGGTGCTCGCGACCCCGGTCGTCCTCTGGGCCGGCTGGCCCTTCTTCGTGCGCGGCTGGCAGTCGCTCGTGAACCGCAGTCTCAACATGTTCACGCTGATCGCGATGGGCACAGGCGTGGCCTGGCTCTACAGCATGATCGCAACATTCGCGCCCGAGATCTTCCCGGCGGCGTTCCGGGGGCATGACGGCTCCGTCGCGGTTTACTTCGAAGCCGCCTCCGTCATCACTGTGCTCGTGCTGCTGGGCCAAGTTCTGGAGCTGCGCGCCCGCGAGAGCACGAGCGGGGCGATCCGCGCCCTGCTCGATCTGGCGCCCAAGACGGCCCGCAAGATCCTGCCCGACGGCACCGAGCAGGAGGTGCAGCTCGATACCGTACAGGTCGGCGACCGCCTGCGCGTGCGTCCCGGCGAGAAGGTGCCTGTCGATGGCGCTGTGCTTGAGGGCCGCAGTGCGGTGGATGAGGCGATGGTCACCGGCGAGTCGATGCCCGTCACCAAGGAGGTGGGCGCGAAGGTGATCGGCGGCACGATGAACCAGTCGGGTGCGCTCGTGATCGAGGCGCAAAAGGTCGGGCGCGACACCATGCTGTCGCAGATCGTGCAGCTCGTGGCGGAAGCCCAGCGCAGTCGCGCGCCGATCCAGCGCCTGGCCGATCAGGTCTCCGGCTATTTCGTGCCGGCGGTGATCGGCGTGGCAGTGCTCGCCTTCATCGCCTGGGCGGTCTGGGGGCCCGAGCCGCGCTTCTCCTACGGTCTCGTGGCCGCCGTGGCCGTTCTGATCATTGCCTGTCCCTGTGCGCTCGGCCTCGCCACGCCGATGTCGATCATGGTCGGCGTCGGGCGCGGCGCTCAAGGAGGCGTGCTGATCAAGAACGCGGAAGCGCTCGAGCACATGGAGAAGATCGACTCGCTGGTCGTCGACAAGACGGGAACGCTGACCGAGGGCAAACCGGCCGTCACCGCTGTCGTGCCTGCACCGGGCTTCACGGAAGCGGACGTGCTGCGCCTGTCCGCGAGCGTGGAACGGGCGAGCGAGCACCCGCTGGCGGCGGCCATCGTGGCGGCGGCCGAGAGGCAGAACATCGCAACCGTTCCGGTCACCGACTTCGACTCTCCAACCGGCAAGGGCGCGCTGGGCACGGTGGAGGGCAAGCGCATCGTGCTCGGCAACAAGGCCTTCCTGGCCGAGCACGGCATTGACGTCTCTCCCCTGGCGCGGCAGGCCGACATGTTGCGCGAGGATGGCGCGACGGCGATCTTCGCCGGGATCGACGGACGCGTGGCCGGCGCCATTGCCATTGCCGATCCGGTGAAGGCCTCGACGCCCAAGGCGCTCGCCGGCCTCAAGGCTGAGGGCGTGCGCGTCGTGATGCTCACCGGCGACAACTGGACGACGGCGCGGGCCGTCGCTAAGCGCCTCGGCATCGAGGAGGTGGAAGCCGAAGTCCTGCCCGATCAGAAGAGCGCCGTGGTGGACAAGTTCAAGCGCGCGGGCCGGATCGTCGCCATGGCGGGCGACGGCGTGAACGACGCGCCTGCTCTTGCGGCGGCGGATGTCGGCATTGCCATGGGCACCGGCACCGATGTTGCGATGGAAAGCGCGGGCATGACCCTGCTGAAAGGTGACTTGACCGGGATCGTACGGGCGCGGCGGCTTTCGGCGGCAACCATGCGCAACATCCGCCAGAACCTGTTCTTCGCCTTCATCTACAACGCGCTCGGCGTACCTGTCGCGGCAGGGGTGCTCTATCCGATCTTCGGCATCCTGCTCTCGCCGATCATTGCAGCCGCCGCCATGGCCCTGTCATCGGTGAGCGTAATCGGCAACGCCATCCGCCTGCGCACCGTGAAGCTTTAACGTCCAGCAGGCCGGTATCCTTCGTTGCCGACCCTGCTCCAAAGAGCAACGCTGTCCATGAAACGGAAAACGTCTTCGCCGGTTGTTCAATCTCAGTGCACCCTGTGAAACCGGAGGGCCGCGTCAGCGAAAAATGGATCCGGTTTTTCCGCGCCAAACGATGAGACGCTCTAGCGGACCTCGTGCACCAAGGAGAATTGCCATGAAGATCTCTGCTCTCGCTGCGGCCCTGATCGCTTTCTCCGCTCCGGCGCTGGCTCAGACATCCCCGGCTCAACCAGGATCTCAGATGCCCATGGGCCAGATGATGCAGACCATGCCTCAGTCCCGCATGGACATGATGCACGGCCCCATGATGGGCGGGCCCGGCGGAGGCATGATGGGCCGCTTTTCGGCCGAGGATATGAGCGCCTTCGCCGACGCCCATATTGCGGCTCTCCGGGCCGGGCTGAGGCTTTCCGCCGAGCAGGAGAAGCTATGGCCTCCCGTTGAAGATGCATTGAGAAGTCTCGCCCGCCTTCACATAGCTCATATGCAGGTCATGCGGCAGAACCGGGACATGATGAGAATGGACCCTGTCGGCACGCTTCGCGCCATGGCCGACCACATGAGCCAGGGAGCCGATGCCATGCGAAAGCTGGCCGATGCGGCTGCTCCGCTCTATGCGACGCTGGATGAGGCTCAGAAGCGGCGGCTCCATATTCTCGTTCGATTAATGCCGCGAGCCATGATGGGTCGAGGGATGATGGGACCCGGCCGCCGGGCCATGATGCGTGACTGGGACGATGACGACGATGATGATCAGGACAATCGCTGATCCGGAAAATCCGATCTCATCCAGCATGCCCGTGGAACGATTTTAGCAACCTGCCTATGACACGCTTGACCTTGTCATGATGGGAGGGTGCATCGTCTGCTCATCGATACCCATCGGAGTTCGTCTCATGTGCGGATGCAGCATTCATCAGTCCCAAAACAGCAAAGCCGTCGAGCATGATTCCAATGCCTTGGCTCTCAAGGTGAAGGACATGACCTGCGGCCATTGCGTCAGCGCCATCACCAAAGCGATCGAAGGCGGCCTGCCAGGAACCAAAGTCGAGGCGGATCCGGCCTCGAAAATCGTTCTCGTTCGCGGCATCGCCGACCTCGCGGCGATCAACGCCCTCGTCATCGAGGCTGGCTACACCCCGAGCGCTGCCTGAACCACCCATGCTGTGCCCTCGAGCTGGGCGGAGCGTGGCTTGCGCTCCATCCATCCGCTCACGTGAAAACATTTCGGGATGAGAAGAGCATCGGGAATCATGGCGGAACGCAGGAAGCGAGGGTCGAAGGGGCCGCTCATCATCGGCGGCGGCGAGGACAAGGAAGGCGGTCGCACCATCCTCCGCGAGGGAGCCAAGCGCCGCCCCGCCGAAGTGCCGGACGTCACGAAAAGTCATGCCATCGAGATGCAGACGATAGGGTGATGCAGAAATTCACCCCCCGCTTTTTTAAAGCCAAGTTTTACCCAAGTGAATGAGGGATCGGCTCTCCAGCTATAAAAGGGTCGGTGGATGGTGATTGCATGTCATCATGCCTCCCTGGGAGCTCTGCCGGCTGTCTCCTCCGGCAGGGCTCTTTTGTCCTCAAGCCCTGGAGATCCGAGGAATGACCTCTCCCTGTTGCATGATCGTCGAAGACCAAGCACTGATTGGAATGTCTCTCGAAGCCTTCCTGGAGGAGGCCGGGTTTGCCGCGGCAGGCCCCTTTCTGTCCTGCGCCGATGCCCTCCGATGGCGAGAGCACAACACGCCTTATGTGGCTGTGCTTGATATATCGCTTCGGGATGGGACATCCTGTCTCTTGCGCACGCATTGAAGGAGCGCAACACACCTTTCGCCGTTGACTTAGGCCTTCCCCACACCAAAAGCATGCCAGCAGAATTGCAGGATGTGCCTTGGCTTGAAAAGCCGGCTCCTCGCGAGGAGCTGACCGAGACCATTGCGCGTTTAGAAATAGCTGATGCTGAATGACGGCTGCCGGACCAGGCACAAGGACAGAGGGTAACAATCATGTTTACTCTTGAGATCGGCGGCAAAGCCATTGCCGTCGTCGACGCAGACGAAGCTCGCGCACGTGCTGTTTTTGAAAGCGATGTTTTCAAGCAGGATCTGACGGTGATGACCAGTCAGGGGACCCCGCTGTGGGATGGAGCGACGCAGCTGAACATTCGCCCGGCTTCGCAGCAGGAGCGTGCAGCCTCCGAGACGTTGGGCCCGGATCCCGATGAATTCGATGATGAGGAAGACGACGGCCTGTTTGTCGTCTTCCTCGTGCCTATCGACCATGATCACGAAGAAGTGTCAGGAGTTCCGCCGGAACTTCAGAGTTGAAGCCGCCCCTTCAGGGAACAGCAGGAAATCGCGCTTGTTTTCCTGCATCGCTCAGAATAGACACCAGGAAGCAGCAGTATGAGACGCGTTCTTGCGTCCTTTTTCTTTGCCAGCCTGTCGGCGGGCGCCATGGCGCAATCGTCAGCCACGACCCTGGCGATGACCTGCCGGCAAGCCAGACAGATCGTCGCGTCGCAGGGTGCAGTGGTGCTGCGGACCGGCCCCACGACCTATGACCGTTATGTTCGCGACTCCAGTTTCTGCGGGCGCTCCTTGACTGCCGACCCGGCATGGGTCAGGACCGCTGACACAGCGCAATGCCCCGTTGGAGGTATCTGTCGCTCGATCGAGATCGACAACGGGCAGTAAGCTCTCCGGGCGCTCATCCGCGGGGCGACTCCGTCACCAGCAGGCCTGCATCCGGCGTGTCCCGGCTCTGCTACGCTCAGCCTCTCGTTGACCAACTCAGCCGTTAGGTATAGCTTTGAGCGACCTTAACAGGTCGTCTTCATCGTCTTGGGCGCGTGAAGGTTTTTCCTGGGAAGCGCAGTGTTGTGCGCGTCGTCGCGTAGTGCCGACTAAAGCGATTTCGACTTTTTCTTGAGAGATTGCTTTAGCCGAGAAGTTATCGCCTTCTGTTTCATGCCAGCAGCCTCTTAAGGCAAGGGTGAACGGGGATGGCTGTAGCGCTTATACTGGTTCTAATCACCGTCGGCTCGGTGGTTTTCCATCTTGTGAGCCCCTGGTGGTGGACGCCCATTGCCTCGAACTGGGGCTATATCGATTCCACGATCGTCATCACCTTCTGGATCACGGGCGCGGTCTTCGTCGCGGTCGTTTTCTTCATGGCCTATTGCGTCTACCGCTTCCGGCATCAGCCGGGCCGGCAGGCTCATTATGAACCGGAAAGCAAGCGCCTGGAGCTATGGCTGACCGTCATTACAGGTGTCGGCGTCGCGGCCATGCTGATGCCGGGCCTGTTTGTCTGGCGGCAATTCATCACCGTTCCCGAGGACGCCACCGATATCGAGATTCTCGGTCAGCAATGGCAATGGGCCTTCAGGCTGCCAGGCCCGGATGGCAAGCTCGGCATGAGCGACACGCGCCTCGTCAGTCCCGACAATCCATTAGGCATCAGCCGCGATGACCCGAAGGGGCAGGACGACGTGATCATCGAGGGCGGCGAGCTGCGGCTGCCCGTGGACAAACCCGTCAAGGCACTGCTGCGCTCCGTCGACGTCATCCATAATTTCTACGTGCCCGAAATGCGGGCCAAGATGGATCTGCTGCCGGGCCAGGTCTCCTATATCTGGTTCACGCCGACGAGGACCGGAACCTTCGAAATCCTATGCGCGGAACTCTGCGGCGTCGGACATCCGCAGATGCGGGGGACGGTCGTCGTCCAGGAGCAGAAAGACTACCAGGCATGGCTTGAGGGACAGGCGTCGCGGAGTTTCGCGCGTCTTGCGCCTGCAGCCCAATAAACGAACCGTCGGACAGCGACGGGCAAAGGGGCAGAGGAAACGGTCAGGGAGAGGATCCTGATGGTTGATGTTCCACTCGGTCACATCGGGCCGGCACACGCGGCCGATGTCGACGATGTCGAGCTCTATCACCCGCATAGCTGGGTCACGAAATACGTCTTCAGTCAGGACGCGAAGATCATCGCCATCCAATATTCCGCCACGGCTCTGACGGTTGGCCTCATCGCCCTTGTGCTGTCGTGGCTGATGCGCCTGCAACTCGGCTTCCCGGGCGTCTTCTCCTTCATCGACGCCAACGCCTATTACCAGTTCATCACCATGCACGGCATGATGATGGTGGTCTATGTGCTGACCGCCCTCTTCCTCGGCGGCTTCGGCAATTACCTCATCCCCCTGATGGTCGGGGCGCGCGACATGGTGTTTCCCTATGTCAACATGGTGAGCTTCTGGGTCTATCTGCTCGCCGTGCTGATCCTGGTCGCGAGCTTCTTCGCGCCGGGTGGCCCCACGGGCGCAGGCTGGACGCTCTATCCGCCTCAAGCCATCCTCTCGGGCACGCCGGGAGGACAGGACTGGGGCATCATCCTGATGCTCGTCTCGCTGATCGTCTTCATCATCGGCTTCACGATGGGCGGCTTGAACTATGTGGTGACCGTGCTGCAGGCGCGAGCGCGCGGCATGACCCTGATGCGCATGCCCCTGACGGTCTGGGGAATCTTCACCGCGAGCTTCATGGCGCTCCTTGCCTTCCCGGCCCTTTTCGTCGGTGCCGTGATGATGCTGTTCGACAGAGCGCTCGGCACCAGCTTCTTCATGCCGGCCATTGTCGAGATGGGCCAGCCCCTGGATCGCAGCGGCGGGAGCCCGATCCTCTTCCAGCACCTGTTCTGGTTCTTCGGCCATCCGGAGGTCTACATCGTCGCGCTTCCCGCCTTCGGCATCGTCTCCGACCTGATCAGCACCCATGCACGGCGCAACATCTTCGGCTATCGCATGATGGTCTGGGCGCTTCTGGCGATCGGCGCACTCAGCTTCATCGTCTGGGCGCACCACATGTATGTGAGCGGCATGAACCCTTACTTCGGGTTCTTCTTCGCCACGACGACGCTCATCATCGCCATCCCGACGGCGATCAAGGTGTATAACTGGATTTTGACCCTCTGGCGCGGGGACATCCACCTCACCGTCCCCATGCTGTTTGCGCTCGCCTTCATCGTCACCTTCGTGAATGGAGGGCTTACGGGCCTTTTCCTCGGCAATGTCGTCGTGGATGTTCCGCTCTCGGACACGATGTTCGTGGTCGCCCACTTCCACATGGTCATGGGCGTCGCGCCGATCCTCGTGATCTTCGGCGCGATCTATCACTGGTATCCGAAGATCACGGGGCGCATGCTGAACGATCCGCTCGGAAAGCTCCATTTCTGGGTCACGTTTCTTGGTGCCTACGCGATCTTCTTTCCCATGCATTACCTCGGTCTGATGGGCGTTCCGCGCCGGTACTACGAAATTGGAGAGATGAGCTTCGTTCCGCCCTCGGCCCATACGCTCAATGCCTTCATCACCATCGTGGCGCTGATCGTCGGCGCGGTTCAGCTTGTCTTCGTCTTCAATCTGTTCTGGAGCCTGCGCTACGGAAGACCCTCCGGCGGAAATCCCTGGAAGGCGACGACGCTCGAATGGCAAACGCCCGAAACACCGCCTCCGCACGGCAATTGGGGCGCGAGGCCGCCGGTGGTCTACCGCTGGGCCTACGATTACAGCGTGCCGGGCGCGGCCGAGGACTTCGTGCCGCAGAACCAGCCGAGCGCACAACCAGCATCAGGAACGATCCATGGGTAGCATCCTCGTCTTCCTGACTGCGCTGCTCATCATCGCCACATGGTGGCTCTCGCGGCAGGGCCTGATGTCGAAGCCCTGGCTCGAACAAGGCGCTGCCATCGACTGGCGCCCGACCAGACAAACTCCTTCATCGACCGCGAAGGTCGGCCTGGGCGTCTTTCTGGCCGTGGTCGGCTCACTCTTCGCTCTCTTCATCAGCGCCTATGCGATCCGGATGCAGATGCCGGATTGGCGTGCGCTGCCGCTTCCGCAGATCCTGTGGCTGAATACGGGAATGCTGGTCTTGAGCAGCATCGCATTGCATGGAGCCCGAAAAGCGGCCCGCCGCGGAGAGGACGTTGAACTGAGGCTCGGCCTTCTCGCGGCCGGCGTGACGGCCCTGGCCTTCCTGTCCGGTCAGCTTCTGGCCTGGCGGCAACTGACGGCCGATGGCTATCTCCTGGCGTCCAACTCGGCCAACGCGTTCTTCTACGTGCTGACGGGAATCCATGGCCTGCATCTCTTGGGAGGCCTGATAGCCTTGGGAAGAACCATCGCAAGAGCGTGGCGAGGCATCGCGCCGGAGCGCCTGCAGCTCAGCGTGGAGCTGTGCGCCACCTACTGGCACTTCCTGCTTTTCGTCTGGCTGGTTCTTTTGAGCATCCTGACCGGCTGGGCCGGGAATGTGATCGATATCTGCCGACAGTTGCTGGTGTGAGAGGAGCTCTGGTCATGACGGAGCACACGTTTTCCAACTTCGAAACAGCCCATACCGACAGCTCCGGCCTGCGCAGCATCGCCACCGATTTCTCCTCCGACAGGAGCGTGTTCAAGAACGTGTCCTGGGGCAAGGCGATGATGTGGATCTTTCTGCTGAGCGACACCTTCGTCTTCAGCAGCTTTCTCATCTCCTACATGACGGCGCGAATGTCCACGACGATACCGTGGCCCAACCCCAGCGAGGTCTTCGCGCTCACCATCGGCGGCACGACGCTGCCGCTGATCCTGATCGCCATCATGACCTTTGTGCTCATCAGCAGCAGCGGAACCATGGCGATGGCGGTGAATTGCGCCTATCGCCGCGACCGCAGGAAGACCGCAGCCCTGATGCTCCTGACGGCACTCCTAGGCGCCACCTTCGTCGGCATGCAGGCTTTCGAGTGGACCAAGCTGATTCATGAGGGCGTGCGGCCCTGGACCAATCCGTGGGGCGCGGCTCAGTTCGGCTCCACCTTCTTCATGATCACGGGCTTTCACGGCACGCACGTGACTTTCGGCGTGATCTTCCTTCTCATCATCGCCAGAAAAGTCTGGCGTGGCGATTTCGATCATGAGCGAAAGGGCTTCTTCACCAGCCGGAAGGGCAACTACGAGGCCGTCGAGATCATGGGTCTCTACTGGCACTTCGTCGATCTGGTGTGGGTCTTCATCTTCGCCTTTTTCTATCTCTGGTAAGGGGCCGGTCATGGCACAGGCAGCGGCACATTCTTCCACCCACGCGCACGGACAGCAGCATCCGATCAAGCTCTACCTCGTGGTCTGGGCGTGGCTGTTCATCCTGAGCACATGCTCGTATCTGGTCGATTACTTCCAGCTCGAAGGTTTCCTGCGATATTCCCTCATCCTCCTGTTCATGGTGCTCAAGGCAGGTCTCATCGTCGCCGTGTTCATGCACATGGCGTGGGAACGTCTGGCGCTCGTCTATGCCATCCTGGTGCCGATGGGCGCCGTGCTGGTTTTCGTCGGCATCATGGTGCTGGAAGCAGACCACACGCTTTTCTCGCGCATCTCGTTCTTTGTACCCGGTCTGTGAGCTTTGGATGAGAGAAGAGCAGGGAGAGTTCCATGGAAGCGGGCTTTCTCCTCACCTGGATCGGCGCATTGCTCGTCATCATCGGTGTGCTCTACGGAGCCGCTCGAGCTCTTTGGCCAGGACGACTGAGCGACGCAAAACCAGGCGGAAGGACCGGGACGAAGGCGAGTCTGGAGCCGAGACAGAGCCCGCAAGCATTCAGCTTCAAGACGCATTGGCCCGCCTTCGTCATGATCCTCATCGGCGGCATTCTCATCCTGACGGAGACCGCATTCTGACCATCGAGGCTCGGCCGAGATTTTACGCCATTGATCCCAGCATGATCTCGTTCTGTACCGGACGCCCGTCGAAGAAGGCTTCGATGTTGGACAAAACGGAATCCATCTTGCCCACGAACGAATCCCAGGTTCCTGCCGCGATATGAGGCGTCAGAACCGTGTTGGGCAGCATGGCGAGCGGGTGATCGGCCCGCATCGGTTCCGTTTCGAACACGTCGACGCCGGCGGCGCCGGGCCGACCCGCTTTCAAAGCCTCCACAAGAGCCGCCTCATTCACGATCCCGCCGCGTGCGGTGTTGATGAGGATGGAGTTCGGCTTCATCAGAGCGAGCTCGTCGCGTCCGATGAGGTTGCGCGTTTCCGCGGTGAGCGGAAGATGGAGAGTGACGATATCGGCCTCACGCAGAATATGCTCCAGGGATGCCGGCTCGAGCCCGAGGGCCGCTTCGCGCTCCGGCGGCAGGCGCACGTTCGGATCGGAATAGAGCCCGCGGGTCTGGAACCCTCTGAAACGCTCAGCCGCGGCCTGGCCGATGCGGCCCATGCCGACATATCCCACCGTTTTGCCGGCAAGCTCGATGGAGACCGGGCGCAGGCTGTTGGCGTGCCACTGCCCGCGCCGCAGTTCCGGATCCGCGAATGTCAGCCGTCTTGCGGCGGCAAGGGCCAGCATCACGGCATGCTCGGCAACGCCGATGGTGCCGGCAGTGCTCACTGCAAGGCGGATGCCTCGCTGGACCAGAGCCGGCACATCGACCGTGTCGTGATAGCCGACACCCTGGTGCTGGACGAAGCGCAACCGGGGAGCAGCCGCGATGGTTCTGCGCGTCAGCGGCGTTGCGGCGGCAATGATCGCTTCGCAGTCCCGGACCTTGGCGATCCGCTCCTCGTCGTCGTCCTTCTCCAGGAGCACCAGCTCCAGGGATGGGGATTTCAGTCGCTGCATCAACGCGTAGATCTCGGGCGTACCGAGGCTGTTGTAGAAGACTTTGACGGCTGAAGACGCCATGATCGCGTGCCCCTGGAACGATAAATTGAACGACGCCGATCAGCGCCTGTTGGCTTCGCGCCATGCGGCGAAATCGGTGAGCGTCTGCGGATCCGTCGCAGGATAGAGGCCGAGAATCGAGCGGCCTTTCAGCACCTCCTCCTGAACGAAATCCTCGAACGCCGTCATCTCGACGGCTTCGTTCGCGATCTCGTCGGAAAGATGCGCCGGGATCACCACCACGCCCTCGCCGTCGCCGACCACCACGTCCCCCGGCCAGACCGGCACGTCGCCGCAGCCGATCGGCACATTGATGTCGAGCGCCTGATGATGGGTGAGGTTGGTGGGAGCCGAAGGTCGGTTGTGATAGGCCGGGATATCGAGCCGTGCGATCTCCGGCGAGTCGCGGAAGCCGCCATCGGTGACAACGCCCGCCACGCCGCGTTTCATGAGGCGCGAGACCAGGATGCCGCCGGCCGACGCCGCACGCGCATCCTTGCGGCTGTCGATGACCATCACGGCGCCGGGAGGGCATTCCTCGACGGCCTTCCGCTGCGGGTGAGCACGATCCTGAAACACGCTGATCGGGTTCAGATCCTCGCGCGCCGGGATGTAGCGCAGGGTGAAGGCCTCGCCCACCATGTTGCCGAGGTTTGGGTTGAGCGGTCGCACGTCCTGGATGAACTGGTTGCGCAGGCCGCGCTTGTAGAGGGCCGTGCAGAGCGTCGCGGTGCTGACGGTTTTGAGCTTCTCGCGGGTTTCGGGGTGAAGTGCCATGATGGTTGTCTCCAATCGTCTAAAAGATGGCGGGCTCGCCCACGGGCGCGCCGAAGCTCGTTTCCAGGAAGTCGAAGTCGCAGCCCTCATGGGCCTGCTTGATGTGGCGCGTGAACATCCAGCCATAGCCGCGCTCATAGCGGGGCTCCGGCCTTACCCAGGCGGCGCGACGGCGCTCCAGTTCCTCGGCGGGCACGTCGAGATTGATCGTACGCGCAGCCACATCGAGCGAGATCATGTCGCCGTTCCGCACCAGGGCCAAAGGTCCGCCCACATAAGCCTCCGGCGCCACATGCAGGATGCACGCGCCGTAGCTCGTGCCGCTCATGCGTGCATCCGACAGGCGTACCATATCGCGCACGCCCTGCTTCACGAGCTTCTTGGGGATCGGCAGCATGCCCCATTCCGGCATGCCCGGTCCGCCTTGGGGACCCGCATTGCGGAGGATGAGGACGTGATCGGCCGTGACAACCAGGTTCTCGTCCTCGATGGCGGCTTTCATCGACGGGTAATCGTCGAACACCAACGCCGGACCCGTATGCTTCAGGAAGCGCGGATCGCAGGCGCTCGGCTTGATCACGCAGCCGTCGGGCGCGAGATTGCCTTTCAGTACCGCCAGCGCACCCTCGGCATAGATTGGGTTGTCGACGGTCCGGATGACATCGTCATTGTAGACTTCCGCCTGCGCAATGTTCTCGCCCAATGTCCGGCCGTTCACGGTGAGAACGTCGAGATGGAGATGATCCCTGATGCGGATCATCAGGGCAGGCAGGCCACCCGCATAGAAGAAATCCTCCATCAGGTACTTGTCGCCGCTCGGACGGATATTTGCGATGACGGGGACCTTGCGGCTCGCGGCCTCGAAATCGCCAAGCCCGATATCCTGTCCGGCACGACGCGCCTGCGCGATGAGGTGGATGATGGCATTGGTGGAGCAGCCCATGGCCATCGCGACCGCGATGCCGTTCAGGAATGCGTCACGGGTCTGGACCTTGTTCGGCGTCAGATCCTCCCACACCATCTCGACGATGCGGCGACCGCATTCGGCGCTCATGCGAATATGGTTGGCATCCGCGGCCGGAATGGAGGATGCCCCCGGCAGCGTCATGCCGATGGCTTCCGCAATCGCCATCATCGTGCTGGCGGTCCCCATGGTCATGCAGGTGCCATAGCTGCGGGCGATGCCGGCCTCCATGTTGAGCCAATCCGCATCGGAGATGTTTCCGGCACGGCGCTCGTCCCAGTATTTCCAGGCGTCGGAGCCGGAGCCCAGGATCTTGCCCTTCCAGTTGCCGCGCAGCATCGGGCCGGCCGGCAGATAGATGGCTGGCAGGCCGGCGCTCGTGGCTCCGAGCAGGAGGGCGGGCGTGGTCTTGTCGCAGCCGCCCATGAGCACCACGCCGTCCACGGGATGGGAACGCAGCAGCTCCTCAACATCCATGGCGAGCAGGTTGCGGTAGAGCATGGTGGTCGGCTTCACATATTGCTCCGCCAGAGAGATGCCGGGCAGCTCGATGGGGAACCCGCCGGCCTGCAGCACGCCACGCTTGACGTCGTCGACGCGCTGCTTGAAATGCGCGTGGCAGGGGTTGATGTCGGACCAGGTGTTGAGGATCGCGATGACGGGACGTCCGGCCCAATCCTCGGGGGCATAGCCCATCTGCATCATGCGGGAGCGGTGGCCGAAGCCGCGCAGATCGTCGGGCGCGAACCAGCGTGCGCTGCGCAGCGCATCAGGTGTCTTCTTGGGCGACATGAGTGATACCTATTGAATGGATCGGGTCGGATGGAAGAGCCAAGCGACAGCTCAGCTCTGGAGCCCCCATTTCCGAATGGTCTTGCGCTCGACCGTCCTGAAGATCAGGTTCTCAACGACGAGACCGATGATGATGACAGTGAGCAATCCGGCGAAGACCGACGGGATGTCGAGCAGGTTGCGGTTCTCGAAGATGAACCAGCCGAGACCGCCCTGTCCCGACGACACGCCGAAGACGAGCTCCGCCGCAATCAGGGTGCGCCAGGCAAAGGCCCAGCCGATCTTCAATCCGGTGAGGATCGACGGGAAGGCTGCCGGCACCAGGATCTTGAACACGTAGGACAGACCTTTCAGTCCGTAGTTGCGCCCGACCATGCGCAAGGTCTGCGACACGCCGAGGAAGCCCGAATGGGTGTTGAGAGCCACGGCCCAGAGAACGGAGTGGATGAGAACGAAGACGAGGCTGCCGTTGCCGAGGCCGAACCAGATCAGCGCGAGCGGCAGAAGCGCGATGGCCGGCAGCGGGTTGAACATGGCCGTCATCGTCTCGAGGAAGTCCGTGCCGATGCGCGTGTTGATGGCAAGGATCGTCAGAATCGACGCGATGGCAACACCCGAGGCGTAGCCCATCAGCAGGACTTTCAGCGATGTCCAGGCACGCAGCGGAATCGTCCCGTCCGCAACCCGGTCGACCATGGTCGACAGGGTGTCGAGAAGGGTCGGGAAGAGGAGCGGGTTGTCGAGATAACGTCCGTAGATTTCCCAGATGATCCCGAGAAGAATGATGATCACCGTCTTGCGGACGAAGCCGTTTCCCCATGCGAGCTCCAAGGTGCTGAGCTTACGCTCCACCTCGCTCGTCGAAGTCTGCGCCGATGTGGTCTCGGCGCGCATCACGATCTGTGCATTGCTCATGAGCGTCATCCCTAATGTGCGCCTTCTTCCGCGAAGAGGAGTTCGTGGATGTGTTTCTCGAGCTGGCCCGCGCTGCCATCGGTCGGCGAGACGCGGTCCACGTCGTTGACCTCGGCCTTCACGCGGCCGGGATGAGGCGAGAGAAGCAGGATGCGGTTGCCGATCTTGATCGCTTCCGCAATCGAGTGGGTGACGAAGAGCACGGTGAACTTCGTGTCTTCCCACAATTGTAAAAGCTCGTCCTGACAGGTCCGGCGGGTGAGCGCGTCGAGCGCCGCGAACGGTTCGTCCATCAGCAGGATGTCCGGCTCCATCGCCATGCCGCGGGCAATCGCCACCCGCTGCTTCATGCCGCCCGAAAGGGTGTGCGGATAGGCGTTGACGGCACGGGTGAGATTGACCTTCTCGATATAGGCCTTTGCCCTGTCCTCCGCCTCCTTGCGCGGCAGCTTGCGCGCCACGAGAAGCGGGAACATCACGTTTTCCAGCACCGTCTTCCACGGCAGAAGCTGGTCGAATTCCTGAAAGACCATCATCCGGTCCGCGCCGGGCTCCGTGACCTCGCGGCCCTTGATGCGGATCTTGCCTTCACTCGGGTGCAAATAGCCGCCGACGGCCTTGAGAAGCGTGGACTTGCCGCAGCCGGAGGGCCCGAGCAGAACGAAGCGGTCCGATTGGTTGACCTGAAAGCTGACCCTGTCGGTCGCCGTCACGAGCACGCTGGGCGTTTTGTAGCGCAGCGTCACGCCATTGACATCGAGAAGAACGGACATGAATGAAGACCTGAAATGAAATGGTGGCGATGCGCCCCGCCGTATCGCAGGGCGCACGGGCTCAATCAGTTGCCGTTCAGATCATGCGCGATCGGCAGGTAAAAATCCTTCCAGGACGAAGGCTTCGTCTTGAGCGTGCCGATCTTGTAGAGATGCTCGGCGAACTTCATCGTGCCCTGCGGCTGGAGATTCCACTCCATCATGCCGGGCTCCTTGAGCCACGCGAGCAGATCCTCGGCACTCGTCTTGTCGCCGGTGATCTCCTTGTAGATGTCGACGGCTTCCTTGGTATTGGAGCGGATGAAATCCTGCGCCTCCTTCGACGCGGCGCGAACCGCCTCGATCACCTTCGGGTTGGCTTCGGCGAACTTGGTCGTCGTGAAGAACTGGCCCTGGGTCAGCGGCCCGCCGATGATGTCAGGCGATTGCAGAATGATACGCGCATTCGGCACATTCTTCATCTCGATGTACTGGAAGGGCGGCGCGGCGAAGTGGTTCTTCACCTCATGCTGTGGATTGGTCATGGCCACAACCGCGTCCGGATGGCCGAGCTGCACCGTGTTGGCGTCGAGCTTCGACCATTGATCCTCGCCGAATTCCTTTGCGCTCGCCATCTGCAGCAGAATGGCCTGGGTCGAGACCTTCACGGTCGGCACCGCGATCTTGTCACCAGGTCCGAAATCCTTGAGCGATTTGATCTTGGGATCGTGCGTGACGAGGGCCAGCGGCTGCGCGGATGTCGCCACGATGCCCTTCACGCCACCCTTAGTGCGATCCCATAGGAGGAGCAGGTTGCCGACACCGGTATTCACCATGTCGACGCCGCCGGACAGGAGCGCATCGGTCTGCGCACCGCCGCCGCTGAAGGTCACCCACTTGGTCTTGAGCTCCGGCAGGCCGAGTTTCGCTGCGTGCTTCTCGATCAGCTGCTGCTTTTCGATGACGTGCGTCGGCAAATAGAGAATGCCGGGCTGGCGGGTGATGGAGATTTCGCTCTTTTGCTGAGCTTGAGCCGCGCCTGCGAGAGCAAGCAATCCAACGGCAGCCGCAATACCGGCGCCAAGGCGCCTCATCTGCTTCTTCATGGTATTTCCTCAGGGTGGCCCCTCTTCGCGGAGGCTTCGGGATGATCCGGCACTTCCGTTCCGGCAACTCATACACTAATGCATTAGTGCACGACCCGCAAGTGTGCTATAGAAGCTCAATAGATAAGTCAGGTTGTCCAGAATGTCGCTGTCCAAGCCAGCATTGAAGCAGCAAGCCCCCCTTCAAAGCCCGGAGCGTCTGGAGCGTGGCCGTCAGGCGGCGCCTCAGGTTTTCGAGCGCTTGAGGGAGGCGATTCTGTCCTTGGAGCTGACGCCGGGCACCACCCTGTCGCGGACGACGCTTGCTGCGCAGTTCGGGGTCAGCTCCACGCCCATCCGCGACGCTCTGATGCGGCTCGAGGAGGAAGGCCTTGTGGACGTCTTTCCGCAGCATGCGACGGTGGTCAGCCCCATCGACCTGACCCTGGCCCATCAGGCTCATTTCCTGCGACGCTCCCTGGAACTTGAGATCGTGCGCAGTCTGGCCCTGAACCCGGACCCAAGGCTGGTCGCGCGGCTCAAGGGGATCGTCGCACAGCAGCAAGCCTTGATGGAGGCCAACGATCTGCAGGCTTTCGAGGTCGCGGATCAGGACTTTCACCGAACTCTTTACGAAGCCGCCCAGATGCAGGATCTCTGGCTGCTCGTGCGCAGCCGCAGCGGACATATCGACCGGCTGCGCCGTCTCAACCTGCCGACGCCGGGCAAGATCGAAGGCATCGTGCGGCATCACAAGCTGATCGTGCAGGCCATTGCCGACGGCAAGCCCGACGAGGCGCAGCAGCATCTGCGCGATCACCTCTCAGGCACCCTCTCCCATGTAGACGAGATCAGCGCACGCTATCCTGGCTACGTAAGGCGGTAGAGCGATCCGCCTGGTCTGATTTTCAAAATCGCTAGATCGCTGACGCGAGAAGGCCGGTCGGGGCTTGGCTACCCCGATTCGAAAACAGGCGATCTTCGACAGCTTAGCATCTTATGTCCGGAGCTTTCGATCTGCGCGCAGCCAGTCGCAGACTAAACCGGATTGGGCTGGCATACACTCATTTAGCATATTCTACCTTGAAAATACAATTATTGCTTTGCATTTAGCGTTTGTATTATGCAATTGTGAGCTATGAATCATGAACCGGAAACGCGAGAAGCTGCAGCAACCATTGCCCTCGATGGGCGGCGATATTGCATTGTCGATCTCCCCACGGCAGCGGGAGACAGCCTTCAGCGGCTGCCGCATATCCTGCGGATCATGCTTGAGAATGTCCTGCGCAGTGCGGGCGACGATGCCCCCAGGGCCAGGGACGCGATCCTGAATTGGCTGGAGAGCGGACGCAGCGAAGAGGAGATCCCCTTCCTGCCCGGCCGTGTCCTGATGCATGACACGACCTGCGGGCCAGCGCTGGTGGATATCGCCGGAATGCGCGCATCGCTCGCGGAAGCAGGGCACGATCCGCGCCTGCTCAATCCCGTCCTGCCGGTGGATGTCTCCACGGACCATTCCGTCGCCGTTGACGTGTTCGGCACCTCCGATGCGCTTCTGCGCAACATGGAGCGCGAATTCGGGCGCAATGCCGAACGCTACCGCTTCATGAAATGGGCCACACGGGCTCTCACGGGCGTTCGCGTGCATCCACCCGGCACGGGCATCATGCACACGCTCAATCTCGAGCGGCTGGCAAGCGTCGTGACCACGTCCCAGCGCGATGGCGTGTCAGATGGCGTATCATGGGCGATGCCGGATACGTTGATCGGCACGGACAGCCATACGCCGATGATCAACGCCATCGGCGTGCTCGGTTGGGGCGTCGGCGGGCTTGAGGCGGAAAGCGTTTTCTTCGGCATGCCCGTGATGATCCGCGTGCCAGATGTCATCGGCGTGCGCCTGAAGGGACGCCTGAAGCAGGGCGTGCTCGCGACCGATCTGGCCTTGACGGTCACGGAGCGGCTCCGGCGCATCGATCTGGCGGACCGCTTCGTCGAGTTTTATGGCGAGGGCGTTTCGACACTCTCCGCAGGCGACCGCGCCGTCATCGCCAACATGACGCCGGAATTCGGCGCCAATTCCGGCTTCTTCCCCATTGACGAACAGACGCTGCGTTATTTACGCGAGACAGGCCGCTCTGCGGAGCATGTCCGCTTCGTGGAGGACTATGCCAAGCAGCAGGGTCTCTGGTTCGATCCTAAAGGCTGCCCACGCTACACGGATAGCATCGAGATCAATCTCGACGAGGTCGAGGTCAGCCTTGCAGGACCACGCCGTCCGCAGGACCGCATTTCGGCAGGCAAGACTGTCGAAGCGCTCGCTCCCATGCTCGCGGGGCGTCCGGCCTCCGACACGAACCCCGGCCATGGTTCGGTTGCCATTGCGGCGATTACGAGCTGCACCAACACCTCCGATCCGAGGCTCCTCGTCGCTGCAGGCCTCGTCGCCCGCAAGGCGCGCCGTTTCGGCCTCACGCCGCCTGCATGGGTGAAGACATCGTTGGCGCCCGGTTCGCCGACGGCCGAGCTTTATCTCCACCGCGCCGGCTTGCTGGACGATCTTGAAGCGGTGGGCTTCGGCATCGTCGGCTATGGCTGCACCACCTGCATCGGCAATTCGGGTCCGTTGCCTGCGATCATCGAGCAGGCCATGACGGAACGCGGCATTCTTCCCGTCGCCGTTCTGTCCGGCAACCGCAACTTCCCGGGACGCGTTCATCCGCAGCTCGAAGCCGGCTTTCTGGCCTCGCCTCCGCTCGTGGTTGCGTTTGCGCTCGCAGGCGATGTGAACCGCAACATTCTCGTCGAGCCGATCGGGCGCTCGGCGTCGGGCGAAGAGATCAGGCTCGCCGATCTCTGGCCGAGCGGCGATGAGATCGATGCGGCTCTCAGCATGGCGATGAATGCCGGCGATTACGACATCTCCTATGAGAAGGCCGAGGCCAGCGAGACATGGCGGGTGCTCGATGCTCCCGCCACCGATCTCTTCCCTTGGGATCCGGGCTCGACCTATATCCGCCGCCCGCCCTTCGCGGGCTTCGGCAAGGGCACGCTTCTCGGCACTTATGCGGCGCATCCGCTGCTCGTGCTGGGCGACGACATCACCACCGATCACATCTCACCCGCCGGACAGATTCCGCAAACGGGCGAAGCCGCCGAGTACCTCGTCGAACGCGGCGAGAATCGACGCGACCTCAACGTCTTTGCGTCCCGACGCGGCAATTGGGAGGCGATGGTCCGAGGCCTGTTCACCAATAAGTCCGTCCGCAACCTGCTCGATCCGCAGATCGCGCCGGGCTTCACGCTTCATGTGGATTCGGGCGAGCATTTGCCGCTTTGGCGTGCCGCCGAACGCTATGTGCGCGAAGGAGCCTCCGTCGTCGTTGTGGCGGGCGAGCGCTATGGCATGGGTTCATCGCGGGATTGGGCCGCAAAAGGCGTAGCACTTCTTGGGACACGCGCCGTCCTGGCCTCGAGCTTCGAGCGTATTCACCGCTCGAACCTGATCGGCATGGGTGTTCTGCCTCTGCGCCTTCCGGCAGATCTGCATCCCGGCAATCTGCACCTGCGCCCAGGCGATCAGATCTTCATCGAAGCCGATCCCAGCCGGATCATCCCACGCGGCTCTGTGCCGGTCACGATCCGGCGCGCGTCGGGAGCAAATGAAACATTCATTGCCATCACTGCCATCGAGACCAGTCTCGAGATCGAGATCCTGCGCAGCGGCGGCATCATCCCGCTCATCCTGCAGCGCGTCGTCAACGCGCAGGCCACAGGCCGCGCGACGCCTGCACCAGAGTTCACCGGCAACGGTGAAAGGACCCGGCGAGAGGCTTCGCCGACCATCAGACGCTGAGAGGCAACGTCCACTTTGCGTTCAACACCTCACGCAACCTTAAAGGGAGGAACTCGTGAGCCACTTCACCAAGACAATCCGCGGCGTTGCCGTTGCAGCCCTGACCCTCGTCGCCTCGTCGGCCTTCGCGCAGCAGGAACTTAAGATCATGGCTCCGGCGGGACCGGGCGGCGGCTGGGATTCGGCGGCCCGCTCGATTCAGCAGGTGCTCACCCAGACGGGTCTCGCCAAGAGCGTTCAGGTGACCAATGTCACCGGTGCAGGCGGAATGGTCGGCCTGGCCCAGTTCGTCAACCAGGCGAAGGGCGACCCGAGCCAGCTCATGGTCAACGGCATCACCATGGTGGGCGCGATCCTCACCAACAAGTCGCCGGTCACTCTCGATCAGGTGACGCCGATCGCGCGTCTCACCGGCGATCCGCTCGTGATCGTCGTGCCCGCCAACTCGCCGATCAAATCGGTCAAGGAACTGGCTGATGCCGTGAAGGCCGATCCGGCGAAGGTCACCTGGGCCGGTGGTTCCGCGGGCGGCGCCGACCACATCCTCGCGGCGCTCTTCGCCAAGGCTGCCGGCTCCGATCCGTCGAAGGTCAACTACATCGCCTTCTCGGGAGGCGGCGAAGCCCTTGCCGCGATGCTCGGCGGCCGCGTGACGGCCGGCATCTCCGGGTACGGCGAGTTCGAGAGCCAGATCAAGACCGGCAAGCTGCGGGCGCTTGCGATCTCGTCCGGCAAGCGCCTGGCGAACGCCGACGTTCCGACTCTCAAGGAGCAGCGCATGGATGTCGAAGTCGTGAACTGGCGTGCCATCATGGCGGGCCCGGACATCACGGCGGACCAGAAGAAGGCTCTGACCGACACCATGGACAAGCTGGTCAAGTCCAAGGAATGGGCCGAGATCCTGAAGCAGCGCGGCTGGGAGGACTTCTATCTGGCCGGCGAGCCCTTCAAGGTCTTCCTCAAGGAAGAGCAGGTGCGCGTCGGCGACGTCCTGCGCTCGGTCGGACTCGTGAAGTCCTGATGACGATCGGCTGGGAGACGGGTCGACCACCTCCCGGCCACGCCCCTGCGAAATTCGAACCGCGATGCTATACCTGACGGGAATCGCATAAAAGAAGAGAGCCGTTTCCAAGGGCGAGGTCAGGTTTTTTGATGAATGTCTCAGTCAGTGATCGCGCACCCGGCAACAAACGGGAAATGACCGAGGGGCTCGCCGCGCAAATCCTGGAGCATATTCGCGGGTCCGGGCTGGCAATCGGGACGCACGTCACGGCGCAGGAGCTCGCCGAACGCTTCAGCGTCTCCCGCTTTCCCATCGGCCAAGCCCTGCAATTGCTCGCCACGAAAGGCGTTCTCACCCATGAGCGCAACCGCGGCTACTTCGTGTCGGAAGCCAAGGACGCCTCACCGGAAACACTCGGTCTCGTTGCAAGGGATGAGACCTCTGACATCTATTTCAGGATCGCCGAGGATCATCTCCATGGTCGCCTGCCGGATCCGGCCTCCGAGGCTTATCTGAAGGAAACCTACGGAGCCACGAAGGCGCAACTGAACACGGTCCTGGGTCGAATCGCCCAGGAAGGCTGGGCTGAGCGCCGGCCCGGCTATGGCTGGTCCTTCTCGCCCATGCTCACCACGCCCGAGAGCCTGGAGCAAACCTACCGCGTCCGCTTGGCTCTCGAACCTGCCGCCCTGCTCGAGCCCAGTTACCACCTCGACCCCGAGACGGCCGCGCGGTGCCGCGAGGCGGAGTTGCGGCTCCTGGGCGGCGCCATTGAAACGGACAGTGCGGATGCGCTGCACGAACGCGGCGTGCGGTTTCACGAGGCGATTATCGGGGCGTCCGGCAATCCGTTTTTCCTGGAGGCGGTCCGGCGCATCAACCGCGTCCGCCGTCTGCTGTCATACCGCTCGATGGTCGACCGCAAGCGCTACCGCCAGCAATGCGAAGAGCATCTCCAGATCCTCGATCTGCTGGAACGCGGGAAAAACGAGGAAGCCTCGCAGGCACTGCGCCACCACCTGGAGCACACCATTGAGAACCTTCAAGAGATCAGGCCGATCCTGGAGCGCTAATCAGGAAGGCTCGGATAGGAGAGATCAGCGGTTGAAGGCGAGGAGCGATTGCACCATCCGTTTGTCTCAATCGGGCAGCCTTGGCTCTCAATCTCCGAGGCGATCGTGCCTCCGTCATTATCCCTGCAAAAGCGCTTCGATTGGGAACATCCCTGATCGGCATTGATTGGCAGGCAGGCGAAATCCTCATGCGGGGCGCCGCCCCTCCTGCAACAACAGCGAGAGCACCATGGCTGCCAACATGCCGAGGGTCGTGATCATCGGGGCCGGGTTCGGTGGAATAACGGTCGCACAATCCCTGGCGGACGCTCCGGTCGATGTGACTGTCGTCGACCGCCACAACTTCCATTACTTCCAGCCTCTGCTCTATCAGGTCGCCACCGCCGCCCTGTCGCCTGCGGACATTGCCTGGCCGATCCGAGGCATACTCAGGCGGCAGACGAACACAACCGTCCTGATGGCAGACGTGACGGGCGTCGATACCGATGCGCGGCTCGTCCATGCCGGATCCGTGACCATTCCTTACGATTATCTTGTCCTCGCCACAGGCGCCACGCATTCCTATTTCGGCCATCCGGAATGGGCTTCCGTTGCGCCGGGATTGAAGCAGATCGAGGATGCGACTGCCATCCGCCGCAGGATTCTGATGGCGTTCGAGAAGGCGGAATTGATCGAGGACGCGGCAGACCAGCACCGTCTTCTCACGTTCGTGGTGGTGGGGGGCGGCCCTACAGGCGTCGAGATGGCCGGGGCCATTGCGGAAGTGGCGCATCATGCGCTGCCAGCCGAGTTCCGCCGGATTGATCCGCACGCCGCTCGGGTGATCCTCATTGAGGCCGGGCCCAGGCTCCTGCCCGCCTTTCCCGCCGATTTGTCAGACTATGCGCGGCAGGCACTGGAACGGATGGGCGTAGAGGTCCAGACTTCGGCCCGAGTTATCAAATGCGATGAGCAAGGAGTCGATCTGGAGGACACGCGGATCGAGGCAGGCACGATCGTATGGGCTGCAGGTGTCGTCGCTTCCCCGGCGGCCGAGTGGATCGGGGTCGAAAGCGACCGGGCCGGGCGGGTCAAGGTCGGCCCCGATCTGACCGTACCAAGCCGGCCGGAGATCTTCGCCATCGGAGACACCGCGGCGGTGATTGATGCTGACGGAAAGATAGCGCCCGGCATTGCGCCTGCCGCCAAGCAGATGGGACGCTATGTGGCCGAGGTGATTGCAGCGCGGACCTCGGATAGGACTCCGCCCGGTGCGTTCCGCTATCGGCATCAGGGGGACCTCGCCACGATCGGGCGCAAGGCGGCGGTGGTGCGGCTCGATCACGTTCACCTCAAAGGCTTCCCCGGTTGGCTGTTCTGGGGCTTTGCACATATTTATTTCCTGATCGGACTGCGCAACCGGGCCGTGGTCGCGTTCAGCTGGTTCTGGAACTATCTGACCTACCAGCGCGGGGCGCGCCTCATCGTCGACAGCCCTGAGGCGCAGGAAGCCGCACAGGCGGAAAAGGTGCGGCCCCAGGCCTCTTCGATCGAAGTGAGCCGCGAATCTCGGCGTGACCAGGCAACTCCGTCAGGTGCGGACTGGCGCTAGGCGATCCCCGCCCAGTTGGAGGGTAGCCTGCTCCCTTCATTCATAATCCGTGCGGTAATCTCCGCGATGGAGCGCATCGAAGCCTTGATCGGTCAGCTCGATTGTCCCGGCGTCGGGTGTGGTCACGTATCCACTATGCTTCAACTCGGAAACAGCCACAGCGACAGCCGGATCCGTTCCGAAATGTGCATCCAAGGTTGCCATGGTCATGCGGGCACCGGGCTTCCGATGCGTCTCACGAAGGAAGTCAAGAATCTCGCAGGCCGTCTCGCTGAGCTGCATCCCTCGCCTCCTTTGACCTGTGCGTCATCAATCAATTGGTGTTCAGTCAGTCCAAAGACGAGGGGCAACCTCGCGATGGCGTGAATCCGCCATCGCCGACCTGTCACTGCGGCCTGATATAAGTGAGCGGCATCACCGATAGACCAATGGGCGCCGGCTTGAGGCTTAGAGCCACTGTTTCTGACGGAAGCGCCAGTACAGCCACCCGCACACGATCGCGATCATCAGCAGTACGAACGGATAACCGTATTTCCAGTGCAGCTCGGGCAGGATGTCGAAATTCATGCCATAGATTCCGGCGACTGCCGTCGGCACCGCCAGAATCGCCGCCCACGCCGCCAGCTTGCGGGTGATCTCGGTCTGCTGCGCCTGCCCTGTCATCAGGCTGGTCTCGAACGCAAACGCCAGCACCTCGCGCAAGGACTCGATCTCCTCCTGCACCCGTCGGATGTGGTCGGAGACATCACGGAAGTGCGGGTACATCGAAGCATCCACCCCCGGCAGACCCGGCTGTTCGAGGCGGCGGCAGACCTCCACCAGCGGGACGGCGGCGTTGCGCAGGCGCAGCAGATCGCGGCGGAGCTGGTAGATCCGGTTCATCTGATCCCGGGTTGGATTGGCGCTCAGAACGCTGTCTTCAATATCCTCCACTTCCGCCTGGATCGTCTCTATCACGGGCATGTAGTTGTCGACGATGAAGTCGAGAACGGCATAGAGGATGAAATCCTCGCCCTCTGAGAGCGCCTTGGGCGCCGCCTCACAGCGTTCGCGCACGGGAGTATAAGTCGTCGAGGCGCCGTGGCGGACGGAAACCACATAACCATGTCCAACGAACAGGTGGGTCTCGCCGAAGGCAATGCGCCCGTTCAGCATCTGGGCCGTGCGCGCGACAATGAAGAGAGCCTCGCCATATTGTTCGAGCTTGGGCCGCTGGTGTGCCTTGAGTGCGTCCTCGATGGCGAGATCATGCAGGCCGAATTCCTTTTGAACCTGCCGCAGAAGGTCCAGGCCGGGCTCGTGCAGGCCGATCCAGACGACGTGTCCGGGCTTGCGCGACCACTCGCCGGCGGCCTCGATCGGAATCTCCGCGACGCGTCGGCCGCCCGTATAGGCCGCTGAGGCGACGACGCCGGGAGTGGCCTTGGGCTGAGCCGAAACGAGCTTGAGGGAGTTCGTCATGATCAATCAACGCTCAGCAGCGCCATAGGATGCCGCCGTGGAGGCGCGTGCTCAAGTGCACGCTCCGGTCAGCGCAAGGAGTAGAGGTAAGCTGCCACATGCCTGGCCTCGGCTCGTGAGATGCCGGTGACCGGCATCGCTGTCTTGGGATCGATGGATTTGGGATTCTCGATCCACTGAATCAGGGTATCCGGCGAATTGATCGCCACGCCGCCGATGTAGACCCGGGCGGCAAATCCCTCGAGGGTCGGTCCGACCTTGCCCTGAGCACGAGGGACACCTGGGATGGTATGGCAGCCTGCGCAGCCGTAGCGCTGCGTCAGACGGCGCCCGAGATCCGGATCACCTCCCGTCAGGGCAATGGCGCGGGAGCGTGCTTCCTGTGTGAACTTGACCTGGTAACCCGCATAGACACCAGCCCCCACCAGCAGCACGAGAATGAGGGCGATGAAAACGGAGTGTCGTCGCAGCCAAATCGGCGCGGGTATGCGCATGTGGGCCAAATGTGCATTCGCATCGAAGGGAGGCTGTACCTTCCTTCCTCTCCGGCCCGGATGTGAGCCTCTTCCAAGGCCGAGAAGAGCTCCGGCCAACCCGGCGAGCAGCGTCACTGCAATGGGCGCAAAAGACCTAGCGCGCTGCATAGGCATGGCGTCCTCCCCTGGAGCGCGACGATCCGGAACGGGCAATCCATAATCCGGCAAGAATCAGAGCGGCGCCTGCATAGACGAGGCCTGCCGGAATCCACATGAACAGACCCGCGAGCTGCTGGTCTTCGAGCGGAGTGAGTCCCCATTCGGCTGCTCTCGATGTCTGTGCCGGATAGATGGTGTGCCGAATGAGAGAGAGCAGGATGCCGAGAAAGCCCGTGTGAAGGGATGTGACGAAGAGATAGAACACGGCCACGCCGTAACCCCGCTCCCGCTCGGGCCCCTGCAGCAGGGCGCGCCAGAACAGGAGAGCCGTGACGAAGAAGCTGAGATGCTGCAGCCAGTGGATCCATGGATCGGTCAGGGCCGGTTCATAGAGAGCCGGAACGTGCCATATCCAGATGGCCATTCCATGGAGCAAAGTGGCGGCAAGGGGATTGGTGAGCCAGGCCCAGGAGCGCGCGACCGGCATCATCCGCCCGATCCCGCCGATTCTGCGGCGCCAGTCTGCGGGCACCGCCCAAAGCATGGCGACAGGACTTCCGACGACGAGAAGCGGCGCAGCCGCCGCCATGAGGATCTCGTGCTCGATCATATGCGCGAAGAAGAGGCGTTCGCCGAGCCAGTGGAGTGGCGAGACGAGGGCGAACACGAGCAGCAGCCAACCGAGCCCGAAACACGCAGCCTGCCAGACACGCACACCGCGTCCGATCCCCGCCCGACGCCACAGGCGCAGCGTGCCGCCGAGGTAAAGTCCGCCGGACAACGCGAGCGGAAGCGTGACCTGCGGGTTCCATGTCCAGGTCGTGCTTCCCTCAAGCCAATGCACATGGCCCGCATGTGCCTGGGCCTTGCCGGCAGCGAGAAGCGTGAGGAGAAGAACCAGCGCCCTCATCGCTCACATCCATGAAAGACGAGTCCGGCTGCGCCGTGGAGCAAGATGACCACCGTAAAGAGTGCCGCTATCGCAATGCCCATCAGGGCCACGAAGCGATGCGGCCTTCCGGCTCCCGTCGAGTCGGGCAGAGGCGTCGGCGCTGCCGCCACGTAGCCTCGCCAGGAGAGGAAGCCTCCAAGGACGCTGACCACCGCCATGACGAGGGCGAAGATCGGAATGAGCGGAACCTGATGGGCGCACACCCACGGTACGGCCGCATAGTTGAACTGGGTGTTGATGAGCCAGGCTCCGGGCCCGGCATAGATGCCGGCGGACGGGAGACCTCGTGAAAACCATCCTGCCATGGCCTCACCACCATCTCGGGAACCAGTAGATGATCAGGTAGATCGGCAGCCATGAGGCAATGACGAAATACCAATAGAAGGCGTTGTCGCCCACATCGGAAAAGCGTTTGCCGTGGCCATGGCGCGTGAACATCAGCACCGTGAGGACGATGGTGTCGCCCAGATCCGTCAGGAGATGCAGGGTGTGCAGGCCGAGCAGCACCCACAGGATCGACCCGTAGGCGTTCTGGTCCCAGCGCACATGGAGCACGGTGAACTCCATGATGCGTATCACCAGAAGAACGAGGCCGACGAGGCTCATGATCACGAGGTTGCGGCGCGTCGAGGGAAGGTCCTCCCGCTCGCCATCCCGTTTGGCTCGGGCATTCGGCCAGGCGCTCACGAGCATGACGATTGTGAACAGGCTCGACCAGAGGAGATCCGGCGGCGGAGCGCTGAGCGGCCAGTTCCCGTTGATGAAAACGAGATAGAAATAAACCCCGATCGCAAGGGCAAATCCCATCCCCTCGGCGGCGGCAAAGCCGACCGTTCCCCACCAGATCGGACTGCGATGACTGTAGGCATAGCTCGGCATCGACCTTGCGTTGAGAACGATCCGATGAGGCAATGGTGCGCTTTCAATGCGTGGTCGAAGAGGAGCGTCCGTCATCTCTCGTCCTCCGTGCCCGCTTTGGGCCAGAACCAGCCCATCAACGCGAGAGCCAGCGGTGGGGTGCCCCACACGAAAGCCCATGGGGTGAACATCGAGCCGATGAATAGAATCGTGGTCGCCACCGCCGCCAGGAAGGGCCAGATCGAGGGTTCAGGCGTGCTTTCTCTGAGATCTGCGCGACCGGCCGTGACGGTGGAGACGATCTGCTCCCGGTTCTCCACGCTGAGTCCCGCCACGACCGGCAGTCGGTCGCGATTGGCCCAGAGCGGCTCGCGGTTGGTCACGACGGGAATGCGGTCGAAATTCTGCGGCAAGGGCGGGGATGCGGAGGCCCATTCGAGCGTGCCGCCATCCCAAGGGTTGGGACCGGCCAATGGGCCGCGACGCATGCTCGTGACGATATTGTAAAGGAAGAGAAGAAAGCTCCCGAAAAAGACAGCCGCGCCGATGGTCGAGATCATGTTGAGGTTCCCCCAACCCATTTCCGGCAAATAGGTGTAGACCCTTCGCGGCATGCCCATGAGGCCCGTGATGTGCATGGGGAAAAAGGCGATGTTGAAGCCGATGAAGGCGAGCCAGAAGTGCCACTTCCCCAAGCGTTCGCTCATCATCCGCCCGGTGAATTTCGGGAACCAGTAATAGATCGCGCCGATCAGCGGAAAGACGTTGCCGCCGATGAGCACGTAGTGGAAATGCGCGACGACGAAGAACGTGTCGTGGACCTGAGAATCGAGCGGCACGGAAGCCAGCATGATGCCGGACAGGCCGCCTGCCACGAAGATGAAGAAGAAGCCGATGACGAAGAGGAGCGGCGTGCGGAACACGGGCCGTCCGTCCCAGAGCGTCGCGATCCAGCAGAAGATCTGAATGCCGTTCGGGATGGCGATCAGCATGCTGGACGCGGTGAAGAAGCTCGCGCCGAGCTGCGGCAGGCCCGTGGTGAACATGTGATGCACCCAAAGCCCGAACGACAGGAAGCCTGTCGCAATGAGCGACAGCACGAGCGCGATGTAGCCGAAAGCCTGGCGTCGCGCGAAGGTGACGACGATGGCCGACACCCAGCCCGTCGCCGGCAGGAAGATGATGTAGACCTCCGGATGGCCGAAGAACCAGAACAGATGCTGATAGAGAAGCGCATCCCCGCCCTCCGCAGGATTGAAGATATGGGTGCCGATCAGGCGATCCATGATCAGCAGGGCGGAGGCCGTGACCACGGCCGGCAAAGCGAAGATGATCACGAAGGAATTGACCAGTTCGGCCCAGACGAACAACGGGATGCGGTCGAGGGTCATTCCCGGCGCGCGCAGCTTGAAGACGGTCGCGACAACCGAGATCGCCACCGCGATGCCCGACACTTCCGTGAAGGTGATCATCTGCGCCCAGATATCCGCCCGCTTGCCCGGCGAGAATTCCGGCCCCGAGAGAGGCACGTAGGCGAACCAGCCGATATCCGGCCCGATGTTCAGCATGAAGGCACCCCAGATCATGAGGCCGCCGAACAGATAGACGTAATAGGAGAAGGCGTTCAGACGCGGGAACGCGATATTGCGCGTGCCGACCATGAGCGGCACCAGATAGACGGCGAAGGCCTCGCCGATCGGCACGCCGAAGAGGAACATCATCGTCGTGCCGTGCATGGTGAAGAGCTGGTTGTAGAGATCCGGCCCGATCAGGTTGTTCTCGGGCCTCGCCAATTGCAGGCGCATGGCAACCGCAGACAGACCGCCGAGGAACAGAAAGATGATGGCGGTGGCGATGAAGCGACGTCCGATGATCTTGTGATCCACCGTGGAAAGGGTGCCGATCAGGCCCTTCTCCGTACCCCAGGTCTTGGCGAGCCGCACCGTGAGCTCAGGCCCATCCACCTGATCATCGCGCAGCTCTCGCGGGCTTGGCGGAAGGTCCGCCTCGCTCCTCGTGCCCGGAACGCCGCCCCGCTCACCGGTGACCAGGCGCGTGACTTCGGGAACCGCATCGACATCGTGAGGGGTGATGGCTTTCGTCACTTCAACCCCTCCAGATAGCTTGCAAGCGGCTGCACCTCATCGGGTTCGAGCTGGATGGTCGGCATGTTCACGCCCGGTTTGACACCGTGCGGATCGACGATCCAGGCGGCGATGTTGCCTCGTGTCGTCTCAAGAGTTCCGGCCCCGATGTAGCGGCGGCTTCCCACATGGGTCAGATCAGGCGCGACCTTGCCGCCCGCGTCCGTGCCGCGCACCTGATGGCACATGATGCATGGCTTCGAGAGAAAGATCTCCATGCCGCGCTGACGCTCGGGATCACCTGGCGGCATAGCCGACGAGATCTGATGATTGCGCCAACGCTCGAAATCCTCTTTCGGCTCCGCAATGACGAGCATGCCCATATGGGCATGCTGAAGGCCGCAGAACTCCGCGCATTGTCCATGATAGGTTCCGGGCCGATCCGCCTGGATCTGGAGCTGGTTCTGCCGCCCAGGGATCGCATCCATCTTGCCCGTGAGGTTCGGAACCCAGAACGAATGGATCACGTCGGACGCTTCGAGCTTGATCAGCACCGGCTCGCCGACAGGGATGTGAATTTCATTCGCGGTGGTGAAGACACGGCTCGGCTGCTCATCCTCGTAGGTGATTTTCCACCACCATTGCTGCCCGGTGACGCTCAGTGTCAGAGCGCCGTCCTTGTGCGAGAAAAGCACCTTCTGAGCCGCATAGCTCAGACCCGTGAGGGAGATCACGGTGACAAGCGTCAGAGCGACGGCGACGGAGACCGTGATGGTCATGCGCCGCTCTCGATGCGGATCCGTCGCCAGAGGATCCGCATCGGCGGCGCGCCTTCTGCGCAACGCCAGGAGAAGGGCCACCATGGTCAGGAGCCAGACGATGCTCAGCACGGCCAGAAAGATCCAGAACATGCTTGCGAGCGCCTGCGCCGGCGGCCCGTGCGCATCGAGAGCCGACTGCCATCCCTGGCATCCTGCGAGAGACAGGCACACGATGAGAAGGAGTGGCGAGACCCTTTTCATGGCCGCCTCATTGAGGCATCTCCTCGGAAGGAGAGGCCTGACCACCCTGGATCACCTCTCCCGGCGGGCGCCGCTGCTCGGCAGGTCCAGGGCTCATGTCGTCCTTGCGGCTGGGTGCAGCAGCCTTCGGCACATTGCGGCCCATGGAGCGGATATAGGCCGCGATTTCCCAGATCTGGTCGTCCGGGATCTTTCCACGAAAGGACGGCATGCCGTTGGGACGACCTTCACGGATCGTCTGCACGATGTTCTCGATCTGCCCGCCATAGATCCAGCGATCATCCATCAGTGCCGGCCCGGACCCGCCGCCGCCGTTGGAATGGCAGCCGTTGCAATTGAACCAGGTATAAAGCCGCTGGCCCTGCGAGATGTGAAAGGCGTTCTCTTCGTATTCCTTTCCGACGCCCGAACGCTGCTCGATGGGACTGCCCGGTCCTGGGGAGAGAGGCACCAGCGCGATCTTCTCCTCCGTCTCGTCCACCACCGGCTCCGACCGATACTCACGGTCCTCGCGTTCGCAGGCCACGAGCGCAAATGCGACGAGCGGCAGGATCAGAAGCCTTCTCATGGCGCGCGCCCCGCTTGCTTGAGGCCAACATCGAGACGCGGAACGCCGTATGCGGACAGGATGGCGTCGATATCGGTGCGACGGCGGGAGAGGACGGTGTCGATCTCCTGGCGCAGCGCCTCATCCTCCTTGCGCACGGCCATGGAGATGTCGAAGACCATGGGGAGCTGCGGCCCGTCGAAAGCCGGCTTCACTGGTGTCATTGTGAGCGGCGTTGGCTCATGAGCGGCGAAATAGCCCCCCAGCGGGCCCCATACCACCGCGACGTCGATCTCGCCCGCCGCCAGGGCATCGAGGATTCGCGCGGGCGGGTTCGGCTCGCTGTAATCGCCATAGATCATGTAACCGCGCACGTTCTCGACGATGCCGCGCCGCGCCAGAGCATGAGCAGGCGGTGGATTCGATCCGTCATCACCGATGAGATGAACGCCAATTTTGATGTGGCGCAGAACCGGATCGTTGAAGGATGAAACGTCGGGACCTCCGGCTCGCGTGACGAACACATAGGAAGACCGGTAGTAGGGTGCTGTCGTGCGCACGCCTTCAAGATTGGCTGGCAGCCCCGGAACGAGATCGCAAACCTCTGCCTTGAGAGTGTTGCGCAGGAATCCACGACGCTGCGCCCACCATGTATAGCGGACCTCCGCTCCAAGATCCTCTGCGATCAGGTTGACGATCTTGTTCTCGAAACCCTCCTCCGCCTCGTTGGAGAAAGGCAGATTGTTCGGATCCGCGCAAATGCGCAATTCACGGGCCTGAGCGCCTCCGCTCACGATGAGAAGCGCCGCCAGCACAAGGCTCTTAAGGGAGTTTGAACACATAGAGCGTTCCTCCCTTGGTGGTCACATTCTTCAACTCCCGCATGGCATTGACGAAACCGAGTGCGGCTGATCCATCGCGCGGGTCGAGATCACCGGATACGATGGCCCCTGACCAGCCGCCGACGCCGGAGAGAATCGCGACATATTGCTTGCCGTCGGGGCCACGGTACGTGGTCGGCTGGCCGATGATTCCGGATGATGTCTTGAACTGCCACAGCACCTCGCCGGTGCGCGCGTGGACGGCTTTGAACCATCCTTCCATCGTGCCGTAGAAGACCACATCGCCTGCCGTGGCGAGTGCGCCACTCCAGATGGGGAACCGCTCCTTGATCGTCCACAATTCCTTACCCGCGCGGATGTCCCAGGCGGTGAACTCGCCCATATGGCCACCGGGCCCCGGATACATGCGCACCTCCGCGCCGACATAGGGGGTGCCGGCGATGTAGTTCGGCTCCACGCTCTCCCAATCCATGCACAGGTTCATGTGCGGGATGTAGAGAAGGCCGGTCCTGTGCGAGAAGGCGCTGGGGTTCCAGTCCTTCGCGCCGGGCGCAGCCGGACAGATGTCACGCACCACGCGGTTGTTCACCGGCTCCTTCTCGGAATTGACCTGCATCCGCCCGGTCTTCATGTCGACGCCCGTCACAGCGGTCAGTGCGTGGAAGGGCGTTGCGGAGAGCACCTCGCCGGTCACACGGTCGATGACGTAGACGAAGCCCGTGCGCCCGGGATGCACGAGCACCTTGCGCGGTTTTCCCTCCCACTCCAGGTCGAGCAGGATCATCTCATTGATGGTGTCCCAGTCATGGAGGTCGTGCGGGGCAGTCTGGTAGAACCAGCGTGCCTCGCCCGTATCGGCGTCACGAGCGAAGATCCCCGCCGTCCATTTGTTGTCGCCGGGACGCTGGTTGGGATTCCATGGGCCTGGATTAGCGGTGCCGTGATAGAGAAGGTTCAGCTCGGGATCATAGGACAGCCAGCCCCAGACCGTGCCGCCGCCCTGCTGCCAGGCATCCGCCGGCCAAGTGGTGACGCCGAGATCCTTGCCCTTGTCGCCATCATAGAACGGCTTGAAATTCGGGCCGATCTTCACGTCCTGATCGGGTCCGGTGCTGTAGGCTTTCCAGACGCTTTGTCCCGTATTGGCATCGAGCGCCTGGATCCAACCACGAACACCGTATTCTCCGCCCGAGATCCCGACGACCACCTTGTCCTTCACCACCAGAGGCGCCATCGTCATGGTCTCGCCTCGGTTGATATCGCCGAGCTTGGTCTTCCAGACCTCCTCGCCTGTTTCCGCATTCACCGCCACCACATGGGCGTCGAGCGTCGTGAAGAAGATACGCCCGTTGGCGAAGGTGGGACCGCGATTGACTACGTCGCAGCACGCCACTCCCTGCGCGGCAGAAGCCGGTTTCGGATTGTACTGCCATTTCAGCGGCGCGCCCGGCTGCGCCAGGTCGAGGGCATAGAGAATATTCGGATAGGGGGCGAGCACGTACATCGTCGTGCCGACGACGAGCGGCGCGGATTCGTGCCCCCGGTTCACCCCGGTCGAGAAAGTGAATGCGGCCTGGAGGTTCTTCACGTTGTCCGTATTGATCTCCGACAGGTCGCTGTAGCGGGTATTGGCGTAATTCTTCTGCGGGATCGTCCATTGTCCGTCTTCGGGCGTGGCGGCGAACGATGGTGCCGAAGGCTGCGGCTGAGTTTGAGCGAGACTCAGGGAAGAATGCTGAACAAGCAGCAAAGCAGCCAGAACAAAGGCAAAGCGGGTGTGACCCACGATGTGTTCTCCGGAACGCGAAGACGCGCCGCCTCGCTGGCGGCTCGACTCCAACTGTTCCGCTTCAGGTAAGTTCCCGAAATTGTGATCACGATTCGAAATGCCATCACGCCGGCGATGAGGAACCTGCTAACGCCAGTATTCGCGGATGGGGATGCCGTACTTATTGGCGGCATAAATCAGGATAGAGGCACCCACGGCGCACAAAAGCCCGATGACGAGCAGGGTTACCAGGAAGCCCGGATCACGGAAGACCCGCAGGTCTTTCCTGAGCGAATCACTCTGGGGCATTGCCATGCCTTTCCCATCGGCCAAGTCTGTCGGCCAAGTCTGTTGCTCCGCAACAGCAACGATGAAGCGGAGCAGCCTGTTCCCTCGGCTTACTCGACAGCCCGGCGCGCCCAGAACCCGCGGCCAGGATCGTAGCCCCAGACTGCGAGCGTGAAGAAGACCGAAAGCGCCATGGTGCAGACGGCCAGGGCCACGGGCTCGAACCGGAGATAGAGTGCAAAGCGGATCAGCTCGACCGCATGGGAGAACGGGTTGACCCAGGCGATCCACCCAAGAACGGGACTGACCTCCTCCAGACGCCAGAGCGGATAGAGGGCTGTCGAGGCAAAGAAGACGGGAAAGATGACGAAGTTCATCACGCCTGCGAAATTTTCAAGCTGGCGGATGAGCGATGACAACGCGAGGCCGAACGCACCGAGCATCAAACCTGCGAGCACCAGCGCAGGCAACGCCGCCCCATAGCCGAGAGCCGGCGGGCGGACCTCCCAGAAGCGCGCGAGCAGCAGAAAGATATAGACGATGGGCAGCACCGTCATCGTGCTGGCGAGAAGGCGCGCGCCTAGGAGCCACCATCGCGGCAGCGGCGCCGTCAGGAGGACCCGCATGGATCCCATCTCCCGGTCATAGACCATGGAGAGGGAATTCTGCATGCCATGGAAAAGCAGCATCATCCCCACGAGCCCCGGGACGATATAGACCTCATAGAGGATGTAGGTCTGGTAAGGGGGAATGATCGAAAGGCCGAGCACGGAGCGAAAGCCCGCAGCGAAGATCCCGAGCCACACGAGAGGGCGCACGATCGCCGCGGCGAAGCGCCCCTGCTGCCCGACGAAGCGCAGCATCTCCCGGCGGATGATGCCGGAGAATGCGAGAGCGGCATGGCGCATCCCATGGCGCATCCTCATGCGGCCTCTCCCGTGAGGCGCAGGAACGCGGCTTCGAGCGTCCCGGACGAGGCGATCTCGCCCGCCGCGCCCATCCAGCGGACAGATCCTTGGTGCAGCACCGCGAGCCTGTCGGCAGACTCCACCTCGTCGAGCATGTGGGTGGCCCAGAGTACGCTGAGCCCCTCGCCGCACATGGACCGCACATGCTTGAGCAACAAGTGCCGACCGGCCACGTCGAGTCCGGCTGTCGCCTCGTCGACGATCAGGAGACGGGGATTGTGCAGGAGCGCGCGGGCAATCTCGACGCGCCGGCGCAGGCCCCCCGACAAGGAGCGTACCTTGTCATGGCTTCGTTCAGCGATGCCAAGCCGTTCCAATTCGAGAGTTGAACGCTTTGCCGCTTCGCGCCGGGAGAGGCCGTGCAGGGCTGCATGATAGGCGAGATTTTCCGTGACGGTGAGGTCGAGGTCGAGCGTCGGCATCTGAAACACGACGCCGAGGCCGGCGAGCGCCGGCAGAGGATCGCTGCGCATCGAATGACCGAAGATGCGGATGTCGCCCTGTTGTGCGTTGTAGAGCCCGGTGACGAGCGAGACGAGCGTGGTCTTGCCTGCTCCGTTCGGGCCGAGCAAAACCATGAAAGCGCCCGGCTCCACCGCAAGGCTCACATCTGAGAGAGCCTTGCGCACACCAAATCCATGACTGAGATTCTCGATCACAAGAGCCGTCATGGCGCGACCGCAATTCCCCAGGGCGAGCGGCCCACGCCGATGGTTTTTATGACCTCCTGGTTGGCGACATCGATGATGGAGACGTCACTCGAATTACCGTTCGCAGTGTAGAGGCGCTTGCCGCCGGGCGAGAGCGCGATGTGCCAGACCCGTTGCCCGACCAGATAGGTGCGCAGCACCTTGAAGGTTCTCGCATCGATTTCGGCCACGCGGTTGGCAGGGCCCAAAGCCACATAGGCGCGCGATCCGTCGGGCGCGAGCTGGATGCCGACGGCCTGCACGAGCTCCCGTGGAACGCCGGGAACGTCGAAGCCGATCTTCGCCAGCGGCTCGCGTGTTGCGGCGTCGAACACCTCCACCGTTCCGCGCAGTTCGGACGACACCCATATCTGCCGGCTGTCGGCGGAAACCTGCGCCACGCGTGGGCGGGTCCCCACCAGAACGTTGTCGATGAGTTCGAGACTCGCGGCGTCGATCACATGAAGCATGCTCGTGGTCTCGGATGTGTTCACCACGATGCGTCCGTCAGGACTTGCTCCCATGCCTTCAGGCTCCACGCCGACATCGACTTCGGCGACGATGCGCCGCTGAAAAATATCAACAACGGAAACGAGATTGTCGTTCTCGTTGGCGACGAACAGACGGCGCCCGTCCGGATGCAGCACGAACAGCTCCGGGTCCTCGCCGGACGGAAGCGAGCTCTCCACCTTGTGGGTTTTCAGATCCACGACATCGATGCGGTTGTCATCACCGACCGCCACATAAAGCTTCTGCCTGTCCGCACTCAGCCCAATGCCCCGCGGCCGTCGCCCAACCGGAATGGTAGCGGCAAGGCTCAAGGATGTTCCATCGATCACGGACACAGTGTTGTCCTGCTCGTTCGAAACATAGACGGTTTCGGCTGAGGCGACCCGCAGGGTCAGCACAAGTCCGAGGATGGCGGCGATCAGAAACGGCATCGGCTCTCCTCATGGTCGTATCCCAGCGTGTCGAGTTCAGAGCCCCGATGCAGATAGCCTGCCTGCGGCGAGACGGAGACGAGGAGCCTGGGGCCCGCTATCAGGATCGGCTGTCGCATCTGCCCGTCCCAGGCGCGGAAGCTCTGTCCTTGACCCTTGAAGCCGGAGAGGACGAAATCGGGCCCGCGCAGATAGGTCATGATCGCGTCAGGATCGCTGCTGCGGGCGCGGATGGCGGCTTCGCCGATGGAGCGGACCGCCGCCCAGGCAGCGTAATCGACGGCGGTCATTCTGCGGCCCGACAGTTTCTCAAACCGGGCCTGGAGCTGCGTCGCGCCCCATTGCTCGGACACGGCGTTCCAGCCTGTCGTAACGAGCCCGTGCGTCCCGGCTACGGGACGGGGTCTTGCCGTGCGATAGGGCAGATACTCGCCGAACTCATTCGCCTCGTCCGCGACGATGAGCACATCATGGTCGGCCACCTGGGTCAGAGCCGGGATCTCGCTCTGCAGGGTCACATGCCCCGTATCCGTGCGCGCATGGCCGGGCTTGAAGGTCCATTCCTTCTCACCCGCGATCTCGGCTCCGAAGCGCATGGCCGCGCGCCGGAAGGCTTCGGCCTGCAGCTTGTCGCCGGGGGCGCTGCCCGTCACCAGAAACCAGCGCCGCCAGCGCTTCGCCATCAGGTACTGCGCCAGGGCGTCGGCGAGCATGGCGCGGCTCGGAATGGTGTGGAGCATGTTGGCGCGGCAGGACTCGTTGCGAAGCGCGTCATCCGGCGCACGGGCATTGAGAAGGAGCATCTCGCGCGCTTCCGGAGCAGATGCCGCTTCCAGAAGATGCGGCGCATCGAGATCGGTGACGACGAACCGGATTCCCTCATGCGCCAACGCGCGGATGACATCCTCCGGCCTGGCATCGTTTCCAATCGTCCGCTCGACCAGCGTAAAGCGCTGTGCGGTGAACCGGCCTGTCGTGGCATTGTCGGCAATGCCGAGGCGGGCGCCTGCGACGCCCTCGTCCCGGATCTCACGATCAAGCGGAGAGACCGGTTGAACGGGATCGCGCGTTTGCGTGATGAGACCTATCGCAATGGCACCCTCCTGGGCCAGGGCAGGTCTCATCAGAAACAGCGCAAGCAGGATCAGGAGCAGCTTCATTCGGCCGCCCTCGCCGATCGAACAGGCCTGTCGTCCACGATCCGCGCCGGCGAACCGTCCAGCGTGATCACGCGATGGGCGAGCGCGGCAGCCTCGTGCCGGTGATGCGTCACCAGGAGCGTGGTCGGCCGCAGTCTTTTCACCTGTGTCGCCACAAGATCCTGCATGTCTTTTGCAGTCGCCTCGTCCAGGGCGGAAAAGGGCTCGTCCAGCAAAAGGAGCTTCGGCTCCACCGCCAAGGCACGCGCAAGCGACACGCGCCGTGCCATGCCGAGAGACAGGCGCTGGGGATAGACGTTCTCCGATCCTTCAAGGCCGACCTGTGCGAGCCACGCTTCCGCTCTCTCGGGATGATCGGGAATCACGAGCTCCAGATTCTCTCGGGCCGTGCGCCACGGCAACAGACGTGGCGCCTGGAACAGGTAGCCGATCTCTCGGGGGCGCCCCTCGACGGAGCCGTCAAAGTCTTGATCGAGACCGGCGACGATGTGGAGAAGGCTCGTCTTGCCGATGCCCGACGGACCGATGATGGCACAGACTTCTCCCCTTTCGAGATCGAGCGCGAATTGGTCGAAGACGACGCGTGCGGGAGCATCCGCCCTCGCAGGAAAAACCTTATGCCGAATGACAACGCGCATCGTCATCGCCGCCAGACATCCATGCGGCGTTCGAACGGCACGAAAATCAGAAACTCGGTCAACAGCACACAGGCGATGAATGCCACCGCATAGGCCATGACACGCGGCACGTCGAAGAGCTGGAAATAGCTCTGCAGCTGAAAGCCGACGCCGTTGGAGCGACCCAGCAATTCAACCACGAGAACGATCTTCCAGATCAGCGCAAGGCCGTTGCGTGCGGCAGCCAGGAGATAGGGCGCAAGCTGCGGAACGATCACCTCTCGCAAGGTCGTCCAAGGACCGAACCGGTAAACCTGCGCCACTTCCGCGTAATCCCGCTCGAGCGCCCGCGCGCCTTCGCGCAACGTGACGGCCACATTGGGAATCTTGTTGAGGGCAACCGCCACGAGAAGCGCCGTCTCCACGAGACCGAGCCAGATATAGGTGAGAATCACGACCACGAGCGCCGGCACGTTGAGCAGGATCATGAGCCAGGGATTAAGCCAACGGTCGAGCACGCGCGAAAGGCCGAGCGCAAGGCCGAGCGCGGCTCCGATCACCATGGCGACGATGAAGCTGACGCCGACGCGCGCGAGGGTGATGCCGAGATGATAAAACAAATCGCCGTTTTTCGCCTCGCCGATGAGGCTTTGCAGCACCGTGCCGGGACCTGGCAGGAGGCGGCTGTCGGCAAGCAGCGCTCCCATCTGCCACAGGCTCAGGAACAGCAGCACGGAGGCAATTCCCTGCCACCCTCCCCCGCTCCGGATGTCAGCAGCGCGCATCGGCAGCCTCAATAGGACACGGAGGGCCAGAACGTCATCGGATCCAGGGTCTTGGCCTTTCCGACGAGCTTCTCTCCTCCGATGTTGACGAGGATAGCATAAAGATCGGCCGATGCCTTGCGCTCGGCTTCTCCCCAATGCTCAGGAGTGCCGGCGCGAAAGCCGGCCTGAAGTGCGGTCAAGACAGCCGGATCATCGGTGCCGATGTGAGGCGCCAGACGAACCCATGCGTCCCTTGAGTCCGCGAGCAGCGTCTTGGCTTCCCGCGACGCTGCGACGAACTCCTGCAGAGCGGCGCTCTCGCGCCGGGCCCAATCTTCGCGAAACGCATAGCCGAGCATAGGCACATCGCCGTCTATCCCGAGACGGCGGATGATGTCGGCCACCGTCAGAAACGATTTGGCCCCGGCAGCCTCCAGGCGGGCGGCGTAGTGCCAGTAGGTCAGGACGGCATCGATCCGTCCGCGGGCCAGTTCCTCGTTCAGGAGCGGTGGAGCGCCAAAAACAGGCTCCGCCTCCTCCGCCAGATCGACACCGAGCTCTTTCCGCGCATAGGCCCTGAGAAGAAGCCAGCTCTTATCGAGAGGCCCTCCCGCAACTCCGATCCGCCTGCCCTTGAGATCCGCAAGGTTTCGGATGTTTGAATCGCGAGGGATCATCAGCGTCCCGACCGCCTTCGAATAGGGGATGAAGCTGAACGCAGCCCCCTCGCTCCTTTGGCGTACGACCCAAGGCCAATCGGTGACAATCATGTCCACCGCGCCCGCCTGGAGGGCCACTTTGGCTGCTTCGTTCGATGCGAACTCAACCGGGACAAGGTTTATGGCGCGCCTGCGGGCGAGGCCCTCATGACGAATTGTATCGATCTCCCAGGCTACGGTTCCAAACCTGAGTACGCCGACCCTGACAGTCTGGTCTTCCTGAGCAAGAGCCGGCCCAAGAGCGACCAGTGTGAGAATGAACCAGGCAATCCTGAGCAGCATGGCCGGCCTTGGCAAATAACGGCCCCCATCAACGGCCAAGCTCTGGTTTGGTTCCGAACCTGAGGCTCTGACCGAAAGCGAAGGATTCCGCCTTCCGGCCAGCAACCGAGGAGTAAGGGATTTGGAAGCAGATCCTGTACACCACCCGTGTGTACCACTCGGGCAGCCTGAAGTCGCTGATTTTGCGGGATTTCTTTATGCATCAACCCCTTAGAGAAGGGTTGGTGCCCAGGAGAGGACTGGCGATCCACGTCCCTAAGTGATGATAAACAAAGGCTTTTTTACCGGGCCAACCTGTGAATGTTGAACAGTTCTGTTGTGCTAAATCCGTTACTGCTCCGCAACTTTATATGACTGAGGAGCGACACATCAACATCCCCTTGGCCTACTGCAACGCTTGCGCTATCCATACAGGATAGGATCAACTTCCGATTAGAGTTCGACAGATGTCTCAAGGGGTTCTTCTCTTCGACCAACGCTTTTTGGGTCGATACGCTGGCTCCATCATGTCGGACCCTTCAACAGCGTTAATCGAACTTGTGGCCAATGCTTGGGACGCCTTCGCTACTGAGGTTCGTATCACATGGCCTGACCGAGAGCGCGGGCACGTATTCGCGATTAAGGACAATGGGTTTGGACTGACGCGCGAGGAGTTCGAGTACCGTTGGCGGACCCTCGATTATGATCGGACATCTAATCAGGGGAGTAAGGTTGCTCCGCCCCCTGAGCTTGCACACCTACAACAACGTACAGCGTATGGAAGGAATGGCAGAGGGAGACACGCGGCCTTCCTGTTCTCGTCTCCTTACGAAGTGCGAACGTGGAAGAACGGGCAGGAAAGCCTGTTTAGGGTGTCTCAGCAGATCGATGCGCCGCTCAATATTGAACTGCTGGCAACTAAGGATAACGTTGATGGACACGGCACTGAAATCAGAGGCACTGTCGCAGATCACGTAAACTTAACAGCAGACAAGGCCCGCGAAGTTCTGGGTAGCCGCTTTTTGACTGATCCGAACTTTGTAGTGACTGTGGACGGAGTGAGGGTCACCTTTGATGACATTCCTCCCGAGTTCCTTAGTGAGTTGCAGGTGCCAGTGGCCGGATTGGGTACGGCACGGGTACTTGTCATTGATGCTCAACGTTCAGATCGCTCTACTCGGCAACACGGCGTTGCTTGGCATGTAAATAACCGCCTTGTCGGCGAGTGCGGCTGGCGCGGGTCCGATTATGAGCGCATCCTTGATGGACGAACATCTGAGGCTAAACGCTATACGTTTATTGTTTTCGCGGATTTCTTATCTGATGCTGTGCTGCCGGACTGGTCTGATTTCGATGCATCCAACCCATCATGGCAGAAGACGAGAACGGTTGTTCAAGACCATATCAGAGATGCCCTTCAGGAGTTCAATGCGACGCGACGTGCTGAGATTAAAGCTGCTGTTCGGGAACGGCTAGAACCAGAAGTTAGCCGTCTTCCGGCACTCAGTCGGGAACGCTGGAACGCCTTCGTTGATCAGGTCGTGGACACTTGCCCAAATATTCGCAATCAAGAGCTGGAGCAGCTTGCCGGTATATTGGCTAATCTTGAGCAAGCCCGTTCGCGGTATGGTCTAATCGATCAACTTCACGGACTACCTCCCGGATCACTGGATATTCTCCATGACATACTTACAGCGTGGTCACTGAACCTCGCTAAGGAGGCTCTGGATGAGATTGGGACGCGCCTGAAACTCATTCATGAGTTGCAAGATAAGTTACGTGATAAGAACACCGATGAGGTTCAGGAACTGCAACCGCTGTTTGAGCGGGGTCTTTGGATATTCGGGCCTGAGTTCGAGACGATTGAGTTCACCTCTAATCGCGGCATGACTGAGGTGATCCGACATATCTTCCGTGGCAAAGTCTCGGGCAGCTTGAACCGGCCAGACTTCGTGGTTGTGCCTGATGGGAGCGTCGGCCTTTACTCTCGTCCCGCTTACGACGACGAGCACAATCCGAACGGCGTATCCTCACTGGTCATTGTCGAGTTGAAACGCCCCGGAATACCGATTGGCCATGAGCAGAAGCAACAAGCGTGGAAGTACGTGAAAGAGCTTCGAGACAAGGGCCAGATCAAGGCTCACACAAAGGTCAACTGCTTCGTAATGGGATCAGAGATTGATCCGCTCGAAGCTGATAGCACAATCACCGGCGTGGTGACGATTACACCGTTACTCTATGAAACCTTCATCTTGCGAGCTGAAAAGCGGATGCTCAATCTGTACCGCCTCTTGAAGGACGCTCCGTTCCTCCGGGCGAATGGAGTTGATGCAGAAGAGTTTGTACATCCGCCCCTGCCTGCACAGACTGCTCTCGGTGTATAACTAGGAGCTGGCGCATCGAAGCAGTCACCACCCTGTAGTCCCATCTGAACTCGTCTGTTGTCCAAACATTCACCCGAAAAATCGTGAGACGCCTTCTTCACACGTCAGTTAACGACGTTCCCCCCGTAGGGGAGGCGGTATCGGACACCCCGAAGTATCTTTATCACGGAACCGTATTCGCTCGGCTAAAAACGATCTACCGTGATGGTCTGATACCCGGCAAAGCGCCTGTGTGGCGCGACGATCCAGACTTATCTCGCCGTTGCTCCGAGGCTGTGTTCTTTGCAGACCAATGGCGCGGTGCTGCTTTCTTCGCAGACATCGCGCACTATCGCTCGCGCGGCCCAAGAGATGGGCTAGGGAGACGCCCTGTTATCATCCGCGTCAGTGCGGGTGATCTTGCGGCTGAACCAGATAGCCGTGCCACGGTTCGCGGGTGTTGGATGGTCCGTGGATTAGTGCCTGTCCGACAGGCTGACGTGTTTATCGTAGATCAGCGCAGATCACCCGCATGGCGGCCTATTGCCGAGGTCCTAGAGAGATAGGTTGTCACTTCGGGGTATACCCTAACGTGACGTAACACGGCCATGCTTAGAGGCGTAACATCAGGGTTGACATAGAGAAGATGTGACGCAAATGTACTCAGGTCTAAGACCCTGAGGTTACAGCTATGGCTCGTATCGGTTACGCTCGCGTCTCCACTTCTGACCAGGACCTTCAGACCCAAATCGAAAAGCTCAAGGCTGAAGGTTGTGAAGTCGTTCGCTCGGAGAAAGTCTCAGGTGCAAGCCGGGACGGACGGAATGAACTGGCGACCATCATTGAGTTCCTTCGCTCTGGCGATGAGCTTGTCGTCACCCGCCTCGACCGGCTCGGGCGCAACACCAGAGACGTTCTAAACATCGTTCATGAGGTTGAGCAGAAGGGCGCGTTCCTCACCGTCCTTGATCCGCATGTCAGCACACGCGGGGAGATGGGACACCTCGTCCTGACGGTCCTTGGCATGGTAGCCCAGATGGAGCGCCGGTTCATTAAGGAACGGCAAAGAGACGGGATCGAGAAGGCGAAGACCGAAGGCGTCTACAGGGGCGGAAAGCGGCGTCTCGACCATGACAAGGTGAAGGCGATGCACTCGGAAGGACATGGCCCTGCTGCAATCGCAAAGGCCCTCGGTTGCTCTCGTATGCAGGTTTACCGGGTTCTACAGACGTGACACCTGAGCGGTCCAAAAGTGCAGTCTCACTGCACCTACTCTAACGTGATTACCGCCCTCCTTCAGGATGGGAAGGCGATTACTCCTCACCTTCAGAGGAGAAGAGCATCTTCCCTCGCCACCAGAGGCAAAGCGATTAGGTGACACCTTTAGAGATAAGCGCCTGATCGCGAACGTCTCTAGCGTGTCCGTGAGCATCTGTTGTCACGGACCTTCTAAACCCCATCAGCACAACTCTTTCGGACAGATCAAGTCAACTCAGAGCCTTGGTCTGCCCGCCGTCATTTCAATGCAGAACATGAGAAGGAACAACCATCCATCTAATGAAGTCATCGGAGGGAAGCCCCTCGCTGACACCTACGTGGTGTACGCGGACGGCTCGTCGCTCCACAATCCAGGCCCCGCAGGTTGGGCCGTTCTCATCATCCGACCGGATGGTAGCCGTGAGACGCTCGTCGGCTCTGAAGCTCAGGCGACGAACAATGCAATGGAGCTAAGGGCCGCCATCGAGGCCCTAAATGCACTCCCTCAGGACGCCTCTGGAGCGATCTTCTGCGACAGCGAGTATGTCGTGAAGGGCGTGAACGAGTGGCGTCGAGGGTGGGAAGCACGGGGCTGGCGGAACTCAAAAGGTCAGCCCGTCGCCAATGCAAGTCTTTGGCGGACCCTCTTTCGGCTTGCTGACGAACATCCTCGGATCAGCTTTCAATGGGTACGAGGCCACGCAGGCGAAGAGGGCAATGACCTTGTAGATACCCTCGCCCGTGCAGAAGCGGAGAAGGTAAAGGCGGGGCTACCGCCTAGACCCTCATCAGTTTCCATCATCGGATGTGTCGGCGTAGATCAACCCGTCCTCGCTCCGCTGTCAGGACAACAGCAGTCAGTGAGGAACTAATGAACGCAGCGCGGACAATCCTCGTCAATGTTGAAGACCTTGTTCTTGACCATGAATATCAGTCCCGCTTCAGCTTAGACCGAGGTGCGGTCAAGAAATACGCCGAGGCAATGAAGGCAGGAGCGGAGTTCCCGCCGATTAAGATTGGTAAAGTAAACGGCACTCCGGTCGTTATCGACGGTTGGCATCGCGTCACAGCAGCAAGGAAGATCGGACGCACAACACTGCCAGCGATCCTTGTCGAGAACCCTGAGCATGAACTCGGCTGGCTCGCTGCCGAAGCAAACCTGAAGCATGGGGTTCCGCTCAAACGTGGTGAACTACGAAACGTGTTCCGGGCCTATGTTCGGGCTGGGCAGCACAAGACTGGCCGTCGGCGGATTAAGTCGTCTCGGGAAATCTCATCGGACCTCCACGGTCTCATCTCGCACACCTGCGTGATCAACTGGATGCGGGAGGACTTCCCGGCAATCTGGAAGCAGATGGCACGGCGGGATGAGGAACCCCGAGCCGAAGGCGGACTGCCTCAGACTGACCCTGAGGAGCGCCGCTTGGCAGCCGTAAGGCAGGCCACGGGGGAAATCATCGCAAATGCGCGGGGCATCACTGATCCGCTCAGGCGCGGTGAAATCATTGCCGATCTTCGACAGGCGCTCGACCTGATCGAGAAAGCCGCTCCATGGGAGCCAATCGACGAGGACGAGTTCTAACCCGTGTAAAGCGTTGACAGTGTAGGCAACAGAACCACTGTCAACGCCTTGTCTCTTAACTATTTTTTTGCACGGACCCCCTGTCCTGATCCAAGGCGCATATACGCTATGGAACGGGAGAACTCGGACTGGATTGAGAACTCCGCCTTGCTCCTATCAACCCCGAAGGACCACCATCTGCCTTATGAAGGTAAGCGCCATTCGGCACCGGGATTTTACTCATTGCCCGCAGCATGGTTTCAAGTTCGGCCCTGCCATACTTGGCACCGCTCCCCTTCGCGGCTCCCCGGCCCGTGATGCGGTCGGCAACCTGATCGCTCACCTCCGCTGCCCGCGCCTTGGTGTGGAAGCGGTGACGCCAAGCGTGGTTCGGGTCAATCCTTGCCTTCCTGCCAACGCCCTCAATGTTCAGGGACCGAACCCAGTCCGCAATCCGATTTGCCACGATCCGGTGAGGCGGACGCTTTGCATCCGGCTTGCGTCGGTTCGGGTTGTAGAACAGCGGCCCCTTACGGCCCTTAGCGAAATCCAGAAAGCCAGCCTGGATAGCTGACGGCGGCAAGGGGATTGTTCGCTCGGAGGGAACATTCTTCACGGACCCCGCTTCGGCAGTGATCCGTAGGACGACAATGCCATCGACCTCTTTGATGTCCTCTCCCCGGAGTTGGCACATCTCGCCGACCCGTGCCCCTGTTCCAGCACACAGCAGCGGCACCCAATAGATCGGAACCCGTTTTGATGCAGCGGCAGCAGTGAGGATGGCAGCGGCTTGAGCGTCCGAAAACCCGTCCATGTCCTCGCCAGGTTTCGGCTTCCGCCGGATGGTTACACCTTGAGCCGGGTTGTTGCTCAACAGGCCATTATCTACACCCCATGCAAGTACACGCCGGAGGGCAGCCAGCTTCGTATCGTTGATAGTCTTGGCACTGAGGCTCTTGGACAGTAGCTCCGCCTTCCACCCTGCGACCTCAGCCTTGGTGATCCGCGTCGCATCATCGTGCTTGATGTAGGCTATAAAGCCATCGACGGCTCGTTGCCATTCCGCCACTGTGCTTGCGGCAGGAGCCGCCTCTGCCTTCCATTGGTCGAAAAGCGAGCGAAGCGAAACACCGCCCGGCGCGATCTTCGGGGCTGCTTCTGGCTTCCATGACGGAAAACGCTCGGTCCGAGTGTCAGGCCCGTAATCTCCTAGAGCATTGAAGAAAAGCCCCTCGCCTGCTTCGCGCAATGCCAACCCGACCTGCTCAATCAGCCGGGCACGGCTATCCGCATCAACAACTAGCCCGTGCTTGGCCAATACCATGTCGGCAACCGGACCAAACCGTTCCGCTAAACTCTTGGCTCGTCGCTCGTCATCGGAGGCTATCAGGAGGGACGCGCGTCCGAACTCCCCGTGTAGAGCCTTCACATTAGCATGGGTGACTGATGCCCACAGCTCAGGACTGCCAGGATCATCCTCACAAGCCGCAGTGAACGTGCGATACACCTCTCCCGCCAAGGCCAAGATTTGCTTGTGGGTCAACCGGCGGGGTCCTTCCCGTACAGCCCGCCAGACGCCCTCAAGGTAAGCTACTACCGCCGCTTGCCTCGCCCGAGCTTCCTGAGGGTCCCGAGTACGAAGTGACACGCGGATGTCTTGGGCCTTCTCCGACACGGTGACGGGGACAAACACATCGCCAACCGGGATAGAGAGTTGCATTCCCCGAACCTTCGGCTTCACGTCGGCTGGAATGCGTTGGACGAACTGGTGGTGAGTGGAACCCGAGCGTTTCATGGGACGCGGCATCGCAAGCGGCATTGTTGAGCGGTCCTGTTGAACAGTCGGACCCGGCTCAAACCCTTGTCATCGCTTAACTTATTGCGGAAGCACATCTTCTGAGAAAGATGGTGCCCAGGAGAGGATTGTGCCCCCGGAGAGCAAAAATCAGCAAAATCAAAGACTTACTCTGCCCTTGAATTGCTCGTTTGTACCACTTCCCTGGACCACCGTCGAGCCCTTGCACGACCCTCCCAGGCACTCCTTGAGCTAGCGGCGCGGCGACGCTGGAGCAGTTAGGGTGGGCGCTGCCACCCACCCCTCCCGCTGGCCTTCAGCTGAGACCAAGTTCCATCTTGAACCGCTCGATGCGCTTCAACTTCTCGCGGCAGAGCTTACGTGCGTAAGCCCGTCCTCGACGATGCCAAAGCGTTTTATTGTCGAGAGCTTCCATCTCGTCGCGAGCATGCGCTTCAAGAATGGCAGCCGCATCAGTCCAATGCATCGACGTCAGCTTCTTCAAGGATGGCAGAGGCATTGCGATTTCCTTCCGGTAGGCCGAGCTGTTGGGCGTCGGCTCGAATGAACGTCGCGTTGCGTTGCGTTGAGGACGAGTACTACGTAGCAGCACCGCCCTAGCACGATCACGTGCCGGGTTGAGCTTCGCAGCAGTCTCGCAGTTGTCAAGATCTCCCGGGTCCACATACATCTATGCGAGCACAGCTCTCGCGCAGAGGCTGATGGTGTAGCCTAGTGCAGCCCTGAAAATGAAACTTCTGCGGCCTCCTCCTAGTCGGTTTCCAACTTCCAATTATGGAAGCAGAAAGTGCCGATAATGGAATTTGAAGCACGAATTCCGGAACGTTTGTTAATTCTTGCAAGGGGTTGCGAGATGATCACACAGATTTTTTGTTACTGGAGTTCTGGCCGCCTGAACGCGCCGAGCCCTCGGCCGGAGGAGTTATCTTGCGGCGGGCCGGCCGCCTTCCTGTCGGGCGCTGAGCCCTAGTCGTAGGCGTAGACTGTTGCATCGCACGGACAATCGGTTTCAGCCCGTGCGACAGCATCACGGACCGATGTGTCGTATTGCCAGGTCACCACAAAAACTTCTCCCTGGTGACCACGTGGTCGTAGTCAAAGTGCTCCTTCTGTTTAGGAGTGTGCCACCGCAGGTGAGATAAATCGCAGTACAACTGATCAAGCCGTGGAAAACTGGCGCCCGTCGCCTGTTGTACGAGATCGCCGCGCTATAGAGAATTATTTCCATAACGGCTGTGACGATTGAACAACGCTCGTCTAGCCACGATCAAGATAAGGCCGAAGGTCTGAGACCATCCTGGGGCAGCCCTGATGTGCGCATACCGCCTACGTTTGTTGGGAGCTGCGCCATGACAACCTGCCTGCGCTTGGTCGTAAGAAGGTGCGGGGCAAGCAAGTGACCTACGAAATCGGACAACATCCAGGCGCAACTTGGCGGCGGATCGACATCCAGTGTCATACACCCCGCGACCGCGACTGGCGCGGATCCTCCGACCTTCCAGGCGGAGACGAGGCACAAGAGGCGGCACGGCACGGCTGGGCTCAGGATTTCGTTCAAGCTGCGGTCGGCAAGGGTCTGACGCTGGTCGCGATCACCGATCACCATGACGTTGCGTTCATCCCCTATGTCTTGCGTGCCGCGCGGGCCCTGCCGGAAGGAGCGGAGCTCGTGGTCCTGCCAGGGATCGAAATCACCTGCCGGGACGCCGTCCAATGTCTTTGCCTTTTTGATCCTGACAGCGCGGAAGACCACTGGCACCGCCTTCTCTCCAAGCTGCCGAACGTGAGGGTTGCCCCTGCCGACGAGGCCAAGACCGCCGTTGTCCAGGAATGCGGGCTGACTGTGGACGCGCTTTTCAAGGCTGTTGGCGAAGACGCTGTGCTAAGCGAGACCGTGGTCCTGATCCCGCATTTCGGCAACGAGGCGGCACACAAGTCGTTGAATGACCCAGGCTTCGCCTCACGGGCAAAGGCCTTGCCGTGTGACGGCGTCTATATCGAATGCCACCACGCAGAACTCGACCAGATCACGCTGGACAAGATCCAAGGGCGCATTGAGCAGTGGGGCACCCGCCGCCGCGCGATCCTGGCAACCGGTGACAACAAACGGGAATCATGGGACCGCCTCGGCGCCCACGAATGTTGGATCAAGCTCGGGGAGACCACGGTTGAGGCGATCCGCCAGGCGTTCCTGGCAGATGAGGCGCGGATCACATATGCCGCTCCCGAAACCCCGTCCGAGCGGATCGTCGAGATTGAGGTCCAGTCGACGCTTACGGGGCAGCGTCCGCTCCGGGTAACATTCAATGACGGTTTCACAGCGCTGATCGGCGGGCGCGGTTCAGGCAAGAGCTCCGTCCTGGAGTACCTTCGTTTTGGCCTGGGCAAAGCTGAAGCGGATATCACGTCGGAGGAAACAACGGGCCGGCGCCGACGTGAGCGCGAAGCCAAGCTGATTGATGACACACTCAAGGGAGGATGGGTCAGGATCGTCTTAGAGCGCGAAGGCGTGCGGGAAACGTGGTTTCGAACCGGTGACAAGCCGGAGGAGATCATTGTCACGCTGCCGGACGAAACCGAGGAGAGGATCACAGTAGCGGCGGCCCAGCAGCGTTTTCCTGCCCGGGCCTTCCACCAGAAGGAGCTCTCGACCACAATGCTCGATCCCGAAGCAGCGGCCGATAATATTACCGGCATCGCGGCCGCGGAGGTGATCGAGGAGCGGCGGCGCATTGATCAGGAGATTGTCAACGCAAAGCGCGCCGTCACGACGGCGCTGCTAGAGATTGCCACCCACTGGCAAGCGGAGTTGGAGCTCTCGCAATCGAAAAGCACCGTCGAGGATCTGAAGCGGCGGCATGCCGCCCTATCTTCCCGGCTGCAGGAGGGTGGGGTACAGGCAGAGGACCTGGAGATCCTTGCCGATGCCCCGCGGTATGGGCGTGCACAGAATTTCCTGGGTGAGGTCGAGCGCCAGATTGCCGAAGACCGGCACCGCTTCAGCTCGGCCATCCCAGCCGCACTGCTGATCGATTCCGCTCGATATGCTGTTGCCATGACTTTCCCCGAAATTGAAGCGCTGAATGGCCAGGTCGCGGCAGCGCGGGAGAAGGTCGCCGACAGCATTCGTAGCGCTCTCGCGACCCTTGATGAGCTCGACCAGGCCCGTGCGGAAGCCTCCGCTGCCTTCTCAGAGGGCGCCCAGCAGTTTCAAGCCCGTTACGAACAGGCCAAGGAGCGTCAGGCTGCTCACAGCACGCTCATTGCCGACAGTGAGAGGCTTAGCACCCAACTCAAGCAAGCCACCGCCACCGAGGACCAGAGCGCAGCGGCAGCAGCCGCGAGCCGGCCCGCTGTTGAGCGGTTCTCAACGGCAAGACGCAAGCTCGCTGACCTGGTGGAGGAGCGGCACATTCTCCTGAGAAGAGCCGCTGACGAGGTGGAGGAGAAATCGAACGGAGCGCTCAAGGCTCGGGCCAAGCGCGACCGCAAGCCGACGGAATACATCGACGCGCTATGCGATCTCTTCGAGGGCAGCCGGTTCAGAGATGCGGAGCAGCATTGTGCCGAATGGGTTGCTGCCGCCCTTCAGGAGGACGGACCCGGCTGGGTGACAGTCTGCGACGCTCTCATCGCGATTTATCGCGCAAAGATCTTAGCCGGCAGCCCGACTGAGCCCGGCGCCGAAGCGGCGGACGCTGTACGGCGGGCCTTCTCCCATGGCGGGATTGCCCTGACCCCGAACCAGGTCGCCCGCATTTATGCCAATCTAACCGACCAAACACTTGGGGTGGTCTTATCCGCGACACCTAAGGACAGCATCGCGCTGACTTACGTCAGTGAGGGACAGCACATCCGTTTCGACGAAGCTTCGCCTGGGCAGCAAGCGTCGGCGCTGCTGCGCCTTCTACTGCGGCAAGTCGCCGGAACGCTGATCATCGACCAGCCGGAAGACGATCTCGACAACCGGGTTATGATGCAGATCGTCGAGCTGATCCGCACCTCGAAGACTCGTCGTCAGCTCATCTTCGCCACCCATAACCCCAACCTTGTTGTGAATGGCGATGCCGACAAGATCGTGACCATGGTGGCTACTGTCCCCGAGGACCGGGCCGGTACCGCCGCAGCCCGGATCCGGGTCGAGGTGGACGGTGCCATCGAGACGCCGAAGGTCCGAGAGGCCATCACCCGCATCATGGAAGGCGGTCTGCAAGCTTTCGACCTCCGGGCCCGCAAGTACGGTCTGGAGGCGACGGGGTAGAGCGCGAGTTAGTCCAGTCCGGCTCAAGATGTGAGGTCGGCAGACCCGAACGATCAGGCGGCGCGCAGCTCCGCCCTCTCCGGCGGGCCCAATGCAACAGCTGGCGGGCAAGGCTCACAGCGCGGGCCGCCATCACGCGGCGATGAAGCCATCGCCGAGCCGGCGAACCCAGGTGCCGCCATGATCTGTGCCGACGTCGTCGGGGACGGAAAGACGCGTGAGTGTCAAAGCCTTTTCCAGCTCTGGCCAGGTGCCCGAGACCGCTGCGCGTATTACACTGGGCTCAACCCCCACGAATGTGGCGCCCAAGTCGAGGCGGGCCAGCACCTCTTGATCCGCTACCGATAGATCGGCGCCACCACGGACAGGGCCTGCACGCGTGACGACCCCACCGATGAGACCATCCGCAAATCCGAGGTCTTGGCCGTCCCTCGTCAGGCGGCGCTTGGGCGCTTGATCTACGGCGGCCAGCGCGGTGGACTTGAGCTCATCCTCGTCCTCGCTATCCGACTCGTCTCCGGTCCGGAAACGGAGTCGGTCGATGCCGTCCGCGAGAGCGGAATGACCGAGGCGCCTGACCAAGTTCGCGACGTGGGCGCGCACCACCCCGAGGGCCGCAGCCTCCACGTCCTCCGGCACGGCATCCCCGACTTCATCGGGGTCGAAAACGGCGATAAGCGGTTCAGCAAGGGCGCTGTTCTCGACGCCCCAGCGGACGGCCACGGCGTAACGCTTGAGGGCAAGCCGCCCGGTCGCGGACACTAGATCGATGCGGTTTGCCTGCGCCCAGGCGCGCCCGAGCGCTGATTGCGGGCCAGCTGGATCGTGGCAGCCTTTCGCCTCAGCGACTCCGAGCCCGCGACCCGCCGGCTTGTAGACGACCCAGTCGGGAAGATCCCCCTTCTTCTTGCGGACTACCTTCGCCTGCTGACCTCCGTGCAGGGTCAACGTGGATGCGGTCAGGTGGTTGTAGAATTTATAGCCATGATGCTCCGTCAAGTAGGCTCGGGTAACGAAGCGTCCGAGGAGGCCCGACAAGGCTACCTTCACCTCGCGCGCTTGCCCAAGATGCTGTGTGAAGAGGAATTGGTCGCTACCTGGGCTGAGGAGCGAATCCAGCACCGCTCCTGAAGTCAGCATAGCGCCAGGTGCCTGCAGGATCTCCAAGAGCCCGGCCTGCTCGATCTGGGCGCAGGTTAGGGAAACCTCACCGCCGAGGGTGTTCAGGTGTACCGGCTCGAACTCATGCTTGAACTTCCGTGACATCTCCCCGGCCCCCGCCAAAACCGTCAGCCTCCTATCGCATCCCGCCCGGAGCACCAAATCAGGGCTGGTCAGCCTGTGGAATGTGGCGACTCGATCTGAGTAAGATCTTGGGTACGCAGGCCGATGTATCCCCCTCCTAAACCCCTGCTGCACAGGAAGTTTTATGTTTCGGGAAGGACCTGACGGAGCTGAGGGAATTCTAACCCAATCTCCGGCAGTCCCTTGCAAGTCCCAAAGGCTGCTCGGCAGAGATGAGGCACGTAGTAGAACTCGTGTCGATCCGACGGGAGTATGGCTCCGTCACAGAGGCTAACGGTGTGGTCTGCTCGTCCTTATCGGCTTCCGGTATTCAATTACGGAAGCGGAAGGCACCGGTTATGGATTTCGGAGCAAGGGTTCTGGAATGTTTGCTAGATCCTACAATGGCTTGCGAGAGGATCACGTAGCCCTTCTGTTACTGGAGTTCTGGCCGCTCGAACGCGCCGAGTTCGATAGGGCATTTTGCGCTGGGCTTCGCTCCGGCGAACGGTAGCAAACGCCACCATATCGTATCCAAACCCACTGATGCGGTTGCTGTTTTACAAGCCAAACGAGACCATCAAGGCCGCAAGAAGCGTTGTTGGTCTCGTTCCTTGGCGCTGGTGGCAGCTACGTTTGTAAGTACTCGTCCCGAGGGAGGCGCTAGAGGCGCAGGCTGGCAGATTCCCCAGCATGGGACGCTGAAAGGCTTGGACGGCTACTACCGTCGGCGCTTGGCGGCCGGCAGGGTAGCTTCAATGCAGCGGTTCATGGAGACCTCGTCGACGCAGTAGTCGTTCGGGGACTTGCGTCCGAGCGCCGGATGGCTGGCCTTCATGAATAATTCGAGATGCTGACCCTGATAGACCTTGGAGGCTGCTTTCCTGCACCCTTCCCGCGCCTGCGCGGCAGCTTGCGCCCTTCGCATCTCGGGACCATGCTGCCTCACCAAGCGTTTTAGTACCGCAAGGGCTGCGCCGAAACCTTCGTCGCTCTCGCAGGCGGCCTCGGAAGGTGACATTCCCCCCAAATCTTCCAGCTTCGTATGGACCCATTGGTCCGCATCCGCGCCAATGGCTGCCCACGCTTCCTGGAGTAACCTGTCCGCCCGATCGCGGGCTATGCGAAGAGGGCCTTCCCGTCGTTTGGTCTCACGGAGTTCCTCGTCTTGCCTCTGCCTTTCGACCGCCCTCTCAACACGGAGATCCTCTTCCCGCCTCTGCCTTTCGAGCGCCCTCTCGATAGGGAGTTCCTCTTCCTGCTTCTGAGTTTCGAGCGCCCTCTCGAGTTCTGCTTGAAGGGGCAGTCCCATGAAATCCGATTGTGGTGACGGTTCCAGACGGATCTTCCACAGTAGCGATGCCAGTTCGGATATGACGCTTGAATATGGCCCTATGTCGAACTCGATGGCCTGGGCCATGGAGTATCCCCTGCCCGGCAGGGGACGCGAGAACCAAGCGTCCAGATCGAAGGCCTTGGTTTCATTGTCTGGCAATTCCTTGATGATCTTGGTTGCCAGCTCCCTGATCTTTTCAGTCCGCAGCCTGGACGATTCCCTCTTGCGGTAGTCTCCCAAGGCCATGCGGGTGGCATTTAGGGCAGCCGCATTTTCCCTGAAGATAGGGTTGTGGAGCCATTTCCTCCGGCAGGTATCGAGAATGCCTTTCTCGATTTCCTCCTTCGAGGCGTCCGCCGTCAGATCCGAGAGGTAGATTTCGACGGCCGCGACGTCCAATTCCTGGATCTTGGCGATCTTCTCGGGTCCGCATTCGTGCGTGACGACGAACTCCACGATGAGATCCTGACCTTCCCTTGTCACAACGACATCCGGGATGATGCCCCCCAGCTTGTGCTCGAGGATCGCACTATCGAATGTGTAATTGTCGCCGGAGAACTTCGACCACGTCTGGCCGCCGTCATCGACTTGCACGGGCGGGAGGGTCAGTCTCAGTTCACGGGCAAGAAGCTCCTTGGCGAACATGTGAAGTGCCGTCTCGGGGCCAGTCGTGCAAGGCATGCCGTCCGAGGTGCCGAGATGCCCGAAATGGTGATCGCGCACTTGCCCCTGCCTGGCCACGAGCGCGCTTCCGCATCTCGGGCAGACGCATCCGCATTCCTTTCCGCGAGGAACCTCGGATATATGGGCGATTGACCCGTCAGGTCTCTGACCAAACACGAGGCTTGGTTGTCCATCGCGGCAAGCGAAACCGCTCAAAGGAGACGCTTCGGTCTCAGAAGATATGCTGCGTTCCCTTGTCGTCATGCCATACCGGGGAGCTTTCGAGGCGGGGACATTGAGCCCTTCCCACTCGAAAGGCAATATTCGTTGCTTGCCCGGGTTTGTCCTTCTCGACCCCAGATAGGAAGCTGGAAATTACCGGATGGTTTCGCTGAAGTCTCGTGGCGTTTGCTACCGAATGCGCTTCACTCCCTATCCTGCCGGGGCTGAGCCCTGGTCGTAGGCATAGACTGTCACCTCGAACGGCCACTCGGTTTCAGCGCGTATGACAGCATTACGGATCGATGTGTCATATTGCCAGGTTACCGCGAAATATTCCCCACTGGCGACTGTACGGTCATAGTCAAAGTGCTTAACACCGTCCCCTCGTCGACCGTCGTCATTGATGGAGGGCTCGAAGACAGCGTCAATGTTCGGGTTTGTTGGGTCAGTACGATGGTCGATGATGTTGCCCAGCATAGGTGTACCTAGTGAAGACGACAGGGCGGACGAAGTGTCTGTGTCATGAAGTGGAGGATAAGTGCGCGCTCATCTGCGCTTATCCTTTCTAACTTCTCACGCAGGGTGGCACAGAGTCTATCAAGGAGCTCTAGGTCAGATCCGGTCGGATCGCCGTCTCCACCATGACGATAGCGGCGCCGCTCGAAGAATAAGGCGCACCACAGCTCAAGGGCGGTGCCGCGCCAGTGGCCTGTCTGTTCAGCCTCCTCACGCCGCTCGTTCGCCCAGATCCGCAACAACGGCCAGCCCATGTCCTCGGAAACAAAATATCCGTTGATCAAGTGAGCGAAGTACAGGGTGTCCTTGTAGTGCAATGGATTCGGGAGGGCCGAGAAGTCACCGTTACGAATACGAGCGAGCTCGGGCTCATTCAGTGGAGAGGAGATATTCATGCCTGCACCCGACTGGTGGTCTGTGCCTCAGCGGCGTAGGCGGATAGTGGTTTGTTGGCTCTGAAGCGCCGATCCTGTTCGACGGGCAAGCCAAATGGTCCACGAATCCTCGCGAGCTCTATCAGACTCACGTAACCGAGTTCAGGGCAACCCAGACCGAGATCGCAAAGGCCAAAGGCCCGGTCTTGATCGGTTGGATCGAGTTCGCTGAGAAGCCACGTGCAGTTGGCGTCAGGGGTGAAGAGCTTCACGACCGGCGTTGGATCGAAATGATCGTCCCAGTTGGAACGAAGGCCATTGGCAACAAGCGTTAGACGCTGGTTTTCGGTAAACAAGGATGATGACATAGGGGAGTTCCCGCGCCTTGCGCCTCCCCTTTCGGGAGAGACACAAGAACGCATTGAGGTTGCTTTGAAGGTTGCGCGATCAGCTACTTACGAAGCGGCAAGGGAGCTGTCTGGACCATCGCCGGGCTCGCTCTCGCATTCCGGCGGTGAGACGTGCTCTGGCGTGTGGCTGCTTGCCCGAAGCCGCTGTTGCTCTTCGGCTTGAGCCAACTCGATCTCACCGTCGACCAAGTTGAAGTCAGTGTAGCGGCGATGAAGAGTGCGGGCATGGTGCTGTTCCCCTGCCGCCGCAATGGCCTCGATCAGCTGCTCAAGCGTGATGGCGACGAATGGGACGCGACCTGGCCCATGTTCGTCGAGCTTCGTCTGATAGAGCTCGGCAGCGCCCTGGGCGAGGTGGTTCAGTCGAGGGGCAACGAAAAGGTAAACCCCAACATCGGCCACGTCACGGATTAGCATGCATTGAGAGAGGCAATGCTGTCGAAAGAGTTGCCCAAGCGGGTTCGTCCGGAGTGCTGGATCGTCGGGATCGTTGTACAGGCCGTAGATCTTAGCGAGCTCGTCGTAGCGGGCGTTCGGCGCGCGATTAGGTTCATTCAGAGCCTCCGCATATTTAATTTCAACGGAAACGAAGGCCCGCTGTCCTGTGGCTGTCCGTCCCCGAATGAGAAGATCGAAGGCAGTATGGTCGCCAGTGAAGGCAGGATGCGATCTACCTGGGCTGTGCTCAAAGAGAATTTCCGTAACGTCGGCAATGAAGCCCGGCAGGAGTTCCGAGAAAACTCGCGTGGCGAGGTCGAGGTCCAGCTTCATGGGCGCGAACGCATTGAAGGTTAAGGGTTGGGACGAGAGCAGATTCATGCGGAGCCGGTCGACGTCGTAGACAGCCCCGATCTCACGGTGAACGACCTCACGCCAGGCGACGTCGGCGATGGCCTGGGTGAGGAAATTGCTGCCGACCTGGCCGGCCATGAACGTCAGCTTCGATCCAAGGCGGCGGCGGTGGCCGTCAGAGGCGATGAAGGTGCCAGCGGGCAGGCCTTTGTCCTCGCGCCAGAGGCTTTGGAGGAGACGAGCGGCGGTCTTGAACCGATGGTCGCTGGGCCAGTGGCAGTGGTGGCGACGAAGGATGGCTGCAGGAACGAGTGGGACCTGGGCGATGAAGCCGAAGCCGGCGGGCTGTGTAATGCTGGTTGGGAATGGGGCCATGGGCCTGTTTGTCCTCTGCCGCGGAGTGCGGTGGAGAGGGTTCACAGGGGCTGTGACGGAGTTAACAGTATTCCGGCTGGCGTATGCAGAGTGTGGAGGGGTAAAGGGGATCGGGTGGCAGTAAGTGGAAGTGGGTGGTGAGGTTAGGGTGGAGGTCTATGCCGGTGCAGAGGCACCGGTGGAGGTAGGGAGAGTTGAAGGGTCTTACGTGAACATAGTGTCGAAGACAGCTCGTCTACAGGAGGTCAGAGCGTCAGTCCCTGAGCGTTTCTAGGAACATAATCAGCGGCGTCTGTTGCTCCAAGTTGATGACGGCAGGCATCCTGCCCTGGAGACCGGCCTAGAGGAAGCTATGCGACAGCTGAATAAGAATTCCAGAAAAATGCCAAATGAGCCGATTTGTATGCCCGTAGAGCAAAGCTGAGGGCGAGTGTCCAAGTTTTTTTCGCTGAGGCGTGTGGGGAGCACCCCCTTTCTCTCTATATGTATAGGCAGAAGAGCTTTCAGCCTCTTCAGCCTCGTCGAGGCGGCTCCTCTGCATCAAGAGGACCATACGATGAAGCTTTTTATTCCTAATCTACTCACGTCCACCGCTACCACCCTTTTTGTACGCCAGCGGCCAACGCAGGCTGCAGGACTGATGCGCGCGCCGCTCGAAGCATCTCCTGTCAACCCTGGTACCCCTGCAGAGGGTACCGCCCTCGATGAGAACCTGAATTCGAGCATGGCAAGGGCCTGCTCTGTTTCCATGGGGCAGCCCGTTGAACTCACTAACGACGGCCCTGCACCTGAACGTGGCTCGCTGGAAAAGTTGGCCCAGCTGTCCAATGAAGACCTCGCTTACGAACTCTGGTGCCGGATCGAGAGCTTTGATCTAACCTGCCCTCAGGTTCATGATCTGATCCGGCGGACAAGCGGGTCCAGCATCTACGCCGCCGAACTCCAGAAGTGGCTTCCCGAGGTGATCGCGGCAAAAGGCAATCGTCGCAAGCGCCGGCCGGCACGCGGCACCGCATCTGCTCTGACCGCGGATAGTGCGGCCGTCTGACAGGGCTCTACTCGTCGCCCTCCGCACGATCAAGCCAGCGCATGCGTCGCGCTGGCCCAACTTTCTCCTGTCTGGACCCATCCATGAACGCTTCTGAAAACAGCAATGCAGCTCCTGTGTGCTCTACCCGGCCGCAGACTAACGACAATCTCGCTCAAGCCGTTGCGTGGCTGTCGTTCGAGCGCCAGCACGAATTCTGGCCTCACGTCTTCGGACCGATCCTGCCTCAACCAAAATGCCCGTCATCTCAGAATAGTGTCGACAGGTGGTGCAATCCGTTCAGATCGCAAGTGCCGGTGCAGTTACGTCCCGCGACGCTTCTGTACGAGGCTGGCAGGATCTATGATGCGATCTCGTTTGCCATGCGCCATTATGGGATTGTGCTGAATGCGCATCTTACGATCGCATGGGAATTGTTAGACATACATGACCACGCTCATGCTGCGCGGCTGCTCACTCGGTTTAACCATGAAGCTGGGAAGTGGCTTGCCGTTGGCACCCCTTCAGACGACAGGCGGCGAATGACCCAACGGGCGTGGAACGGCGGCTCCCCTCACGCCTACATCTACGTGCATGAGAACGGGCGAGAGCAGGGCTTTCACACACACGAACTTGCGCTCGTTCCACTCGAAAAGAGGGATCCCTTTGAACAATGGGCGCTCAACTGCCTGGCACGGCTATCCGGGCGAACGCGAGTACACCCTGATGCGCTCTGCCTTCGTGTTTACAAGCCGCGCAACGAAGCCGATGCTGTGGCCCGCTTGTGGGACTGGTTTCGGTATATCACGAAGAGCCTGAGCCCTTGCGTTCTCGTAGAGGCACGCAACGGCGAGTGGGTGCAGGCCCGAGCAGTCTTCAAGCCGCGACCGTTCATCGAGGCAGAGCCGGTCTCATGTAGTCAGCTCGCGTCTGGATCTCGCAAGATCTGGACGGAAGAGCAGCGCAGGGCAGGTTTCAGGTCTCGCTACCGGACGGGTGAATGGGGTCAGCTTTATGACGGTTCGGAACTTGAGGCTTGGCGTCAGGAACGTTTTGAGGAAGCCGAACAGCGCCGCGTCGAGCAGATGCTCGCTACTCTCAATCTTTGACTGGGAAGAGGGGCACTTGGCTTTTTAGCTCAAGTGCTCCGCTGCTCCCTAAGCGGGTTTGGCTAAGGTCTCTGTTCCTAACCTGCTCTCGAACCTTGGTGGATGCTTGAGGGAGGCTGTTCCTTGCCGGAGGCAAGGCTTCGCCTAGCGGCGGCGAAGCCTGCTTACCACTGCTGCTCTCGAGCCTCGGAGCCATGCCATCGGTAAGCTGCTGGATCGAATGCAACCCTACTACGGGAAGGCCAGGGTCAGGCTGTTGGCCTTTACACACGCTTCTGGTGTCTGACGCGGAGCGAACCATGCCGTTCGATCCGTCGACGACATGGTTGTCTGTGGGTCGAAGCTACTCGGAGCCCACTCCTGCGGCTTTGGTGCCGCTTTTGCCGATGCCCTTCGGCTTGCGTTCCGGCTGTCCCCGATTTCGCCTGGCTAGCGTCGAGGACCGGAGCCCATAGGGGGCTGGCATTCTCGACACGGCGTGAGATTAGTTGTTTCGCCCGTTCGGGGTAGGTCGCAGAGGATTTTATCTAAATTTGCGCCTTAGTTCTCTAGCGTGTTGTGCAAGGGAATGGCCCATCCCCTTGCGAGAGTCCAAACGTTGAGCTTCTAGGCCGCTGCTTGTCCTACAATGCCCATCAGCTCGCCGTAGCTTGTGACGACATCGTACTTCACGCGATCTTGCGAGATGTGCTGGCTAATTTCCTCGAAGAACTTCTTGGCACACTCGATCTTAGTCTTTTCGATTTCCCGCAATTTCAGCGATGACATCGAGCCTTTCGTCTCCGCAACGAAATAGATGTGCCTGACGCTACCGGATTTGAATGAAATCGCCCAATCCGGATTGTAGTCTCCGACAGGTGTTGGAATCAGGAACCCTCGTGGCAACTTGGCATAAACCACGACTTCGGTGCTGGTATCGAGCTCCTGAATGAACTTCCGCTCAATGTCAGAATCTGTGATGGCGTAGTCGTAGACATGGTTTTTCAGCTTCGCGGTTGCGCGCGAGAAATCCTGCCCGGCCTGGTTGGCTGTGAAGATGTTGGCATCGTAACGCTCTTCAACCTCATCGTAGGTCAAACGCTCAATAACCATTGCAGCCTTCTGCTCGGCAATGATGCGGGATGCTTCGGAAATGAAGTGCTCGGGGTTCTGCTTGAATTGACTGAAGATGGCAGACTCAATCTGTCCTAGAATACCGGCAGTGGTTTCTCGGGTCAGCTGAGCGTTCTCTGCCACTTTCCCGACCAAGTCGTACTTCACGAGCGAATGGACGGAGCCCTTAGTCTCCGTGGTGGTGTTCATGACACTAAAGCCTTCGCCGTTCCGAAGCTGGCCATCGGTCAAGCCGTCGTTCTGAACGCCGATCTGTACCGTGTATTGGAGTGGTGTAACGCGCAGATGACTATTGAGCGCGCCGGTACATTTTTTGATCAGCTCCTGGGCGTCGAACTCGACCCGATAGACCGCCTTCCGATTGATTCGCGCCCAAAGCTCCTGGAATTCCTTTTTCTGAAAATTCGAATTCAGCGGGTTGGTCTTGGGCTTCCTACCATCCTCGACCTTAGGCAGCTGCGCGTCGCTGAAGACGCTGTCAATCAGTTGGAACACCTGATCGGCATAGGGCTTCAGCTCCTCGGGCAGTGCAGCCAGCGTCCCTGCTGCCTTCGCCTCGTGGTAAGCATCAGCGATTTGGTCAGCATCGTCGGTGTAGTCGTTCTTCACCAGATAGCGATAGATCTGCTTCGCCATCGCGCCGGTTACTTCAATCGCTCCTTGCTCGGTGGTAATCGTCTTGCCGGTGAAATAGCTTTCCGTCGCCTGCCGAGGACGTGAGGACAAAGTTTCGGCAATTTCCTTTTGGAGTCCAGCAACAAAGTCTTTGTAGCTCTCACTCGCAACCACCGTCAGCACGTTGATGTCGTGGACTACGGCAGGGTTGTCCATCCTGTCGCCATGCTGATCGACGGATAGTCGGAGGCCACGACCAACCTCCTGTCGCCGGGAAATGGTGTTATCACTATGCTTAAGCATACACATGACGAAGACGTTAGGATTGTCCCAGCCTTCGCGTAGAGCTGAGTGCGAGAAGATGAAGCGAACCATCCGCTTCCCGCGTGTCTCAGCGTCATCAGTGGGCTTATGGAAGGCCAGTAGGCTTTCCTTGTCCTTTAAGATGAGATCATATGCGTCGACGTCATCCGATTCGACTGCCTTTGCTCCCACGGCCGGGTCTTTAAGTCGATTGGTCTTCTTGTCGATTGAGAAGTAGCCTGCGTGGGTTTTGGCCGGGTCGATCTCACCCAAGTACTTGCGGTACGGCTCGTTATCGATAGCGAGCTCCGACAGGTATTCTGTCTTAAGTAGCTCGTACTCTTCCTCAAAGATCCGAGCGTACTCGCCCTTTTCATCAGCCTGGCCATAGTCGCGATACTTCACCACCTCGTCAATGAAGAAGAGGGACAGCACCTTAATGCCCTGCGCAAATAGTTGTTTCTCTTTATCGAGATGGGCCTTGATCGTCTCACGGATCTGGATGCGCCGGATATCGCGTTCTGATACATCGCCATTGGCCTCGCCGGCCTTCAGCACCACCCCGTTGGTGAATTCAACGGTCTCGGTGTTGTAGTCGATCTGCGAGATTGTAAAGCCGTTGCGATACTCGTCCAACTCGCCCGACTCCATAAACAGGTCGTCGCGGAACTCCAGGCGTCGCAGTTGTCGTTTGATCTCGCCCGACTTAAGCTTCACCTCCAGCTCGACTCGCGCCACTGGCGCGCTTTTTGAAGTATCGATCCCTTCGAGATAGAGGTACGCGTTCGTCCCGGCGAGGCCGCGCGGCTGGATTCCCCGCACAGCGATCTTCTTTACAAGCCTCTGGTTGTAAGCATCCAGCGCGTCGAGGCGGTGGACACGATTGTGCTGCGTCCGGTGGGTCGCCGAATAGCGCAGGATCATCAAAGGCTTGAACTTTGGCAGCGCTTCCATGGTAGCCGAGCCTTCCATTTTCTGCGGCTCGTCCAAGATCAAAATCGGCCGGTTCGAAGCGATCACGTCAATAGGCTTACGTGACTGGAAGTCGTCCAACTCCTCATAGATACGGCGGTTGTCGGCACCACGGGCGTTGAACGCCTGAATGTTAATCACCATCACGTTAATGCCGGCGTCCGACGAAAAGCTCTCCAGCTCGTGTAGGTGCTTCGAGTTGTAGATGAAGAAGCGCGCTTTCTTGCCGTAATTCTCCGTGAAATGGTCAGCCGTGATCTGCAGTGACTTGTAGACACCTTCACGGATGGCGATCGAAGGCACCATGATGATGAACTTCGACCAGCCATAGCGCTTGTTCATCTCGAAGATGGTTTTGATATAGCAGTAGGTCTTGCCCGTGCCGGTCTCCATCTCGACGTCGAGGTGAATCCGCGTGGCTGCCAGCGCGTCGCGCCGGTAGGCTGCCGGGACTGGGGAGCGTTGGTTGTTGCGGTCGAGTATGGTGAAGTCGTCGAGCTGCTGCGAAACTGGCAGATTTTGGCGGCGCTGGACCTTCCGGATGTTCTCCAGAACCTGCAGCTCGCTCAACACCAAGTCAGCGTTCTTGAAACCCTCCTCGAAAGCGCTGGATTGCGCCTTGCGGCCCGGGTCGATGCGATAAGTCAGACCTTCAGTCCTCGGCTGGCCGGCGAAGCAATCCACGACGGACTCGACAGCATTGGTCTGGTAGGGCTGGACCTTGAATTTCAGCTTCATGGCCGTTCTCAGATTGACTTGACTTCGGTGGAGGGCGAGAGCTGGCGGAAGATCTGTTCGACGTTAATCTTCACTGCGTCGGAAACGAAGCCGTTGTCGCGGAAGACAACACGCAGCGGCTCGCGGCGAGCGAGCTCTTTAACGAGGTCTTCAGTCACGCCCTTATCAAAGCAAGCGACAAGGGCGTTTTCGTCTACGAAGAAGATGGTCTTCCCATGTACGGCTTCGCGCTGGACAGGTAGTGTCAGGTCCACGCCCCAATCGACTAGTACTTGGAACAGCAGGTCTTCGGGCGCACGGTCCTCTTTCACATTATTCACCATGTCGAGCAGATCGGACTGCTTCACCTCGTCAGGGCGGTAGTACACGTCCTTCATGTTCGATGTGTCTACCTTCAGCACACGGAAGCCGACATCCCGGTTCCAGTCGGGATGACATTCGCCTTCAAGAATCTTTGCTCCGGCGCGGCGAATGCGTTCCTTTGCAATTTCGGCAATCGTTTCTGGCCGGCCACGCGCCTTGAGGAAACTGATCGCATTGTTTGTGATCTTTTTGGCAGCTCCTGTCGCAAGCTTGAGGGCCTCGTTCAGGTCCTCTGGTATCTGGACAAGAATGGATGCGCAGTGGCTACCCTGCTGGCGATTCAGTTCAAAAACAGCATGAGCTGTGGAGCCAGAGCCAGCAAAAAAGTCTAGAACAACATCGTTATCCTTCAACTTCATTGCTTTGAATAAGTCCGCAAGAAGAAACTCATCCTTTGGATTTGTGAAGACCTTTTCTCCAAATAGCTCGCGCAGTCTATTCGAAGCGGCACGCCCGTCGACGAAGCGCATACTCGTAAGACTTATATTCTCAGTATTCTTCAGGTATGTCTTCAGGCAAGGAACAGTTGTTTCGTCCTTCCCGAAATGCACTCGATTGTCAGCAATTAGATCGAGCAACTTGTCTTTTGGACAGAACCAGCCGCGAGATGGCTCTTTTACAGGACGCCCTGTCTTCGGATGATCAATAGAATAAACATATTGTCCATCATTCGGACCCGAAATGTTGTCCGGGAAATACACTCCGCGCTCATCCATCCAGCTATAGTGCTTGCTATCGTAGATTGGGTTTGAAGGCGGGAACTGCTTATACCATTCGAGCGCAGCTTGGTGTATGGCACCCCAGTTATTACCATGCTCACTGCGGAAGCCATCAAAGGCTTTGTATATCTCGTTCAGACCAGGTTTCTTTTCCGACCAATCCCCTGGGTTAGCGCTCTTGTCCCTGACATAAACTACCAAATATTCGTGTTGTATCGAGATATACGCTTGGTCGTTCTTGCTGCTATTTTTCCAAACAATTTCCCCACAGAAGTTATCGGGGCCAAACACCTCGTCGCACAACTTCTTGAGGTTCGCATGCTCATTTTCATCAATCGAGATGACTACGACGCCATCGCGGCGGAGCAGATTTCTGGCGATGACCAGTCTGCTATACAGCATACTCAGCCACTCTGAATGGAAGCGCCCTGCAGTCTCTCTATTCGCGACAAGTCGATGCCCCCCCTCATTGACCTGCATCGAACGCTTCAAGAATTCTTCTGATCCTTGAGCAAAGTCGTCTTGATATACGAAGTCCTTTCCCGTGTTGTACGGTGGGTCGATGTAAATCAGCTTGATTGCGCCGAGATAGCTTTCCTGGAGCAGTTTAAGGGCTTCGAGATTGTCTCCCTCGATAAACAGATTGCGCGTTTTATTGAAGTCAACGCTTTCCTCGTATGCCGGACGCAGCGCCTTCGCAATTGGCGCATTTGCAACAACCAGAGCCTCCCGTTTCCCCGGCCAGTCCAGCCGATACCGCTCCTGCGGCCCTTCCACGATGCGGTCGCATAGCTCCTGCCGCAGCTGGTCGAAATCGACAGCTAAGCGCGGCTGCCCCGTTGCCTCGTCACGTGCCTCAGTGACGCAACTTGGGAACAACTCGCGAATCTTCGCGATGTTAACCTGGCTGAGGTCCGGGCTGTGCATCTTCAATCTGTCCATTGCGTCCTCTTAATTGCTCGTGGAAGCGGCGCCCAGGCTTACCGCTTTCAACCGCTCCAATTCGTTTTTAGCCGCGCGCAGCTCAGCATTGATCGCTACACGCTTATTGAATTGTTTCTCGCGCGTCAGCCGCGCCCTAATCCGCTCGACCTCCCGCACCTTGGCTTGGATCGCTTCAGCTTGTGTGATCCGCGTCTCTAGCGGAACAACCGGAGCATCGGGCGCGGGAGTAAAGGGGGCCTGCAGCGACTCGCCCGTGCCCCGCTCATGAGATGGCTGCAGGGGAGTGGTAAGACGCGTTGTCTGTTCTATCACAAGGGGACTGAGCAGCCGCTCGTAGAGTGCATCCATGTCCAGCACCACAGGCAGAGTCCTGCGGGGGGTATCCTCGGCTATCCAGCCGCTCTCGAAGTACTCGCCCACCACCCAGCGAGTGTTGTCGGCATCGCTCGGGCGCTTGTAGGCGGCAGCGACCTTCACCTTGCCGCCATGCATCAACTCAAAGATCAGGGGAAAGGGGATCGCTCTGTCGATTGCGCGCAATATGTCGGGATCCAACGCCAGTGTCCGGAGCATGATGCGGAAGATCTGGATCTCGGCGACGGTTTTGGTGGCGGTCAGGTTAATCGTTTCGGGCGCTAGCTTATAAGCCCAGATGATTTGATCCACCTCACGCACGAAGCTATCCTTGAGCGCACTTCCGGCGTCTGCGTGTTCGTAGATTTTGTTCTTGGGGATAACGCGCCCGAAGGCAGCGGCCCTCGGCCAGTCGTAGAGGGCAGTCATGAAGCGCCCCCTTCGACAACCAGGAAGGCGATGAGCTCGAAGTCGTCCAGCCCTTTGATGGTATGGGTCAGCGCCGTCGTCCGGCCGCCGCTGAACAAGCTGTCGATGTCCTTTTCTTCCTTCACCTCGATCATGGATCGGATTGCGCTGCTGAGGAGCTCCGAGTAGCGCTCCATCCGGCGACCGTCATCGGTTCGTTCATTGAAGATGCGGCAGGCGTCGCGGATCGGCTCAACGCGCCCCTTGCAGCTGGTGCGGATCAGGTCGAGCAGGCGCTTGACCTCGGTGTGGTCGACGACGATCTCGCTGTCGTCGCCAATATAGACCAGATAGTACGGGTGTAGCCGGTTCTGCTGGTTGATGTTCACGCTGTCGTGGATGTTCTTTAAGGCAAAGATGGCGCCGGGCTGGAGACCCAATTCGGGCTGCGCGGGTACGACCGCGTGCATGCCGGAGGGGAGATCATCTAGCTCACCGTTTTCTTTGACGTAGTTGAGAAGATCCATCCGGAAGTCGTTCAAACCGAGGTCAGTGATCGAGATACCGGCTTTCACGTCTTCCAGCTCAACGACCTCATCCTGAAGGCGTTTAAGCTGTTCCTTGCGGTAGGCGATGTCGCTCGACTTTGAGGTTAAGACATTGTCGTCGCCTGTCGCGGTGATGTCAGTGATCACCATCCGGTTTTCGACGCGCTCCTTGAGGTTAATGTACTCGTCCAGCGAAATATCGGGCCAGTAGTTCACCAGCTGGATCTGGCTATTGGATGAGCCGATGCGGTCAATCCGTCCGAAGCGCTGGATAATGCGTACCGGGTTCCAGTGGATGTCGTAGTTAATCAGGAAGTCGCAGTCTTGAAGGTTCTGGCCTTCGGAGATGCAATCTGTGCCGATCAGGATATCGAGTTCATCGGGCTCATTTGGCAGGACGACGCTCTTCTCCTTGGAACGGGGCGAGAACAGCGTCAACACGCTTTGGAAGTCGTATGATTTCTTGAGAGTTGTTTTTGGGGCATCCGACCCTGTGACTTTCCCGACGTGCAAGCCGAGTTGCTGCGCGAACGGAGCAAGGTTTTCATATAGGTAGTTCGCGGTGTCAGCGAAGGCCGTGAAGACCAGGACCTTCCGGTTACCGGAGTTGAGAGGCTCCTCGACCTTCTGCCGGATAACTGAGAGAACGTGCTGGAGCTTCGCGTCGTCAGCCGGCGCAACCTTGTCCATCGACGCAATGAGCTCCCCAATGAGGGCCTGATCCGCTTCCAGGTCGTGTTTCCACGAGGGTAGGTCCATATCGGCAAGGCTGATCTGCACCTTCTTCCCGACCGTGAATTCCTCAAGGCCGGAGAGATCATCGTCTTCCGGGTCGAAAGCGCTTCCTTCCGCAAGGTAGTCGGTGACGTTCTCTGAGCGTCCGGTCCTCTCGGATCCACGAATGGCGTCCAACGTGCGGGAGATGTTGCCGCTCAACGAACGCAGGGTCAGCCGAAATGCCGCTACCGAACTTTCGAGGCGTTTCAGCAGGTTGGTCGTCATTAATGCCTGAAGGCTGCGTTCCCGGTCCGCCTGACGCAGCTTTCCACGGCCACCTTCGACCTGTGTGTCGTAGATCTCCTCGTACTTCCGAAGGCGGCTTGGCAGGATGTAGCTGATCGGCGCATAGACTGCGAGCTTGAGCACAGAGAGCTGGGTGAAAATCTCATTTAGTCCCATCACATCAGCCCGCGAAGTGATCGGGCAATGGAATGAAAGCGGTTTGAGGCGCTGAGGGAACTTTCCAATATCGCGCGTGTCGTAGAAGGTCTCGATGTGCTTGCGCGAGCGCGCTATCGTGACTGCATCGAGCAGTTCGAAAAAGTCAAAATCCAGGGCCTTGAGGATGGACGCTGCGGTTCGCTCTTCTGGGGGAAGCGTCGACCACTCGTTGAAAGCCTTCTGCGCTCGCCGAAAGATTTCCTCAACGCTTGTTTCGGTCTTCAGATTGCGAACGAGGTTTTCGGATTGCCCCTCGTAGGCCAATGCGAGCTGGTTTCTAAGATCCGTAAAGCGGTTGTTCACCGGAGTTGCAGACAGCATCAGAACCTTGGTCTTCACGCCGGCGCGGATGACCTTGTTCATTAGTTTCTGATAGCGTGTCTCGCGGTCTTTGTAGATGTCGTTGTTTCGGAAGTTATGGGACTCGTCGATCACAACGAGATCGTAGTTCCCCCAATTCACCCGATTGAGAGGAATGCCGAAGGACTCGCCGGATGTCCGCGACAGATCCGTGTGGCAGAGGACGTCGTAGTTGAAACGGTCCTTTGCAAAAATATTGGTCGTTAGGTTGGTGTTATAATTCCGCCAGTTGTCGGCAAGCTTTTTCGGGCACAGAACCAGGACGGACCTGTTCCTGAGCTCGTAGTATTTGATGACGGCGAGCGCTGTGAACGTTTTACCCAGACCAACACTGTCTGCCAGAATGCAACCGTTGTAGGTTTCCAGCTTATTGATGATTCCCGTTGCCGCGTCCTTCTGATAATTGAAAAGCTTGTTCCAGATTAGACTGTCGCGGTATCCGGTTAAATCATTGGGGAGAACATCTTCGTCAATATCCTCAAGGAAGTCTTGGAAGATATTGTAGAGCATGAAGAGGTAAATGCGCTCTGGCGAGTTCTCTTGATAGACGGACTCGATATACTCACAAATTGCATCGGTAACATCCTTCACCTTCTCTGGATCTGCCCAGATCTGATTAAAAAGCTGAAGGTACATTTGAGCGTGTGACGGATTATCGAACCTTGTCACAAAGTTCGAAACGGCATTGCCCTTCTGATAGCCGAGATCGACGGCTGTAAAGCCGCTGATGGGCATGTAAGCAACACCCTCTGCATCTCTGGCGACATGCATGAACTGCTGCATAGGGGCTTTGGTCGTGTTTGACCGAAACGTTGCCTTCTTACGAATCCATTCAGCACATTCGCGGGCGACGGCTCTCTGGGTTAGCTTGTTCCGAAGTTGGATTTCGAATTCAGTCCCGTAGAGGCCACTTTCGCGACGAGCCTTCGGAATAAAATACTCCCGTCGCTCCTTGCGCAGACGGTCAGTAACCTCCGTAGGCACGAATGTCGGAGCAGTGAAAATGAATTGAAGGCTCTCCACTTTGGAGAGCTCGGCTTTTAGGGTTTCAAACGCATAGATTGAAAAGCAGGATGCCGCGATCTTCAGCCGTGACCCGCGTTCGATCGTTGCTCTTAGATCGTCGCCGAGAAGGTGCGAGGTGTTGTCGATGATCTTCATCGAGATCCTCGCTGCTTAGGATTGCAATTTGTTGATACTGTGGAGCTCTCGAAACGGGTTCCGTGTCAAGGTGTAGATTTCAGGAAGTAAAGTTAAATAATTCTTAAATTCTGCCTCTGGCTTCACAGGCATCTTAAGCCTATTCAGCAACTTTTCGCTCTTCACTTGCCCCTCCAAGACAGGCTTGATCCTAAATTAAACGCCGCTCGACGCTTTAACCAAGGTCTGCCTTTTGCACTCCGCCATGCATTCTCTGCGACATGGCTTTGTCCATCACTCGACATCCGCAGTTGCTGAGCCTTAGATTGAGTAACTGAGGAACGCCGCGTTTTCAATAAAAACTGGGCCGTACCGGGCCTAGTCCGGCGTCGCAGGAGCCAATGAGTCTATGAGGGATGCAGCTTTCTGAGCCCCTATGGGTTTTCGGATGCTGACAGCAGTTTGGAAGCCCGCTTCGCACGTTTTGGTGGTGGCGAGATTGCAGTCCTGGCGTGGTCTTTATCGGAGACGTTTAGACTGACGGCGGGAATTTTCACCAATTCTCGATAGAGCGCCTCCATTGGAAACTCGCCATAGGTGTCCGCAACTGTCTTACGTCCATGGCCGGTAATCGCGTCGACAATATCGGGTGCCAGCCCATGTCTGCGTCCGAGAGTTTTGAGGCGGTGTCGCCATGAATGATTCGGTGCCAGCCGGGCGTCTGTCAGCCCGAGGGCGCGCACCCACCGCCCCAGGATTTTGGTCCCATTGCCGCCGCGACTGCCGAAGCGATTGGGTGGGAGGCTAGCGAACAGGGGTCCAGACTTAACCGTCGCTACAAACTTCAGGAAGCCGCTTTCGATCAAAGCAGGATGGAGCGGAACTGCCCTCTCGGAACTACGGGTTTTCAGAGGACCAGCCTCTGGGTCGATCTTGAGGCAGGAATAACCGTCAATCTGGACGATATCTTCAGCCCGAAGCTGACAGATTTCCGCCACCCGTGCCCCAGAATACGCACATAACCAGGGCACCCACCGGCGGACTGGGTCTGTCTCCGCGAGAGCGGCTTTAAGGACAATTGCCGCCTCCACATCTGTAAAGCTGCGTCGCGCCTCGGACGGCTTCGTTTTGACGTCGATGACGACGCGCTCCGCGGGGTTACTTGCCAGCCGACGGTTGTCAACCGCCCACTGGAGAATGGCCCGGATGGGCGCCAGCTTGGCATCTCGGATCGTTTTTGCCTGAGACCCACTCTCAACGAGAGCTCCTTTCCAGGCGATTAGATCGTGGGGGGTAAGACGCGCAGCATCATCATGGCCCAGAAAGGTCGTGAACTGCCGAACAACCCGCTGCCACTCATACGCCGTCTTCGCGGAAGGGCGCTTCTCTGCCGCCCAGGCTTTGACGAGTTCATCGAAGCCGATGCGGCGTGCTGGGGCTGAGCTGGCGGGCGGCAAGCCAGGATTGCGAAGTGGGTGAGCCCCTTCGATAGAGAGATGATTGAACTCGCCCCGTGCGTAACGGGCGAGGGTCAGACTGGCCCGCTGGACGGCCACGGCAACCGCCTTGGCAAGTCTCAAGCGGCCTGCCTCGTCAACCCGCAGTCCTCGGAAGGCCAGATGCTCGTCCGCTTGGCGCAGACACCAGGCCTCAAGTTCCTGGCGCTTGAGATCTTCGAAATCAAGAGTGGTCAGGCTGAGGTCTGTGCCTGTCGAAGCCCAGATCGAGGGCGTGGGCGGGAAGAGCTTGTCGCCTAGATCGACCGGCCAGAACGCCTGATCGCTTGGGTTGTCTTTGTGAAGGGCTAGCCAGTGATCATGGACGGAGGCCGCCAGCTCGTGGGCGTCTCGTTCCGACAGTGTCTGAGGTCCAGCCCGCAGGTTCGCCCATTGGGCCTCAAGCTGAGTCAAAGCCTCCAGGTGCAGGCGCTTCGCCTCGGTGGGGTCCCGGGTCTTGAGGCTGCGCTTCTCCTCACGCTTACCGACAAGAGATCGCAGGTCTTCGGGGACAGCCTTCCGAAGCCAGTAAATACCTGTTTTGGGATGTTTCCAGGGACGTGCCATTGCCAGGGCCATTTGTACCACCCGTTTGTACCACTCGGGCAGTCTGAAGCCACTGATCTTGCTGGAATTCTTTTTGCATCAACCCCTTAGAAAAGGGTTGGTGCCCAGGAGAGGACCGGATAGGACCGGCTCCTAAGCCTTGATAATAAAAGGTTTTTTCGATCAGTCAGACTGTGTTGTTGAACAGTCTCGTTTATCGCTTCAACGGGCGCAACGTGCAAGAGCCGAACTCAGCAATTGCGGCAGTCCCCGCCTTGCCGGGATTTTCACCGTCAGATCAAGAAACAAGGGTTTGCCCGTGGTGACTTCTTATGGAACACTCGCGTGACCTCGGACGCTGTGCTATGGGCTGCTGCAAAGCTTGAGGTACAAGATGGAAGCAGCACGGCAAGAGTTCAGAAAAAGGGTGGCTGAGTACGTTCGCGACCACTACAAGAAGGAAAACTCACGCCCTTTGCTGCTGGCAGAACTTGGTTCTATCATCACCAATAATCAGTGGTGGCCGGAGGATCGAGGAAGCCAGAGCCTCGCTGAACTGCTTTCAGAACCTTCATCTGAGCTTCAGATCATTCGAGACCCAGACACCCCCGCATACGTGGCCGTCGCTGTCCCTGAAACAAGGGATTTGGTCGAGAAGGCTATTGAGGCGCGTCATGCTGCTACATTGCTGTCAGGTCTTGCGAAACCGGTTCTCGTCGCTTTCTGTGTCGCCAATCCTTCAGGAACAAAGGTTTACCTAAGGACAAAGCCTCCGTTTCGCTACTCCACGAAGCTGCCCCGCCCACATGAGTTAGACGATTACTTTGTTATCGAGGATGAGTTTCGTCGTCCAGGACTACAGGCGGAGCGTATCGAGCGAATGGCACCCGCCGACCAAGTCGACCTCGCCCGCAAAATCAAGGATTGGGCTACGTCAAAGGGTGTCGTGGTCCAGAGCCTCATGCGGGCAGAAAAGACAGAGGACCAAGCTGTAACAGTCGAACAAGACAATGCGGGTTCTGAAGAGGGCCGAGAGGCACCTTCCGCTCTCCCAGAGCCACGTAATGCACTTGAGCGTCTTTATGCGGCTCAGGAACCCGAAGTCGCTGCTACTATAGTCATCCCTCTTGATCTTGCGGTTGCTTTAAGCCGTCGTCCCTGATGTCTTCCCGCTCGCGACAGCGGCAGCGACTAGCACCAGCTAGTCCAGTACCGCTTTATGTTATTGCTGGTCTTCCAAGCCCCCTCAACGACAAAGCCGAGGCTATCGTCCGTGGTATCGTTGGTGGTCAGCCTCGCGTGATCGCTCACCGGGCAACATCCAATGATGGTGCCTTGTACCCCGATCAGCAAATTGAGACGTTCCTGCGAAGCGTCGGTGGCTTTGCAGTACGACGGCGGCTGAAGAGTGATCCTCCCCAGCCTTTGGCACCATCTCAAATCTTTCTGTGTTACGTACCCGCGCCAGATCAAGAGCGACTGCTGAAGCTGTTCGACTTCGCCGTCTATCCAGTACCCTTGCTTGGTCTAGGGGATTTTGACGGCCGCGGGCGTCAATTTCGCCACAGCGAACAAGCTGTAGTCGATGCCCTGAGGCAAGCCTTGGTTGGCGACAATTCACCTGGCAGAACCTTCGGTCCTTTGAAGCAGCGTTTGTCGAGTGTTAGCGACCGAGAGCCATTGCTCTTGCCACCTAATAACTTCTTTCTTTCACACGAAAGGAGATTATCCGACATTTTTCGGCAGCTCAGGAGTTGGCAGCTTCAGTGGAATGAGGCCGCAGGCGAGTTGCACAGCGAGATGTTTGATGCAGATAAGCTTCCGAAGGGGCTGCGTGGACAGGAGAAGAAGGAGCTTTACCTAGACTTCCGTTCTGTTGTGTTTTTGGGGGCACGCCCCAGGGAGTTCCATGGAGCAAACAGAGAAGTCAACAGTGATGCCGGTTTACCTGAACTCATGCAATTGCTGCGTAGCCTGTACCGCTTTGGCGTCCCGCTGCCGGAGGGGTATCACCATGACCTGCAACTGGAGGGTGGCAAGGAATTTGCAGGCTTAGATTTTGATTGTTGTGTTGAAGGCCAAGTCGAGGCTCATGGTTCACATGTCAATGTGTACCCCAACGACTATGTCCGCGCTGAAAGGAAGATAGGCAAAAAATAATGCCGCGGTCTAACAGGGTTAGAAGCCGCGGCCCGTAGGCAATCAGTTGCTAGAAACTCTCCTTACCTCCCAGCCGGTCGATTGGCCTCCCTCGGTCAATCGCGACGATCCAGCCGTAGCGGGATCGAAGAACCATAACGGTTGTCGGGTCCCAGAGCCACCTGTTGGCAGCTCCGGCGTTTTTCCCACATACAAGATGCGGGTCCACGCGGATTGCGATCAAGTTTCACATCTGATCGGTTCTTAAAATGCCTCTTCTAACGCGTATGTCAACCTCTAAGTTTCCTTTCCGCGTTATTTTAGAACAGTTTTATCAGGTGTTGGACGACTAGGCGTTACCCCTCAGCCACCAATGGCTTCGTCCGGGTTCTAGAAACCATTTAATTTCAAAGCTTATAACTTAGCCGGAGTTTCAGGTGCAAATTTTTGAAAGCCTTACCTGAAGCCCATGCGCGAGGTGTTCCCCCCGTAGAGGGAGTGCCGCGTGTGAGCAAGCGGCGATCCTTACCGTGTACTGAACTATAGCGCACGAGTGTTTCGATGCGCTCCCCTTAATCGACTGTCCGCAAAGGTAAGCTCATGCGGACATCCCGAAACACGCTCAATCTAGCGTCCGTAAAGGTTGACTTCGCCTTACGGACACGCTTATCTACGGACGTTACTTCAACGGACATTCTGGTATCGCTATGGCGACATTCCTCTATGCTCGTGTTTCGACCGCAGATCAGACGCTCGACCATCAACGCACCCAGGCAGAGGCCGCAGGCTTCACCTTCGATCACGTCATTGCTGATCATGGCGTCTCAGGTGTTAGCACCCGCTTAGCTGAAAGACCGCAAGGCCGCAGGCTCTATGACATGCTCAGAGCCGGAGATGTGCTAGTGGTCAGATGGGTGGACCGCCTTGGCAGGAACTACCAAGACGTTTGCGACACCATAAGGGAGTTCATGCGTCGTGGCGTCGTCATCAAGACGATCATCAACAGCATGACCTTCGATGGGGCGACCAAGGACCCCATGCAGCAAGCCGTAAGGGACGCTCTGATTGCCTTCATGGCAGCGACCGCGCAGGCCCAAGCTGAGGCGACGAAGGCGGCACAGACCGCTGGCATTGAACATGCGAAAGCTCAGGGCGACCGCTATAGGGGACGCAAGCCATCCTACACGCGGGATCAACTCCGAGCCGTCCAGAACTTGCTCGGACAAGAGGCGGGGATCAGCGTCATTGCCAAGACGACAGGATTGAGCCGACAGGCCATCTACAGGATCAAGGATGATCCGATGGGGGCTGAGGCTGTCCTGACGAGTTGGGGAATGTAGCCTGTCAGGATCGGTGCAGTGGACTGCACTTTTGATCGCCGCTTCCACCCCTCACCCTCAGAGGGACGTGCGACGTTCCTCAAACATCTTTTTTGTCCCTGCCTGTCAGGGGATGGCTACTAATCAACTACTGACTACGAAGAACCATGAAACGAACCTGCCGTGTACCTGGATGCACAGCGGAAGCGTCATCTCGGTACAATCCCTACTGCTCTAATCACAAGGCCCGCCTCCGTCGCCATGGTGCGGTGGACCAAGAGGGCATAACCTCAACAGACCTCAAGCCGTACCTTGCGAGGGTCCGAGCGCGTGTCGAGAAGAACCGCGACAACCCGGCATGGGGCCAACTTGATGGCCGATGGCTGAGTGTCGTGGACCATGCACGAGCCGTCATTGCCTCCTACGAGCGAGGTAAGGCCAGCATCAGGCACGAGGTGAAAGCGGCTCATGAGGTCGTAAAGGTCGCGCAGACCGTCTCACCTCGGGAGGCCGTCGAGGTCGTCCTTGCCATGTTCATGATGCAGGAGCTTGAGCCGAGGCGGTTCCGTAATGACGAGGCTTTCCGGTTTCAGCTTACCCGGCGAGCGCGGGCACTGGTGAACGTCAATGCTGGTGAGTTCTACGACCACCGGACCAACAAGACACGGCGGGTTTACCGGGAGCTCCCACCCAAAGCAGTTGCGGTGATCGGACATTGGCTCGTGCAAGCATTTGGAGCCGCAGGGGTCCGCATTGCCCGTCTGGAACGTGAGGACGAGGAAAGAGAAAGAAACGAGCGACTGGAACTCTATAAGGCGCTGGAGAACCTAACGTGAGCGAACAGAAACCTATCATGGTCCAAGTGGCGGACCTCGTTCTCAATGATGCCTACCAAGTGCGAAACGAGGTCGATCAAGGGGCCGTCCGTCGATACGCAGATGCGATGAAAACAGGCCATGAGTTCCCACCGATCACGGTTGCGATGGTCAATAGAGCGCCTATCGTAGTGGACGGATGGCATCGAACTAATGCGGCAAGGCTCATCGGACGTGCTACCTTACCGGCGATCCTCATTGAAGCCGACGAGCGCGAGTTGGCGTGGATAGGAGCGGAAGCAAACAGCAGGCATGGCGTTCCGCTGAAACGGAGTGAGGCTCGTAACGTATTCAGGGCCTACGTTCGGGCAGGCCGCCACCGGAACTCCAATGGACGGATCAAATCTTCTCGGGAGATGGCTCAGGACTTACGGGGCATGAAGTCTCACGCAACTATCCTCGAATGGATGAGGCAGGACTTCCCGTCTGTCTACCGGGACATGCGTCGAACTGAGGAAGAACCCCGCTTCGAGGGCGGCCTTCATGCGGTGAACCCTGAAGAGCATTTCTATGGAGCCACCTTGGGCGCTCTTGAGAGCCTTGTTGCCAACGCAAGAGGGATCAAGGACCCGACCAGACGCGGGCAGATCATTGCGACCCTTGAGGCAACCCTTGAGGCGATCAAACAGGACAAGCCTTGGGAGCCTGTCTCCACAGATGACGATGATGACTTCTAGGTTTGTAAAGTTTTAACACCTCATAGCAACAGAACCCACGTCAAACGCTTGTAGTACAAGGGTTACTTGGACATCACCTCTTACTGCGAGGGGCGTGAAGCCTCTCGCGGCAATACCGTCTGCCAGACTGTTGAGGTCAAACCTTGTAATCCGAAGCGCAATCCACACCCTGTCGAGGAAACTTGGCGAGTGCGGACGCCATAGCCTTGATCGTTACGTCTCCATACTCGTCCCCGACTGTCCGTGCAGCATGTCCCTGTATTTGGTCCATGATGCGGGGGTCCAGACCAACCTCCCGCCACAACGTCTTGAAGCGGTGTCTCCAACCGTGGTTTGGTGCGACATTGCGATCCGGGACGAACTTGCGGGCAAACTCTTGCAACCTGTTTTTCACCCCCTGCAATGGGCCAAGGACCCTCTTTTCCGGGTCAGGCTCTGCGTCGTTCGGATTGAGAAACAAATGACCATCCGGAGCTGACATCACGAAAGTCGGGAAGCCGAGTTCGACTAAGTGAGGGTGTAGAGGTATTTCCCGAGCCTGCCCACCCTTTACGGTTCCCGCCTCGGGCGTAACCGTCAGAACCCAAATGCCGCTCTGCTGTCGAAGGTCTTGCTTTCTTAGCTGCGCCATCTCGCCCACGCGAGAACCGGTATAGGCACATAGCCAAGGGACCCACCGCTTGGCGGCGAATGTCTTGAGGGTCTCTTTACCTCGCTGAAGCTCCGAAGCCGCCTTAAGGATCGCCTGCGCTTCTGCATCAGTGAACCCCTTGGATCGGACGCGCTTGGGCTTACCGAGCTTGATAGTGATACCCTCGGCAGGGTTGGACGGCAGAAGGCGGTTCGACACGGCCCAACCGAATACAGCCTTAAGGCCAGCCAAGTCGCTGTCCTTAACTGTCTTGGGCGACACTGGTTTGCCGGTCTTTGGGTTCACCTCGGAAAGTCGGTAGTCCTTGAACCGAACTATGTCCTCAGGGGTGACCCGTCGTGCATCATTGTGTCCGAGGAACTTCGCCAGCTTATCGACAGTGGTGCTGTAGGACTGGTGGGTACTTATCGACCGGCCTGTTGCTTTAGCTTCGCGCCACCAGCCTTCGACAAGGCTTGTGAGTGTAACCTTCTTTCCGACTGAAGCGGAGTTCAGCCCCTCTCGATCATGCCCATTAAGACGTGGAGGCTCCCATTCAGGGAACCGAGCGGCATCTGGATCAGGCCGGTAGTCTCCCTTCGTCTTGCGGGCGTTAATCTTGGTTGCCTGCTGCATAGCCTCGGCGACCTGCATGAGCAGCCGGGAGCGGCTGTCCTCATCTACGACCAACCCCTCGCGTCCAAGCACAACATCCACGACAGGCCCGAAGCGCCGCTCCAAGGCCGCCAGAAGGCGCATCCGCTTTTCCTCAGGGGTTGCAGGCGTAAGTCTCAGACGGTCTCGGTGGGGAAGCCCCTGAATGACTTCTTCGTTAGCGGCAACAGCCCGGTCCCAAAGACCGGGAGGTCCGGGATCATCGTCGAAGGCATCTACCCAAATCCGGTAAGCAATCCCGGCGAGAGCCACCGTCTCTTTCGGCGAGAGCCTGCGAGGTCCCTGCCTAGCGGCAGCATAGTGTTTCGCTAGAGCCGCACTGACCTGAGCGTGACGCTCCTTGACGACCTTTGGATCGGACGTGGAAAGAGACAGACGAATGTCCTGAGCCGTCGAGCCGATCTTCTTCGTGACGATCCGGTCACCGACAGGGATCAGTAACTTTGTTCCCCTGATGCGGTCGATGATGTCGGACGGGATACGTTGGATGAATTGTTCGTTACGAGTACCAGGGCGTCTCATGGGACGAGCTGTACGTAGGGGCATGTTGATCAGGCATGTTGTACAGTCGCCTGACCCTAAACCCTTACCACCCCTTAAGTTCTTAGTCTTGTTCGACTAAGGAAAGGGATGGTGCCCAGGAGAGGACTAGCGTCAGGGTAGACTAAACGCCTGTCGTATAAGGGACTTCAGCATCAACCTGTGGGCCATGTGTACCTGCGTTGTGTACCCTTTTCAAGATCTCCCGCGGAGTTGGCATGAGGGAGGCGCGTTGCTTTTCCTCCTATCAGTAGCGATAGGTGAGCATCTGTCTGGCATGGGGTCCAACGACAAAATTCCTATGGCTTTCGGTGGCTAATCCGGGAAGTTTAGGGTCAGTAGAGCAACACCCAAGAGTCGAAGTTTCGGGGCTAGTGGTTAAAATCTGATACTTGGTACCCTGATTGTGCCTGTTAGCGATGTACCAGGATTTTGACCAAGCGACCGAATGGACCCGGGACGAAGAAGCGCTGCACGTCCAACGGCTCGGTCGCCGGACCATCCTCAATCTAGAAACCTGCGACCTGCATCTTCCGATGAACGTCGGACGGATTGTCCATGTCTATGGAGAGGTCGGGCACGGGCGTTCGGGACCCGCCCCGGTCATCACGCAGATCTGTGGTGTTATGCTGCCATCAGCAGCAAAGGTCATGATCCACCCGAGGTCCATAGCGACGACCATCCCGAGCACGTCGCCATAGAAAGCCGTTGCGGCGTTGAGCTGGTTGACTGCTCGGTTTGCATGATGCGCTTCACTGGCATGGATTGTCTCCTCGTTGAGCCCTCCGGGTGGGTACCAAGCTTCAGATTATGGCCACTAGAGGGTCGGCCAGAAGAACGTTGCGGGGCTATAGCGCACTGTTTGACGAGGGTGACTGTAGCTTCGTTGCTGTGTCCTCTCGGTTGGAGGATGTAAGCCGTTGACGTGGGCGATTGGTAGATTTTAGGGCAAGTTTCTTAGATCCAGCAGGTTTCGGTTTGCAGGTCGTCGCCGTTGTTGCACGCAGCGAGCTAGGGCAGAAGGTAATATGACGCTCTAAATGTTATCTCTCGGCTACGCTTATGTTATTTAATCTATAGGAATATTGACCTGTACGATAGTCGGGTGTTTGCTTTAGGCAGCTCTGGTGATGAAGCCGCTCTGTTCGGGAGGCGGCAGGTTCGTTCGTGAGCTTCGGCGTTAGATAATGCGCAGGTAACAAGGCTGTTTCTTTCTCGCGGAAGTGCCTCCTCTCGTTTGCCGAGTTCCTGTTGGGTCGTTTCGGTTAGTGGCCTGCCTCTGGAGGACGGTAGCGTTGCTGCTATTACCGCTGCTCCATACGCTATTTATTTGCGGCGAGTGGCAAGTCCGCACCTGTCGGCCGCGGCAGCGCCTCAGCAAGGTTACCTAAGGGAACCCGAGTAGGAATACTCGACTTCAGCTCGCCTTCGTCAGCAAAGATTAACGCTCGCGATATGATGTAGAGTATCATTTACTTCCCACGAACCGTATGGCGATACCATACTCCGCCTCGATTTTCTCTTGAAGTTCCTCATCATCAAGGAACAACTCTCCTAGTCGATCTATCAATGCCTTAGCTTCTTCAAGGGGCTCCATTGACCCCTCGCCTATTCCTGGCAGGGCCATTTGCTGGCTGGCACCATTCGTCGACGTACTGCCCGCGAGCAACCCTCTCAGATCGAATTCCAGAACTCCGTCGTCATCGAATTCTGCCTTCATGCGGGTGTTTTCCGCTGAAACGTCGATATCCTGGGGTATTCCCAGCTTCAACGCAGGCAAGGTGCTCTGCCAAGTCGATTTCCGCGGCACGATGACCGAGCGGAGCCCGCCCGGGTCGAGCGGCGAAAATGATATTCTGATGACCGGAAACACCGAGTGGTACACAACATAGCGGTCAGATTCGGCGAGATAGTTTGAACTCCCCCCGATAACGCGCGTCCCTCGCTTGGTGGCGATCATATAAATGTAATCTCGCCCATGTACCGGTCTGGTGCTCCCAATCTCTTGGCTCGACAATGTCACTGATTCCTCCTTCGACTAGCTTGCCTTCGATAGTTATGTGAAAGTGCATCGAATAATCCAGGTCTAAGTTTGTTTTTTCGACGCGTAATCACCGATAAGTCGCTGAATAAGCTCTCACTTCCAAAAATTCAGGAAAGTGCGTTGTACTTTGGGAAAATTCGCTCATATTTACTCCCATCAGCGCATCGGCGCTGCAACATAGAGGTGAACAAATGGCCGTTAACGAGCAGAAAGTCACAGTCGCTAAGGCGCTGTCCAACGAGGAGGTAATTGCTAAGGTTTTGGAGGCTATGCAGCAGAATACGCAGAGCCCCAAGGCTCTCGCTGACTGGATCATTCATGTGGGTGTGACGAACCCATTCCAGCTTCAGGAAGTCCGGAAGGGTCTTAAGGCTCACCTCATGGAGGGCGGAAGTCACTTCCACCTTACCAAGAGCGGTCGCTGGCTCCGTACGACCGAGAAGTGGGCGGATGGCTTGGGCGTAGACAAGGGAAAGGCCGAAGCCAAGTACCGGGCCTCAGTGCCGGCGGTTGAAACTGTCCGGGATACGGTTCAGTCCGCCATGGTTCCTGCGACAGTCAAGGACGCAGCTGAGACGGCACTAAATGTCTTCAATGCCCGTGCCAACAAGAAGCTTGACAGAGCCTCGATTGAGATCGCGTCGGAGCAGATCCACAGCCTTGTGAGCAAGACAGAGGAACTGCAGAAGGATAAGGATCAGGCAGATAAATATGCTGAGGATGCCCGCCAGACGCGCGACAAGCTCCTCACCATCCTTGACCGTCTCAGCATCAAGCTTGGCGGCGACGACGACTCTTCTGGTGGCTACAAGGTCGCTGCTGAGTAACCGGTACAGTGAAGCTTAAGACGGGCGGGATACTCTGGTTCCCGCCCTCTCTATGTCAAGGGGCCGATTCATGGACGACGTTAAGGCTGACACCACACGTAAGCTGACCAAAATACTACAACGTTTCCCCTCTGATCCTTCCGCTGGTAATCTTTTTACGAAAGCCGTTCTCACTGCTGTTGAAACAGGAGTTGTTGAGCTGACCGAGCTCAACGTCACCTGCGATAACAATGACTTGCTCGATAAACTCAAGCGAGAGAACGCCGAGATCAGAGACAAGACGCCGAAGAGCTGGAATGACTTCGTTGCCGTGGCCGAGGCCAAGGGGCACAAGACGCTCAAGGATAAGGCTGCTGCAGTCGGTGTGGACCCAGCCTACCTGAAAACCTGTAAGGAGATGGACAGAGTCCCGTTCGCTCTGATCCAGAAGTTAACAGATGCACCTGACGAGAGTGAAACCAGTCAACTCGAACTTGCACTCCGACGACTTAGCGCATCGCAAAAGCGTACCAATGCAGTTGAGAATGCTCTCGAGGATCGGAATTTCCTAACCTTCAGACTACGTCACTTCGATGTCCCGGGACCGCTGGCACCAGACGCGGCCGAGAAGCGGCCCCGATCCGATATGACCGACACTGAGTTTCGCGAGATCCTCAGTGTCCTGTTCCCGCACGTCGAGTCTGAATCTGCTCGGTGCGTGCTTCTATCGGTGCTAACTGGCTACACAGAGTTCAGTCACCGCTCACACGCCGGGCTGCTTAACCAGGGAGGCGCACCCCGTGCTCCGAAGGCCCCTTCGGACGAACTCGCTAAGTACTTGCGCCTCCTACGGCGAAGGGAAGAGGCGTTCCAACGTGGGGAACCACTTCCCGAACCTGAGACCAAGCAGGGTAAAGGAAAAAACCGCGCACGTAAGGAGGCTGGGGGAGCAGATCACAATTCCGCTCTCGGCGCTGTCGAGGAGGTCCCAACCTGCTCTACCGACAACGTCGAAGCAGCCTAGACCGGCCCGTCCTCGGTACCGTGCCGGATCAATCTCAGAACAAAGGCATGCCGGCTCCTTCCACAGAGGGGGCCGCGCCGGCCCGAGTTAGAGGAGAAGTTGAACCGGTTCTACAGAAGAAACCGCTCCCGAAAGCGGGGGTATTTCCATGCCGTCGCAGAAGAACATCACCTCTGTTCCCTGGCGAGCGGACCGGGCGCTATATCCAATGTTGTATGTTATCGAAGCACACTTCTCATAGAGCGATCTGATCTCAGGAACGTTGTCGTAAGATACAATCCAACTCTGTTCTGTAATCTTTGTCTGAACAAAGTGCGCCACCTGATCATGATCCTCTGGCTTGTAGTAGTCGAGGTACAAATCTTGGCCCTTCATATAGTAGGGTGGATCAAGATAGATAAGCGTTTTCTTTGGCCATCTTTTCACACCCCTTTCTAGAAAGGTTAGAGCGTCAAGACGAGTCAGCGTGATCCTTTTCTTCATCCGGCCGATTGCTTGAACTCGCGCTTCTAATTCAGGTGCATTGTATCGCGCATCGATCTTCCAGCGCCCAGTCTGATCGCGTCCGCCGATTATACCTGCATTGAGAATTCCAGATCTGTTGGTTCTGTTCAAAAAGAACGTAGCGAAGCCTACCGCGAGATCATCGTTGTCCTTCTCATTAGCTAGAATGTTCTTTTGTGCATCCCAGCTCTCCACACTCCGAGGAGTATCTCGTATCAGCTTGCAGAGTTCGTCCGTGTGGAACAGCACGCTCCGCCAAAATGCGTAAACGGGTCGGCTCAGATCATTTATGTGGATGTGCGTAACGTACTCATGAAACAGTAGCTCAAGTGCGATGCCAGCGCCTCCTGCATACGGCTCGACATACTCGCCATCCATCAGGCGGTTCACCTTCATCAACCGCTTCACATAAGCCGCAAGTTTTGCTTTTCCGCCTGGATAGCGGAGCGGAGTGAAGTGCGCTAGACGTCGTGGATTGTTATGAAGTTCTGTTGCACTCACGGCCAGATTTTCTCTAGAAGCGCCTGTGCCTTGTCCCAAGCTCGGGTAAGTTCATCCTCGGAAAGCGTTAAGATCTGGTTCGAGACGTAAGTGTCTTCATCTTCTGTTCGGATATAACCTAAGTCCACCATAGAGCTAAGGAAATCCCCTGCTAACTTTGAATTACCCTTCGCCGATTGGACGTGCTCTAAGACAAGCGAAAGTTTCAAGCTTCTTAGATCCTGCCAATTTTCTGAATCGTATGCTGCTTCCAGCTGCAGGTCGTGGTCAGCTATGTAATGATCTAGCGAGACATCAATAAAGCTGCCCATCAGTGCCACAATCGCGCAAGGATAGCTTTTAAGTCTCAGCGCCTTTAGCTCCTTGAAGGCGGATAGCGCAGTCTCCTCGTTGACGTTGAGGCGACAGCCCTTTGGCACGATGACAAGCCGTTCTGGTACTTTCGGTTGCTCCTTGTTGGGCTTAGGACGGGCATTAGACTGAATTTTGGAGGCAGCCTGTTCTTGTCCCGCACGGTCAACAGGAACCGGAGCCCTGAATTGTAGCGAGAAGTCGGGCATCTCCTTAGCAGCAAAGCTGGACAGATATTCCGTCTGCTGTCGGACCGACTTAAGCTGTGTCACACTGATACGCTTTTCAGCAAGATCGAGGACAATTCGCTTTAGCGGTTTCAGCGCCTCAGCAATCGGGACCTTGGTGAGGAGACTGTCGTCCTCTATCTCAAGCCCGATTTGCCTCCGTACCGCCGGAGTCGAGAGTAAGCGATCGAGTGTGGTGATCGGGAATTTTCCCAAGAGTGCCTGTCTCTGCGGCTCAGACAAGATCGCATGGTTGCGGACGAGATCAAGAGCTTGGAGTGCAGGATCGCGCCCCGTAAACCGCGCGACCGCCTCGGCCGACCATCCGACTATCCCGCGACCCTCGTCCTCACCACGATGCCGCTGTTCGATCCACATGTTCCCCTCGGCGCGACTCGCTACCTCAAAGCATGCGATAGGCTCAACAGAAGTTCGATCGAACCGTGCAGCGAGACCCTCAAGTCTCTTTTGAAGCGTCGGACGGACGTCTAGGCCAGTGAGCACTGCAGGGTTAGAGAGAACCTTTAGCGCTGCGGTGCGCCGGTTTCCTTCTAGGACGATGAACTTTCCATCCTCATGTCGCATTACGAGGAGTCGGTCCATCGGGTTCAGGTTGTTCTCGATGATGTTCTCTGCGAGATTCGCCAGCTTGACGCCCTGATCATCTATGATCGCCTGCATTGCTTCGTGCTGGTCTAGGGCACTTCCTATCCGCGGGTTTAACAAATCAAGCCTAAGTTGATCGATTCTCAGATTTCTAGCACCCACTGGAATCCCCCCTTAGGGGGTACGTAACTAATCAGCCCATCCTCGGTAAAGAGACTATCTGCTCTTATCCAAGTAAAATCAGTACCGTCTGGAGAAGCCGCGGGTCTGATTGGAGTTGAGTTTGTGGCTTCCATCGGGGAATTTTGGGCAGCTATCAGCGCCCGTAGCCTTGAAGGGTACGCTTGTTCAGGATGCGGAGTGAATGGCTCTCTGGGGACCTAGATGAGGTTAGTATCTGCAGCGTTGCTCTTGCGCGTGATCTCAGGAGCGCCTGCTATCCACTATCCGGAGCAAGTGGTTTGCAAGCATTATGATTTCAAACGCCTCGCGGGGATCATTGAGAGTCACATTCCGATGTGAGTGAGGGTTCTTATAGGAGCCAATCGCCCCAGCGAAGAGATTGGACAGAGCTTCCCTTTCCGAAAGTTCGGACGTTTGATCTCTGAGAGCGCCAGTCTCAGGATGAAAAGCGTCTCGCATTAATCGAACGCCGATTACATTCGCTGGCAAATGTGCGGCTTCGCGTACCGCAACTTCAACGGCCTTCATTGCTTGGAAGACGGCAACATCGAACTCGCCGCGTATGAAAGCCATCCAGACAGTTTGCGCTATCGTCGGGTGTAGGTTCGCCTTTGCAACGTGACTTGCCATCGCAAAGGCAGCGACCTCCGTCTCCGTTTCAAGTCTCTTTGCTCTTCGGCTGAGTTGCCTCCATCCACTTTGCCGATTGCTGTTGTCCGCTACGGGAACAATCAATGCTTGGCCCTCTAACCACGCAAATGCTTCTGAGACTGCAGCAGCAATCTCCGCCAACCGATGGGTAGGGTATGGTGAGGATGAGGACCCTGGTGCGATTTCATTGATGAAGTTTCCAGGGTGAAACTGAGTATCTCGGTAGTGTTGCTTGAGAAGGAAGAGGACTTTTGCGCTGAGCTCTTCAGGCTCAAGCGCCAGAACGGTGTCCGCATCGGGTATGATTTGGGCAAGGAGCCGCATGTTCAATCCTTCAGCACTAGGGTTGCTCGGTGAAATTTGGTCCTAATAAACATCTAGTGATGAAAGCAAACAAGGTTGTGAACTGAGGAATGCCGGCTCCTAGAAGCGAAAAAATGTGAAGTGGTATCAACAACGTCGACGCGCCTATTTCCCCCCATGCCCGGGGTGCTTCTGAAATCTCTGATGAACGCGCGGCTATCAGCATTTATGCCGAACTGGGGCAAGGCCACCAAGGGCTCGGCTCGCCGTTGGCTACTCGCCAAGCTTTCCTCAGCGCCCTCTCCCCAGCAACTGACACAGCTCGCGATTTCGGCAGTACTCGGTCCCGAACAGCGAAGAGGATGAGTGGCACGGAAAGGCCTTTGCACTGAACAGACGCGTCCAGGACAATGTCATTCCCTGTGTAGAAACCAACTGGATTATAGCTCTGGTCCAGGAGTGCAGTGTCCCCCCGAATGTCCAGGCCGATGACCTTATAGATCCCGTAATCGCATAGAAGCCTAGCTTGTTTGTAATCGAAGTCGATTGATGCAAAAGCCTCTGCCACGATTTCCACGGTCAACTGCGACGGACCTGTATCGGTACGGTTGCCATCACACAGGAACTGGCCCTCGCTAATCTTTGTAAGGTCCATCTGATTGCCTTCGATCGGTAAAATAGAACAGTTCGGGACGGGACAGAATGACTAGTGCGAATAGGGGAAGGACACAATAACTGTGCCTCATGGTCGACGAGCGAGTCTCGGACGAGTACACCCTAGCGAGACATGCTCGTGAGACACCTTGAGCGTATCATATGGGTTGACGTCGCAATTATGAGACATCATCCTCCTTATCTCTAGACCCAAATGAGACAGAAGGAGGACCAACATGGCCGTTTATGGCTACGCTCGTGTCAGCACGGTCGACCAGGACCTTACCACTCAAATCGAGAAGCTCACCCAAGCTGGCTGCACGATCATCCGCGAGGAGAAGGCGAGCGGTACGTTCCGCGAAGGCCGCAAGGAGCTGGACACGCTTCTCGCCTTCCTGAGACCAGGGGACATACTCATGGTCACGAAGGTGGACCGTCTCGCCCGCTCAGTGGGCGACCTGCAGGACATTGTGAAGACGATCCGAACGAAGGGCGCTGAACTCCAGGCGACTGATCAGCCTATCGACACCAGCACGGCGGCAGGGAAATGCTTTCTAGATATGCTCGGTGTGTTTGCTGAGTTCGAGACGAACCTACGGCGTGAGCGTCAGATGGAGGGGATCGCGAAGGCGAAGCAGCAGGGGATCTACAAGGGCCGCAAGCCGAGCATCGACCCTGCGGAAGTGCGCCGTCTCCATGCGGAAGGACTTGGAGCCTCCGCTATCGCCAAGCAGCTCGGTATAGGTCGGGCGAGTGTCTATCGGGTGTTGAGCTAAAACTCGTTATGCGTGTTCACAAACCTACTTGACGTGTTTGGTGCCTGAACCCATATTGTGCGTACTGAAACACATCGGGGGTGTTCAATGAACAAACTCAAGGAACTTCGGTCCCGTTACGGCCTCAAGCAGAAGGATGTCGCGGAGAAGCTCGGAACCACGCAGCAGACGATTGCCCGGTGGGAGACCGGTCAGACAGCTATTCCAGTCGCTCAGCTCAAGGATCTCGCCGCGCTGTTCAGTTGCAGCGTCGATGAACTTCTGGGCTTTGAACTCCATCCCACTGAGCGGACGGGAGCCGCGTTCGGGCGAGCCGACCATCAGCATCCGTTCGGTACTCTCCGAGTTGGCTTCAATTTCGGGAGCCGGGCTTATCCCATTGACGAGCAGCAGCGAGATTATGTGGTCGAGAAGCTCCGTCCAGGCTTTGACCTCGACGGGCACAAGGGCTGGCTGCAGTTTGGCACTCTCGACAACCGGCTCGTATTCCTCAATCCGGCCTATTTAGCCGATGTGGCGCTGGTCTCTGACGACAAGGAACAGATGCCGTACTGGGCTTCGCCTCAGACTTACCAGAACCTGACGCGGGGCGTTCCTGTCCGCCAACTCGGTCCAATCGTGATCGAGGAGCGGGAACAGGTCATCAGGTCCCTTTTCGACAAGGACGGCAATGACGAGGTGACGTCTGAGGAGGAAGAACGGGCTGAAATGGCCATGAACCAAGCCACGGTGTTCTACCCGGACGGACGGACCTCGGCTCACTTCTTGACCGACGAGACGACGACAGACTTCAACAACCTCAGCATGAACGTCGATGATGTCGGTCGAAATGCCTTTATCGCTGTTGGAGAGGAGGGTTCAGATCTTCACTTCATCAACTTGAGTGCAGTCGCTGCAATCGAGGTGCCGCTCGAAAAGTATCTTGAGTATCTCGACCACGACTAACCGGGACCAACGGAGTGAGCTTCGTTTTCCGTGTCTGTCTTCTTGGGGATGGGTACAACTTCTGAAATCGCCATGCATCGTATTTGTCGTTCTCCAGGCTGCGGAGCCCCGACGACATCTCGCTTCTCAGCCTATTGCTCTTCTCACAAGGCCCGCCTTCGCCGACATGGGGCAGTCGATCAGGAAGGAATTACAAGGGCCGACCTCAAACCTTATCTCGGGCGCGTCAGAGCCCGCATGGACAAGAACCCTGAAAGTCCCGCATGGGGTCACCTCGACGACCGTTGGAGGACCCTTGTGAGCCATGCCGAGGGCATCCTCGCGGGCTATCGTCAGGGACGAGCAGGTTCTCGCCATGAGCGCATTGCCGCTCAGGAAGTCGTCAAGCTGGCGAATGCGGTCGAGCCGCGTCAGGTGGTCGAGACCGCGCTGGCCATGTTCCTGATGCAGGAACTCGACCCGCGACGGTTCCGGTCAGATCAAGCCTTCCGCACCCAGCTGGTGCGCCGCATCCGGGGCCTCACCGACCTGAACGCGGGCGAGTACTACGACCACACCTCAGGGAAAACCAAGCGGGCCTATAGGGACCTGCCTCCTCGGGCCACGGCGGTCCTGGGTCTGTGGCTCGCCGAGGCGTTTGGGGTCGCCGGGCTTCATCTCGCTCGCCTGGAGGCAGCTGAGCAGAAGAAGACAAGCAAGGAGCGCCAGGAGCTGCATAAGGCGCTGTCAGAACTCGTGTGAGTATAGGGGTTAGAAATGGATATGCTGACCGAAAAGCTCTCCGACACCCGCGAGAGTAAATCTACATCTTCATCAGAGCGGTTGCCTCAGGAGGGCTCGAAGGAGTTTCGGGAGCGGTGCGACGAGGTGCTGCGGAAAGTCGTCCAGAAGTACGCCTGGACGGCCCAGCAGGAGGGCATCGTCTTGCGCCGGAGCCCGCTGAAGCAGAGCCCCTACAGAGACTACATCTTCGACCGCATAGCAAAGGTCGAATACGGGTTCTTCTACATCGACCGGAGCGGGAGGAAGCGTCTCTGGTATCCCAAGTTCGAGTATGTGCTCGGTGCAACTCTGGAGGAAGAGGAGGACTTCGGGTTCATCGTCGCAGAGCGCATCGAGTTTCTTCCCGGCAAGGAGGAGGTGACCCACGATGTCGACGGGTGCCGTGTGCTTAACCTCTGGCGTCCACCCGTTTGGGAAGTTCAGGAGGATGCGCCAGAGCCGAGGCTGTTCATCGAGCATCTCGACTATCTCTTCAATGGCGACCAGACAGCCGTGAGCCATGTACTGGATTACTTCGCCCATATGCTGCAGCGGCCTTGGGAGCGGGTCGGACACGCTCTGCTGATCACCTCGGAAGCCAAGGGCATCGGGAAGTCCACCCTGGGCAACATCGTGCGCCGCCTCGTCGGCGAGCAGAACAGCCGGGTGGCGCAGACGAAGGACCTCAAGGGTCAGTTCGATGGCTGGCTTGTCGGCAAGCTCGTGATCCAGGTGGATGAGGTCTATGAGGCGGGTAACTGGGACCTCGCGAACAAGCTCAAACCGTTGATCACAGAGCGCACGGTGAGCGTGAACGTGAAGTACGGCCCGCAGATGGAGATCGAGAACTATGCCCGCTTCATCATGTTCTCAAACCACACGGCCCCTCTGAGCATCGAGGAGGGTGATCGCCGCTACTTCGTGGTGAATAGCAAGGCTCAGCCCATGGACGACGGGTACTACGAGAAACTGAACCAGTTCATCGACAGCGCCGAGGGCATGAACGCGATCTATTCATTCCTCATGCGGCGAGACATCTCGACGTTCAACCCGCACCGCCGCCCACCTATGACGGAGGCCAAGAGGACAGTGATCGAGGTTAGCGGCAACCCACTGCGAACCTACATTGTGGAGTCCGTTGAGAGTGGGCACTTCTACGAAGCGTTCGGTGGACGTGAGTTCACCCTCGATGGCATCCAGCGGCAACTCCACAAGGATGGATACGGCCAACATGCGAAGAACCTGAAGGAACTCGGGGAGGCACTGAAGATGGCCGGGGTGGAGCAAATCAGGAAGACCGTCAATGGCAGCAAGCGGCGCTTCTACCTGTTACCTCCCCGAGAAGACCTCGACGAGGAGACAGACTTCTGATGTGAGAGTTTTGAGTAGCACCCGGTCCTCCCGGTCCCGTTCGCTAGTTGCTTGAAACACAACAGGTTGAGATGGACCAGGGTGGCGCACATTCCCTGGTCCACACTTGGTCCTGGTACAGCCTGCAGCGGCAGCCCAAGACACTCACTACGCAGCAAGGTTTGTCTCGGGCTCCGTCAATCCAGGCAACTGGATGCGGGCCACTGCACGAGAGGCTGTGGTGAGCCACGTCTCCCCGTATTCCCGGCCAACGGTCGGGGCGCTGTTTCCTGTAATCGCATCAAGTACGCTGTCCTGTATCCCGGCATCCCGACCCAGCGTCTTGAACAGGTGCCTCCACGCATGGTTGGGGTCCTTGCGGTGCTCCTTTCGCCCAACCTCGATGCCAAGACGGTGGACCCATGCTGCCACGTTCTTCGCGACGATCTTCGGCTGGGGCTTCTTCGCTCCAGGTCGGCGTCGGTTCGGGTCATAGAACAGAGGCCCACGTCCCTTGCTTCGCACGAAGGCTAGGAAGCCAGCCTCAAGCACGTGCGGGTGAAGAGGCACTTTGCGTTCGGAGCCATCGTTTTTCAGGGAACCGGCCTCGGGCCTGAAGCTCATGTACCAGATGCCGTCCTCGCAATGGATGTCCTCGGCCCGGAGTTGGCAGACCTCCGAAACCCGCGCCCCGGACTGAGCACAGAGCAGCGGCACCCATCGGTACACCGGACTTGTCGCTTGGGCAGCGGCCGTCAAAATCGTTGCCGCCTCGTCTTTCTCGAAGCCCAGCATCCTCTGGCCAGCCTTCTTGCCCCGCCGGACAGAGACTTTATCCGCTGGGTTTTGAGGCAACAGCTCGTTCGCAACCGCCCAGTTGAAGACCGCCTTCAGAGCCGCGAGCTTGCTGTCGTTGATGGTCTTCACGCTGTTGTTCGAGTCCAGCAGGTGCTGCTTCCAGTTCACCACGTCTGACCGCGTCACCGATAGGGCATTATCGTGCCCGATGAAGCTGATGAAGCTCGCGATGTAGGAGCGCCAGAGGTCCAAGGTGGCCTGCTTTGGCTGGCTCTCCTTCGCCCAACCCTCCAGCAGTTCGGTCATTGTGGGACCTGATCTGTTGGCTATGGGCTCCTTCGGGCGGTCAGGCTCCCAAGTCGGGAAGCGCTCGACCGTTCGATCAGGCCGGTAGTCGCCGTATCCCCGTCTCTTCAGGGTCTCGGCTGCTTCCATAAGGGCGACCCCAACGGCCTCGAACAGCTTGGTTCGCGACTCGCTGTCGATCTGCAGGCCACGCTGCTCAAGGAAGAGGTCGAGATTGAAGATGCGGGAGAGTTCGCGGACACCCCGCTTCGGGTCGTATGGCTCCCGCTCGACCCCATCGCCCTCTGGATCGAAATAGGCCAAGCCATCGCTCAGTAGGCTCTGATAGATGTCCCAGTTGTCTGGGTCTCCGGGCTCATCCTGGTTCGTCAGCACCAGATCGCGATACCAGAGCCCAGCCAGGGCCACGATCTGCTTGTGGGTGAGCGAGATGGTTCCCTTACGGGCCGCAGCCCACCGCTCTTGAAGCTGGGTCTGGACGGACGAATGGCGAACCCGAGCCTCGCTTGCGTCCCTAGTCCGAAGAGAAATCTTGATGATGGGGCTGAGCTTGACGGTACTCGTCTCGTCCCCGACCTGAATGGATACAGTCTTACCGGCGAGCTGTGCCTTCAGATCAGCGGGAACGCGGCCTCGATAATACCAGATGCCAGTATCGGGATGACGCCAAGGGCGAGACATCGAGATAACCATGTGTACCTTCCCTGTGTACCTACAGGGAGAGGCTGAAACCCTTATATTCCGGGATTTCTTTTTGCATCAACCCCTTAGAGAAGGGTTGGTGCCCAGGAGAGGACTCGAACCTCCACGGCTTGCACCACTGGTACCTGAAACCAGCGCGTCTACCAATTCCGCCACCTGGGCATGCCTGTTCGGCGAGGGTTCGTTTAAGGTGCTTGGAGCTTCGCGTCAATCACTGAAAATGAGGTTCGTGCGGTTTCTTGATGCGACGCCCCTTCACAGGGGGACAGCGTTTGACTAGAGACATTCCAAATTCACCCCCAAGCTCCCCTTGCAGGTCCTTTGCAAGTCTTGGCGGACAGGAGGCTTTCATGATCGGTGCCCTTCGCACCCCTGAGCAGCAAATTGTCACGGTCTTCGGCGGATCGGGCTTTCTCGGCCGCTATGTGGTGAGCCTTCTGGCCAAGCGCGGCTACCGGGTGCTCGTCGCCACCCGCCAGCCGAACCGGGCGAGTTTCTTCCCCATGGGCAAAGTGGGGCAGGTCCACGCGATCCAGGCCAATGTGCGCTATCCCGACTCGATTGCCCATGCAGTGGCGCGAGCCGACCATGTCATCAACCTCGTCGGCATCCTGCAGGAAGGCGGCCGCCAGCGCTTCGATCCGATTCAGGCGGAGGCCCCCGCCCTGATCGCGGAAGCCGCCAAGAACGCCGTCTCCTTCATCCATGTCTCGGCCATCGGCGCCGATGCCGATTCCGAATCGGCCTATGCCCGCTCCAAGGCCGCCGGCGAGGCGAACCTTCTGAAGATTCGCCAGGATGCGGTGATCCTGCGTCCTTCCATCATGTTCGGACCGGGCGATAATTCCTTCAACCGTTTCGCATCGCTGGCCCGCATGTTTCCGGTGCTGCCGCTGCCGGGCTGCGACACCCGCTTTCAGCCGGTCTATGTGGGCGATGTCGCCGAGACCATCGCGCGCGCGGTCGACGGCGCGGTGAAACCGGGCATCTATGAACTCGGCGGCCCTGAAGTTCGCACCATGCGCCAGATGATGGAGTTCGTCTGCGAGGTGACCGAGCGCAAGCGCCTGATCATGCCCGTGCCAAATACGGTGGCTCGCTTCCAGGGCACGATCATGGGCGGGCTCGACAAGCTCACTCTCGGCCTGCTGCCGCGCGAGATCGTCACCACCCGCGATCAGGCGATCCTGCTCGAGAAGGACAACGTGGTATCGGAGGCCGCCATCGCCGAGGGCCGTACCCTCCAGGGCCTGGGCATCACGCCCACCACCATCGAGGCCATCGTGCCGTCCTACCTCATCCGCTTCCGCAAGACCGGCCAGTTCGATCTCAAGCGCAACACTGCGCCCACGACGCCGGACCTGCTGGCTGCGAAATCAGGAGACGCGACGTCCGACTTCCACCCGGAGCGGGCTTCCGGCCCGGCCGTCGGCCAGACGTCGAGCCATTAAGCCCTTGTGCAGGTGAACCATCATCGCGGCTCCGAAAATCGGAGTGATGAGGTTCAGGACCGGCACGAGAACGAGACATGCCAGAACCGCGCCTGCCGCGAGCACCGTCCCCCGGTGCTCGTAGCGCAGCTGCTTGACCTCGTCAGGGTTCCAGAAGCGGCCTGCTGCCAGCTCGAAATATTCACGGCTGAGGAGATAGGCGTTGGCGATGAAGAACGCGCCGATATTGATGCCCGGCACGAAGAGCAGGAGCAGGGCGACGAGGTTTACCGCCAGCGACAGAGCACCAAAGCGCAGGCCATAGAGGATGGCCTTGCCGAAGGGCAGAGCCTGGCCCCGCGGATCGGCGGGGTAGTGTTTGCGCTCGACGATTTCGGCCACATCGTCGAGAAAGTAACCCGCCACGATCGCCGAGACGGCGGGGAGCAGATAGAATAATCCGAGGAAAAGGCCGAAGCCCGCGAGAAAGAATGCGAAGCTGTCGAGAACCGGATAGCTCGCGACCAGATCGTGAGTCGTGAGAAAGGTGTCGAAGAGACGCGTCAGGACGACCCAGACCAGCGCCAGCAGCGCGATGGTCAGGCCGATGGACTTCCATAGGATGCGCCGGAGCGCCGGCGAGAAAACATCGCGGGCTGCGGCAATGACCGTCTGGATCAGCATGTCTGGTTCGTCTTTCTAGAGCATCGGATCAATCCCAAAAGTGCATTCCACTTTTGGGATTGATCCGATGCTCATTCTTGAGAGGAGTGTTCATGCGGAAAACCGGATCCACTTTTCCGCACGATGCGCTAAGGCAGTGCCGCCTCGTCAGCGGCAGGCGCGGCCTTTACTTATGAACGAACCTCTCGAATCGCGAGGGGGTGGGGGAATTCGTGCCGCTCGACAGCTCTTCTGCCATTACCCTTTCTCAAGAACCCGACGTTGTGATCGTCGGAGCGGGCAGCGCCGGGATCGGGGCAGCGCGGCGGCTTCTCGCCTCCGGCCTTTCCGTGACCGTGCTGGAAGCGCGCGACCGCATCGGCGGACGCACGGTTACACGATCCTTCAAGGGGCATCCGGTGGATCTTGGCGCCCATTGGCTTCATGCAGGTCCCATCAATCCTCTGGTGAAGCTCGGATTCGAGCGGGGCGAACCCTTGCGCCGGGCGCCGACGGACGGACACTTCTATGTGCGCGGGAAGCCCGGAAGCCGCGCGCAATCGGCGGCTCTCCATCGGGCCTTCGCCATGGCCGACCGGGCGATGACGCAAGCCGCGAAAGCTGGGCAAGACCAGCCCGCCGCCAAGGCTCTGCCGCCGGGCATGGGGCCGCTGGGGCATCGGGTGTCCAGTATTCACGGCCTTGTCTCGGGCCGGCCGCTCGATGAGGTGAGCCTGCACGACTTTCCAAGCATGGAATATGCGGACAACCTGTTCATTGCGGGCGGGCTCGGGGGCTATGTGGCGCGGCTCGGAAAAAGCCTGCCGATCTGCCTAGGCGCTGCCGTTCACGCCATCGACTGGTCGGAACAGAGCGTGCGGATCGAAAGCTCTGCCGGAACCCTTCGGGCGAGGGCTGCCATCGTCACGACCCCTATGGCCGTGCTGCAGACGGACGCGATCCGCTTTGCGCCCGCCTTGCCGAACGAGGTGCGGGAAGCAATCCATGGCTTCACCCAAGGGGTGTACGAACACGTGATCCTGCATTGGCCGGATGCTCCTTTCACAGGCCCCGACCGGCTTGCGACGCTCCTCGGAACGAATCGCTCCCCGCCCGGCCTTCTCACGCGCATCGACAACACGCCCTTCCATTTCTTCGAGCTCGACCAGCCCCATGCGGCGCGGTTCGATCGGCGCGACGCCCATGCGCCGGCGCGTTTCGCACGCGAAATTCTGGCCGAGCATTTCGGCCATCGGGCTCTGCGGAACTTGAGCGTCATTCATGCCACGACGTGGCGCAACGATCCCTGGTCGCGGGCCTCCTGGGCCGTGATCCCGCCGGGGCTTGCCCCCATTCGCGACAGCCTGAAGGCGCCTGTGGCCGAGCGGATCTGGTTTGCGGGCGAGGCGCTCTCGCGCGCTCAATGGGGCACCGCCGGAGGAGCGTGGGAAGAGGGCGAACGGGCAGCGGGGGAAGTCGCCGAACGGCTCAAGGCCTCACGATGAGGCCAATCCTGATTCCAGCCGCCCGCGCACCCAAGCAATCGCTTCGTCCAGGGTCGGAAAGACCGGTGGCTGGTGGGTCATGAGAATGCTGCAGCGGCCGAAGCCCGCTTCCAGGAACCAGCCGCCCGCTCCGTTTCGTCCGCCGGCATTCTCTTCCGCCGAAACTTGAGCGAAGACCGCCACGAGATCGGCTCCGGAAAAGACGAGGCGCCCCTCGTGACTGCCGCCGTCGCTCATGACCGAGACGGGCTGGAGGGAGATGTTCGCAGTGGACTGCTCGGACATCTATCGATGCTCGTGCTGAAGGTTGAGATAGGTCGGGGTGAACTCGCCCACCTTTTCCAAGCGGCCCCGATCGAGGATCGTCAGGGCATCGCCCTGCCACCGGATGAGCCCTTCTTTCCGCAATTCCTGCAGCACGCGGTTCACGTGCACGGTGGAAAGCCCCAACGTATCGCCGAGCTCGGCTTGCGTGAGCGGCAGATAGATCGTGTCGCCGTCGGTCCGGCCGACCGCTTTCAGGCGCAGGAAAAGCTCGCAGATGAAATGCGCCATATGGGCGGTGGCCGAGAGGCGGCCCATGGCGGTGAGCCATTCGCGATGGATTGCACCATCGATGAGCGTGTTGAGCCACAAGAGACGCGTAAGATGGGGATGCTCGGCGGTGATTCTTTCAAGCGCCGCATGCGGCACCACGGCGACGCGGCAGGGCGTGAGCGCCAGCACGCCGTGATCCATCGTCTTTAAGAGAAAGCTGTGAAGGTCGACGAAGTCGCCGGCGACATGGATCGCCGTGATCTGCCGACGACCATTGGAGAAGATCTTGTATCGCGCGGCAAATCCGTCGAGGAGCAGACTGCTCTCGGAGGGATGCTCGCCTTCGTGCACGATGTCCTCGTCAGCCTCGACCACCCGGACGCGCGAAATCGCGCTTTCGAGAACCCGCTTCTCGTCATCCGAGAGCCGGTCGCGCTGTTCGAGCTTGAGAACGAGGGGATCGGGCATGAAGGCTTTTCATCGAGGAATGAAAAACCCTTCTGGCCGTTCTCAGCCCAAGCCCGCACTCACATATGTTATCTAAGGGAGGATTGTTCCCGGGCGTCACACCATGCTCGGCAGCACGCGGTCCGGCGGCTTGTGGCCGTCGATAAAGGCCTTGATATTGACGATCACCTTCTCGCCCATGGCGATGCGGCCCTCATGCGTGGCCGAGCCCATATGCGGCAGAAGCACCACCTTGCCCTGCCTGGCGAGTTTCACGAGGCGCGGATTGACCGCAGGCTCCTCCTCGAACACATCGAGGCCCGCGCCCGCAATGGCGCCGGATTCGATGAGCTTGGTCAGCGCTGCTTCGTCGATGATCTCGCCGCGCGCCGTGTTCACGAGGATTGCGTCGGGCTTCATGAGCTTGAGGCGCCGCGCCGAGAGCAGGTGATAGGTGGCGGGCGTGTGCGGGCAGTTCACGGAGACGATGTCCATGCGCGCCAGCATCTGGTCGAGCGATTCCCAGTAGGTTGCCTCAAGCTCCGCCTCGACCTTCGGCGGAACATGGCGGCGGTTGTGATAATGGATCGACAAGCCGAAAGCACGGGCTCTCCGGGCGAGCGCCTGGCCGATGCGGCCCATGCCGACGATGCCGAGCCGCTTGCCGGTGATGCGGCGCCCCAGCATCCAGGTGGGCGACCAGCCGGTCCAGTCCCCCTCTGGGATCACCTTGGCGCCTTCCGTGATGCGGCGGGCGACGGCGAGGATCAGCGCCATGGTCATGTCCGCCGTGTCCTCGGTCAGCACACCCGGCGTGTTGGTGACCGTGATGCCTTTCGCGACCGCCGCCGCCACGTCGATATTGTCGACGCCGTTGCCGAAATTGGCGATGAGCTTGAGATTCGGGCCCGCCTGCTCGAGCAGCGCAGCGTCGATCTCGTCCGTGATGGTGGGCACGAGAACATCCGCCGTGCGAACCGCCTCCGTCAGCTCCTCGCGGGAGAGGGGCTTGTCCTCGAGGTTGAGACGGGTGTCGAACAACTCGCGCAGGCGCGTTTCGATCACGTCGGGCAGACGGCGGGTAACGACGACGGCAGGTCTCTTTTTCATCGGCTTTAAGCGATCCCCCGCATGAAAACGGCTGGGTCAGAATGAGGTTTTCACGCTCCCTTAACCCTGTCTCGGCAATGAATGGCGACGAGCCGCCGCGTGGCGGCTTAGGCTAAGCTTCTCTATCAGAGGCTTGAGCAGACACAAAGTCGCCGAGAGGACTTCCATGCGCAAGATCGTCGCCGCCATTGCCGCCTTCATGGTCAGCGCGGTGCCGGCTCTCGCGCAGCAGCAGCCCCCTGGAGGGCGCCTCGGCACCGGCCTGCCCGTGCCCCGCTACGTGAGCCTCAAGACCGACCGCGTGAACCTGCGCGAAGGCCCCTCCAAGGACCACCGGACCGCCTGGGTGTTCCAGCGCGCGGGCCTGCCTGTCGAGATCATCGCCGAATACGAAACCTGGCGGCGCATCCGCGATTCGGAAGGCACGGAAGGCTGGGTGCTGCACTCCCTTCTGTCGGGCCGGCGCACGGCCCTCGTGATGCCCTGGGCCAAGAAGGGCGAACCGCCGATCAGCCTGCTCGACAGGCCCGATCCGAAGGCGGGCGTCATCGCCCAGATGCAGCCGGGCGTGATCACCAACGTGAAGGCCTGCGACGGCCGGTGGTGCCGTATCCTGATTGCGATGGACGGCGCGCGCGATCTCGACGGCTACGTGCAGCAGGAAAAGCTCTGGGGCGTCTATCCCAACGAACAGATCGAGTAAGTGCTCAGGATACCGCGGGACTTTTAGACCACCGCAGGATTTGAAGCTTTCCGATTTATCAAGGAATGGCCCCATAAGTAACGAGGTATCATCCGTTGTTTTCCGGGTTCGATTCCATGTCCATCAATCTGAGCTTCAAGCTCCTTCCGATCCTTGCGCTGATCCTCGGCATCGCCTCCATCGTGGCGCCGCGCTTTCTCAACATCTTCGTCGCGATCTTCCTGATCGCTTACGCGCTGGTGGGTTTCGGCGTGCTGCGCTGATCTCTCAAGCGGCTCTCTGGCGGTTCAGAAGGCGCGCTCCGAACACGTTCAGCGCCAAGCCCGTCACGATCACGGCCCCGCCGATGGCCTCGATGGGCCGCATGGCCTCGCCCAGAATGAGGGATGAGCCAAGGATCCCCGCGACCGGCACGAGCAGGGCATAGGGCGTCACGGTCGCCGCCGGATGGCGGGAGAGCAGGTAGGCCCAGACCCCAAAGGCGAAGATCGTGGTGGGATAGGCGAGATAGGCGACGGCGCCCCAGGTGCCGGAATCCATGCTCATGAGGGCCGAGATGACCCTGTCCGGACCGTCGAGCAGGAGGGAAAGGCCCAACAGCGGCAGGGGCGCGACGAGGCTCGCCCAGACGATGTAGCCCAGCATGTCGACCCGGCCGGCGCGCTTGGAGACGATGTTGGCCACGCCCCAGGAGGCGGCGGCAGCCACGGTCATGAGGAACGGCACCGCTCCGCTCCCGGAAAGCCGCGGAACGGCGATGATTACCAGGCCTGCAAAGCCGATGAGGCCACCAACGATCTGGTGACGGCCGGGCCGCTCGGCCATGAAAAGGGCAGCAAACAGGATCGTGAAGAACACCTGCGCCTGCATGACGAGGGAGGCGAGGCTTGCTGGCATGCCGAAGGCGATGGCGGCGAAGAGCAGGCCGAACTGGGCGACGCCGAGGAAAAAACCGTAGGCCGCCACATTCCCGAAGGATGCCTTGGGCCGCGGAACGAAGAAGATTGCGGGAAGGGCGGCGAATAAGAAGCGCAATGCCGCCAGCAGCAGAGGCGGCATGGAGCCGACCCCGAGCTTGATGACGACGAAGCTCAGGCCCCAGATGACGGTGACCAGAACGGCAACGAGAGAGTGTGCGAGCGGCATGAGAAAAAATCCAGGCTGCCGCTTCTAGCGCATCGTGCGGAAAAGTGGACCCGATTTTCCGCGTTCGACGATGCGCTCATCAAAGAAAGAAGCATCGGATCGATCCGATGCTTCGAAACTCTGCTCGGCTGATTTCTTTAAGAGGACTTGCGGCGCAGGCGCACGATCACCTCGACGCCAGCGACTTCCATGCCCTCGGGCGGTTCGGGCAGGTCGGCCACGCTCACGGCGGCGGTGTCGGGCATGTCCACGAGCTCGCCCGCATCCTCCAGGAAGAAGTGATGGTGCTCGGTGGGATTGGTGTCGAAATAGGCCTTGGAGCCGTCGACGGCGAGCTGGCGCAGGAGGCCGGCTTCCGTGAACTGGTGCAGGGTGTTGTAGACGGTGGCGAGAGACACCGGAACGCGGGCACGGCTCGCCTCGTCGAAGAGCATCTCGGCCGTGATATGGCGATCGCCCTTGCCGAACAGGAGCCAGCCCAGAGAGACGCGCTGCCGGGTGGGGCGCAGGCCGACGCGGCGAAGCTTATCCCGCAACTCGGAGAGGGGGCAGCCCTTCCGGTGGGCCGGAGCCGTCGTGGACTCGATATAGGCGGACAAAGGGTCGGTCATCGTCGGAACTGTTTGAGGGAACGAGCGCTTCTATCATCACCATGATAGGAAAGCGAGGGGGGCGCCGCAAGGTGATCCGCGGTCGCGCTTAAGGAGTGTTCCTTAAGAAGCGGCAAAAGAATTGCCGCTCTCGTGCCCGGGTCCCTTTGATGGATGGCCAAGCCTGTGCTACCAGAGCCCGCATTGAAGGCCTTAAGGACATCCTGAGGCCGCTTTTGAGACGACGATGAAAGGATCGGCACCCGGCATGGCCCGCCAGTCCAGCTTTAATTACGAAGAGCTCCTTGCCTGCGGGCGCGGAGAATTGTTCGGCCCCGGCAACGCCCAGCTGCCGCTGCCTCCCATGCTGATGTTCGACCGCATCACCTCCATCTCGGAAGAGGGCGGCGAATACGGCAAGGGTCATGTGCGCGCCGAACTCGACATCCGCCCGGACCTCTGGTTCTTTCCCTGCCACTTCGCAGGCGATCCGGTGATGCCGGGCTGCCTGGGGCTCGACGCTCTCTGGCAGCTGACCGGCTTCTTCCTCGGGTGGGGCGGCTCGCCCGGCCGTGGCCGTGCGCTCGGCGTCGGCGAGGTGAAATTCTCCGATCAGGTTCTGCCTACCGTGAAGAAGGTGGTCTACGGCGTGGAGCTCAAGCGCGTCTTCCGCTCGAAGCTGGTGCTCGGCATCGCCGATGGCTGGCTCGAAGCCGACGGGCGCCGGATCTACGAGGCCAAGGACATGCGTGTCGGCCTGTTCCAGGCGGAGACCCCGGCGGGGGGCTAGCGCATCGTGCGGACCTGAAGGGCCGCGTCAGCGAAAAGTGGATCCGGTTTTCCGTCCTAAACGATGCGCTCTCTCAAGGAGAGCGCATCGGCCAAAGGCATCCATCATGTTGACAAAACATGATTTCTTCGAAAAACCGGCCCTGACGCATGCGGCGAAGCCATCGAGTTTGATGGATCGTTTCCCGATTCGCCCGCAGGCTCGCGGTTGAGATTAAGCCGATCCGGCCTTACCTGTTTGGGCAGAAGGCTGGCATCCAAGATCCGATGAAGAGGTAGGCTATGAGACGCGTCGTCGTCACCGGAATGGGCATCGTTTCGTCCATCGGCAACAACACGCAGGAGGTGCTGGCCTCTTTGCGCGAAGCGAAGTCCGGCATTGCGAAGGCCGAGGATTACGAGAAGTACGGCTTCCGCTGCCAGGTCCACGGTGCCCCGCAGATCGATGTGGACTCGCTCGTCGACCGCCGCGCCATGCGCTTCCACGGCCGCGGCACGGCCTGGAATCACGTGGCCATGGACCAGGCGATCCGCGATTCGGGGCTCGAGGAGAGCGACATCTCCAACGAGCGCACCGGCATCATCATGGGCTCGGGCGGCCCTTCCACCCGCACCATCATCGAGGCCGCCGACATCACCCGCGACAAGGGTCCCAAGCGCATCGGTCCCTTCGCCGTGCCGAAGGCCATGTCCTCGACTGCCTCCGCGACGCTCGCCACCTGGTTCAAGATCAAGGGCGTGAACTATTCCATCTCCTCGGCCTGCGCGACCTCCAACCATTGCGTCGGCAACGCCTACGAGATGATCCAGTACGGCAAGCAGGACGTGATGTTCGCCGGCGGCTGCGAGGATCTGGACTGGAGCCTGTCCAATCTCTTCGACGCCATGGGCGCCATGTCCACCAAGTACAACGACACCCCGTCCCGCGCCTCGCGCGCCTATGACGCCAACCGCGACGGCTTCGTCATCGCCGGCGGCGCGGGCGTGCTGGTGCTGGAGGAGTTGGAACACGCCAAGGCCCGCGGTGCCAAGATCTACGGCGAGATCGTCGGCTACGGCCTGACCTCCGACGGCTACGACATGGTGGCGCCCTCGGGCGAAGGCGCGGTGCGCTGCATGCGCATGGCGCTTCAGAACGTCCATAATCCGGTCGACTACATCAACCCGCACGCCACCTCGACCCCGGTCGGCGACCAGAAGGAGATCGAGGCGATCCGCGAGGTGTTCGGCTCGGGCGACAAGTGCCCGCCGATCTCGGCCACGAAGTCGCTCACCGGTCACTCGCTCGGCGCGACCGGCGTGCAGGAGGCGATCTACTCGCTCCTGATGATGCAGAACGGCTTCATCTGCGAAAGCGCCCATATCGACGAGATCGATCCGGCCTTCGCGGACATGAACATCGTCCGCAAGCGCATCGACAATGCCAAGCTCGACACGGTTCTCTCGAACTCGTTCGGCTTCGGCGGCACCAATGCCACACTCGTCTTCGGCCGCTACAACGGGTAAGACGTCATAAACCTGAGACAACGCCGTGCGATGTCCCGAATTTCCAAGGGGGACCTCGCATGGACACGCTCATTGATATCAAGACCAAGGCTCACGATGCACGGTTTGCTAACGATCGGCATCCCAATATAGAGCCGATGCACAGGGGGACCCGCATGAGCGGTCTGATGCAAGGAAAGCGCGGCCTCATCATGGGCGTCGCGAACGACCATTCCATCGCCTGGGGCATCGCCAAGGTTCTGGCGGAGCACGGCGCGGAACTCGCCTTCACCTATCAGGGCGAGGCGCTCGGCAAGCGCGTGACGCCTCTGGCGCAGTCGCTGGGCTCGGACCTCGTGATCCCCTGCGACGTGGAGGACATCGCCTCCGTCGATGCCGCGTTCGAGGCCATCGACCGGCGCTGGGATTCCATCGATTTCGTGGTTCACGCCATCGGCTTCTCCGACAAGTCGCAGCTGAAAGGCTCCTACACGGAGGTCACGACGCGTGAAAACTTCTCGCGCACCATGGTGATCTCCTGCTTCTCCTTCACGGAGGTGGCGCAGCGCGCCGCCAGGCGCATGAAGAACGGCGGCTCGCTCCTGACGCTGACTTATGGCGGCTCCACCCGCGTGATGCCGAACTACAACGTGATGGGCGTCGCGAAGGCTGCGCTCGAAGCCTCCATGCGCTACATCGCCTCCGATCTCGGTCCGCAGGGCATCCGCTGCAACGCGATCTCGGCAGGCCCGGTCCGCACGCTGGCCGGCGCCGGCATCTCGGACGCGCGCCTCATGTTCACCTACCAGAAGGCGCACGCCCCGCTACGCCGCACGGTGACCATTGAGGATATCGGCGGCTCGGCCCTCTATCTCCTCTCCGACCTCTCGAATGGCGTGACCGGCGAGATCCACTACGTGGATTCAGGCTACAACATCATCTCGATGCCGCGTCCGGAAGTGCTCAAGGCCCAGGACGCCGCCGGCGTGACGGGCGAAGAGGGTTAAGGCCTTCACAAGTGCATGAGGGAGCAAAGCTTGGCCTTGCTCCCGACATGATCACACGGCACCAGAGGCTCTCGTTTGTGAGAGCCTTTTTTCATGATCCTGTCCCGCCGCACCCTTCTGGCCGGCCTTGCCGCATCCGGCGCCAGCGTTCCCGCCTTCGCGCAATCGGCGCCGGAGCCGCAGATGGTTCCGATCGAGCTCGTCGAGGACACGATGGCCTTGAACGCTGCCGTGAAGCTCGGGCACCGGCACGGCGACGTGATCATGATCGAATATTTCGATTACAATTGTCCCTGGTGCAGAAAGTCGGCGGCGGATCTGCCCGCGCTTCTGAAGGCGGAACCGGATCTGACCTATGTGCTGGTGAATTTCGCCGTGCTCGGAATTCCGTCCGTCACCGCCACCAAGGCAGCGCTGGCTTACTTCCAGCTCTACGGCCCTGAACGTTATCTGCCGCTGCATCTTGCCCTGTTCAAGCTTAAAGGCGCGGTCGATGGCGAGCGGGCCCTGAAGGAAATCGAGCGTCTCGGCGGCGACACCAAGCGCCTGGAGGAGGTGGCGAATTCCGAGCGCACCACGCAGTGGATGAAGGAGACCTTCAAGCTCGGCAACTCCCTCGGCTTTACCGCGACGCCCTCCTTCCTCGTCGGCACGGAATCCTATGTCGGAGGCATGACGCTCGCCCAGAAGCGTGAGGCGATTGCACGCGCGAGGGGTTGAGGCGCCTCCCTTTTTCCGACCCCCACCCTGCCTCTCCCCTGCCGCAAGTCGGGAATTCCCGACTTGCGGCAGCAAGAACGGATCTCGGGAACACCCGAGATCCAGGGGAGGGGAACAGCGGAGTCCGCTTCATCACCATTCCTTAGACAATTCTCTCCGAACCGTTTAAGCGCGAGAGGATCCATGTCGCTCATCCGCTCCTCCCTTCTGGTCGGCTTCGGCTCCATCGCCTCGCGCATTCTGGGCTTTGTCCGGGACATGCTGTTCGCGCAGGCCCTGGGCGCGGGGCCCGTGGCGGATGCGTTTCTCACGGCCTTTCGCCTGCCGAACCTCGTGCGCCGCATCGTCGGCGAGGGCGGGCTGAACCCGGCCCTCGTACCGCATTTGAGCCGGCTGAACCCGGATGAGGCCGCCTCCATGGCCGGCGACGTGATCAGCTTTTTCGCGATGGTGCTTCTCGGGCTCACCGCCGTGGTGGAGATTGCCGCCGGCCTCGTCGCGCTTCTCCTCGCACCGGGCCTGCACGATGACGGACAGACTCTGACCTTGGTCACGCTCTACACGCGCCTGTCCTTTCCCATCGTTGTCGCGGTGACGCTCTCCTCGGTTGCCGCAGCCATCCTCAACATGCGCGGGCGCTATGGGGCGACGGCCTTCGCGCCGCTTGCGGTGAATGTCGGATTGATCCTGACGCTCGTAGCGCTCGAAACCGTCGTCGCGCTTCCTCTCGACAGGAAGGCCGCGTGGCTTTCGAGCATCTCGTGTCTGGCAGGCTTCATCCAGCTTTTCATCGTGCTGGCAGCGCTGAGGCAGGGTGGGGAAAAACTCGTACAGTTTCGCAAACCGCACTGGTCCCCAGGCCTCAAGAGCCTGCTGCTGGCGGGCTTCCCCGCGCTTGTCGCAAGCGGCGCAGCTCAGCTTTTCATTCTGGTGGGAACGCAGGTGGCCTCGTTCTGGCCCTCCGGCATCTCCTGGCTCTACTACGCCGAGCGGGTGATGCAGCTGCCGCTCGGCCTGATCGCGGCGGTCGGATCAAGCGTGCTGCTTCCGCAGCTCGCCAAGCACCACCATGCGGGAGAAACGACAGTCGTCATCGCCGCTCAGCACCGGGCCCTGGAAGTGGCGCTGCTGCTCGCCCTGCCCGCCAGCGCGGCCTTGCTGATCCTCTCCTTTCCCATCACTCATGTTCTCTTCGAGCGTGGAGCCTTTCTCCCGTCCGATACGCGAGGAACGGCGCTGGCGCTCGCTTCTTTAAGCCTCGGCCTGCCTTTCGCCACCGCCGGAAAGGTGCTGAGCCAGACTCTTTTCGCCCGCGGCGCCCTGCGCCTGACGATGGCCGGGACGCTTCTCGGCATTCTCGTCACGCTGATCGGCGGGGTTCTGCTCGCGCTGCGCTGGGGACCTGCCGGGATCGCTCTCGGCGTCAGCCTGGGCTGTTTTGCCCATGCTGCCGCCATGGCCTGGATGCTTCAGCAAATCGGCCTGTGGCATCCGGATGGACGCTTCATGAGCCGCCTGACCCGCATCGCTCTCTGCACGGCTCTCATGGGCCTTGGCTTATGGGGAGCTCAGCAGATGCTTGCACCCACGAACAGCCTGTCTCTCGCCGCCTTCTGCCTGGGCGGGCTCGCGCTTTATGCCCTCGGGGCATGGCTGACAGGCGCGGTGACCCGTGACGACGTGGCTTCGCTCCGGTAAAGGCTTGCATCATGGCGTGGCCCTGTCATAACCGCGCCGCAACGCAACATGGAAAATAACCGCCGTCCGGCGTCCAACCCGGTCCGGCGTGGGAGTGCAAGACGATGGCGCAGTTCAAGGAGCTGGTTTTCTCAGGCATGCAGCCGACGGGGAACCTGCATCTCGGAAACTATCTTGGCGCGATGATCCGCTGGATCGAACTCCAGAAGACGATGGAATGCATCTATTGCGTCGTCGACATGCACGCCATCACCATCTGGCAGGACCCCGCCGACCTGAAGCGCCAGATCCGCGAGGTAACGGCCGCCTATCTTGCCGCCGGCCTCGATCCGAAGAAGAGCATCATCTTCAACCAGAGCCAAGTGCAGCAGCACGCGGAACTCGCCTGGGTGTTCAACTGCGTCGCCCGCATCGGCTGGATGAACCGCATGACGCAGTTCAAGGAGAAGGCCGGCAAGGACCGCGAGAACGCCTCGCTCGGCCTCTACGCCTATCCGAGCCTCATGGCCGCCGACATCCTGGTCTACCGCGCCACGCATGTGCCGGTGGGCGAGGACCAGAAGCAGCATGTCGAGCTGACCCGCGACATCGCCCAGAAGTTCAACAACGACTACGCCGCCTCGATTGCCGCCAACGGTTATGGCGACGCCTTCTTCCCGCTCACCGAGCCCATGATTCAGGGGCCGGCGACCCGCGTCATGTCGCTCCGCGACGGCTCGAAGAAGATGTCGAAGTCGGACCCGTCCGATTATTCGCGCATCAACCTGACGGACGATGCGGACACCATCGCCCAGAAGGTGCGCAAGGCGAAGACGGACCCCGAGCCCCTGCCCTCCGAGGCCGAAGGTCTCAAAGGTCGTCCCGAGGCGGAGAACCTGGTCTCGATCTATGCCGCGCTTACCGGCACCACGGCGGAAGACGTGCTGCGCGAGCATGGCGGGTCGCAGTTCTCCGGCTTCAAGGCCGCTCTCGTGGACGTGGCAGTGACGAAGCTCGCCCCCATTGCGGGCGAGATGCGCCGCCTCATGGCCGATCCCGGCCATATCGATGCGATCCTCATCGACGGCTCGGACCGTGCCCGCGTGATCGCTGCGCAGACCATGGATGCGGTGAAGGATATCGTCGGCTTCGTCCGCTCGCGTTAACCCGAATCTGCCCTAGATAGCGAACCTGCCCTAGATACAGGGGAAAGGCAGCATCGAGGGATGCAGGAGAGCGTGCAGTGAGCGGCCAGCGCCGATCCTATGAGACAGGCCACCGGCCCAAATTCATGGTGGTGATCGATAAGACGCCGGAATGCGCGCGGGCGATCCATTTCGCCTCGCGCCGTGCCGCGCGCACCGGGGCGAGCATGCTCATGCTGGCCGTTGTGGACCCGCCGGACGATTTCGAATGGCTCGGCGTCGGCGAAGCGATGATCGAGGAAGCGAGCGAAGAGGCGGCAAAGCTCCTGGAAGCCGCCGCCCGCGAGGCGCGCGGCGCCGCAGGCGTGGAGCCCGAGCAGGTGATCCGCGTCGGCAAACGGGCAGACGAGATCATCAAGCTGATCAACGAGGACGAGGACGTGTCCTTCCTGGTGCTTGCCGCCGGCAGCAGCAAGGAGGGCCCCGGCCCCCTGGTCACGAACCTGGCGGGCAGGGCGGCCTCCACCTTCCCGATCCCCATCGTCATCGTACCGGGCGGCCTGACGGACGAGGAAATCGACGCGTTGGCGGGCTGAACAAGCATCTTTCATTCCTCCCTATGACGATGCTTCAGCGTCATCCCCGGACTTGTTCCGGGGATCCACCTCTTAGGAGACGCAACGGCTTAAGACGTTGATGGCCGGGTCAAGCCCGGCCATGACGAGGAGCGAGGCTGTTCACGATCCCGATTCTGCTACACAATCCCCCGGGTCACAACTTCCCCTTGGAATCCTCACTCCCCCATTCCACATCTTGCCTGAAACCTGTTAGAACGATTCTAACCCCACCACTCGGCCGGCCTTGAACCGGCGCCAGAGGACAAAAAGCGATGTTCATCCAGACTGAAGCCACCCCCAATCCCGCCACCTTGAAGTTCCTGCCCGGTCGCGTCGTGATGCCGGAAGGCACGTTCGAGGCGAAGACGCCCGAGCAGGGCGAGTTCTCGCCTCTGGCCCAGCGCCTCTTTGCCGTGCCAGGCGTCACCGGCGTCTTCTTCGGCTACGACTTCATCACCGTGACGAAGGCGGATGGCGAGTGGCAGCACCTGAAGCCTGCGATCCTCGGCGCGATCATGGAGCATTTCATGACCGGCGCGCCGCTCTTCTCGAACGGCTATGGCGCTGCGGAAGAGGATGGTGAGGAGTTCTTCGACCCAGCCGATGCTTCGACCGTCGAGACGATCAAGGAGCTGCTCGAAACCCGCATCCGTCCGGCCGTTGCGGGCGACGGCGGCGACATCACCTTCCGCGGCTTCAAGGACGGCGTGGTCTATCTCGTGATGAAGGGCGCCTGCTCCGGCTGCCCCTCCTCGACCGCCACGCTGCGCCACGGCATCCAGAACCTGCTGCGCCATTTCCTGCCGGATGTGCGCGAGGTGCAGGCCGTTTGATCAGATTTTAAGAATTCTCAGTATCAAAAAGCGCGGCATGAAAGCCGCGCTTTTTGCTTGGAGCCTTGCCTTGCCGCCTCTGTCCGACGCCTCCCTCGATCAGCTCTTCCGCAATGCCCGCACCCATCGCTGGTGGGAGGACCGAAAGATTCCCGAAGACACGCTGCGCGCCATCGCCGATCTCGCCAAGCTGGGGCCGACCAGCGCTAATTCCTCGCCGGGCCGCTTCGTCTTCGTGGTGTCGCAGGAAGCGAAGGAAAAGCTCAAGCCCCATCTCGACGCGGGCAATGTGCGCCAGACCATGAGCGCCCCGGCTACCGTGATCGTGGCCCATGACGTGGAGTTCTACGAGAAGCTCGGATTCCTTAGCCCCCACAGCAAGGATGCGCGCAGCTGGTTCGCGGGAAAGCCCGAGGTGATCGAGCGCACCGCCCTCCAGGGGTCCTCCCTGCAAGGCGCCTACCTCCTCATGGCGGCCCGCTCGCTCGGGCTCGATTGCGGCCCCATGGGCGGCTTCGACCGCGAAGGCGTGGACAGGACCTTCTTCCCGGACGGGAAGACCAGATCCAACTTCCTCATCAATCTTGGCTTCGGGCTGCCCGATAAGCTCCATCCGCGCCAGCCGCGCTTTGCGTTCGAGGAATTCTGCCGGATCGAGTGAGATGCTACGCTTTTCCCCTCCCCCTTGCGGGGAAGGGACAGTCCGGGATGACGGAACTGCATTAAACCGTTTCCACACATCCGCTTCATGCTCTAAAGAAGCCTGACGATCCGACGGAGACGAATGTTGCGCGTTCTTGCCATCGATACGGCGCTTGGCGCCTGCTCGGCCTGCATCTGGCAGGCGGGCGATGCCGAACCGCTGGCGGCCGAGACCCTTTTCATGGAGCGCGGCCATGCGGAGGCTCTGCTGCCGCTCATCGAGCGCGTCGCCTCCAGGGTGGAAGGCGGCTTCGAAACTCTCGACCGGGTGGCGGTGACGGTGGGGCCAGGCAGCTATACGGGCCTGCGCGTCGGCATTTCGGCCGCCCGCGGCATCGGGCTTGCCGCCGGCATTCCGGTGGTAGGGGTCGCCACCCTCTCGGCCTTCCTCGCTCCGCTCATGGTGAAGGAACGGCGCGGGCTCTTCACCGCGGCCCTCGATGCCAAGCACGGCCACATCTACGTCCAGGCCATCGCCCCGGGTGGACGCACGATCATCCAGCCGAGCCTCATGAGCTATCGCGATGCGATCCGGGTACTCGGCTCAGGTCCCCTCCTGATCAGCGGCTCGGCTGCGGTGATGCTGGCGGCGGAGGCGCGCATGCAGGGCGTCGAGGCTCATGTGACCGACGTGCAGCAGGCTCCCGACATCGCCTGGATCGCCCGTCTCGGCGCCCTCGCCGATCCGAATCAGGCTCTGCCCAAACCTCTTTATCTTCGCGATCCCGACGCCAAGCCGCAGGATGGCGCGCGCATCGCCCGCCAATGAGCTTCTTCGATCTGTTCAAGAAGCCTGGCGGCTTCCGCATCGATCCCCTAGGCAGCGATGCGGCCTCGCGCATGGCGGCGATCCATGGGGCCTCCTTCGCGCGGCCCTGGAGCACGCTGGAATTCGAGCGGCTGCTCGCCGAGCGTGGCGTGGTGGGAGACGGGCTGTTTCTCGGATCGGCCGCGAAGCCCGCCGGCTTCGTGCTGTCGCGCATCGTCCTCGACGAGGCCGAGATCCTCACTCTTGCCATTGCCCCGGAGGCGCGCGGCAAGGGCTTGTCGATCCCCCTGCTCGAGCGGCACCTGGACGAGCTCTCCCGCCGGGGCGTGCGGATTGTCCATCTGGAGGTCGAGGAGGGCAACGATCCAGCCATTGCCCTCTACCGGCGCTTCGTCTTCAAGGAAGTCGGGCGACGTGAAGGCTATTACCAGAAGGCGGATGGCAGTCGGGTGGCGGCGCTCACCATGGCGCTGAGCCTATAGCCCCCTCCCGGCAACTCTCGTATAAGCATCTGCAAGCGCATCGTGCGGACCCGACGGGCCGCGTCAGCGGAAAGTGGCCCCGGTTTTCCGCACGAACGATGCGCCACTTTAAAAATGAGCATCGGATGGATCCCAAAAGTGCACTCCACTTTTCACGTCCGATGCTCGAGAAAACAGGTTTTCAGCCTTGTCATCACGGACCAGCAGCACCGGAAAACTTCGCCGCCTAGGAGCCATCGAGCGCGCCTGCCGCGACAAGGGCCTGCGCATGACGGGCCAGCGGAAGATCATTGCGCAGATCCTCGACGATGCCGCCGATCATCCCGACGTGGTGGAGCTGCACCGGCGCGCCGCGGAGGTGGACGACCGTATCTCGCTCTCCACCGTCTATCGCACCGTGAAGCTCTTCGAGACGGAAGGTATTCTGGAACGCCTCGATTTCCGCGACGGACGGTCCCGTTACGAGCAGGCGGCACGCGAGCATCACGACCATCTCATCAATCTCGAGACCGGCGACGTGATCGAGTTCCAGTCGGACGAGATCGAGGCGCTGCAGACGGAGATCGCCAGGCGCCTCGGCTACAAGGTCGTCTATCACCGCCTCGAGCTCTACGCGGTGCCGTTGGACAAGGATGACGCGTGACCAGGATCGTCGTCGGCCTGAAGCTCCTGGTGCTGGTGCTCTGCAGCCTCGTGCTCGTGCCGCTGCAACTGCTCGGCATCCGTTTCGGCTGGAATCTGGTGCACCACCTGCCTGTCCTGTTTCACCGCATCCTCTTGAGGCTCTTCCATGTGCGCGTGATCGAGAAGGGCACGCCGCCGGGCGACGCGCCGACGCTCGTTGTCGCGAACCATGTCTCCTGGCTCGACATTCCCGTCATCGGCTCGGTGCATCCCCTCTCCTTCATCGCGAAATCGGAGATCGAGGGCTGGCCTGTCGTCGGTCTGCTCGCAAAGCTCCAGCGCTCCGTCTTCATCGACCGGCAGCGCCGCAGGGCGACGGCTGAGGTGAACGACGCGCTCGCCCATCGGCTCGTGAAGGGCGAGGTGATCGTGCTGTTCGCGGAAGGCACCACGAGCGACGGCAACCGGCTCCTTCCCTTCCGCTCCTCGCTGGTCGGCGCCGCGCAGACGGCGCTCATGCATGACAGCATCGAGCAGGTCTTTCTGCAGCCGCTTGCGATTTTCTACACCCGCCGGAACGGATTGCCGATCACCCGGCGCGACCGGCCCTTCATCGCCTGGTACGGCGACATGGACCTGGCCCCCCACCTCAAGCTCTTCCTCGAGGGCCACGCAATCGACGTGGTGGTGACCTGGGGCGAGCCGATCCCCTTCAACGGCAGCCGCAAGGCGGCGACCGCCGCCGCCGAGAGCGCGGTGAGAAGAGCGCTGAAGGCGGCGTAGTTAGAGTGTCATCCCCGGCGGTCCGAAAGGGCCGGGAAGGAGATCCATTGACACCCGTTGCGCTATGGATTCCCTTCCCCTCGCTGCGCTCCGGCCGGGAATGACACCGCTGCATCATATCCGCGCTGTCTCGGCAACATGCGCCCTTGCCTCCTCCAGAAGCCAGGCGCGGAAAGCGGTGAGGGCCGGTTTGTCCGCATTCGCTTCCGGACTGACGACGTAATACTGATAGGCGCCCTTGACCTGATGCGGGAAGGGCCGAACGAGACGGCCGGCCTCCAGGTAGTCGCCGATCAAAACATTCGTGGCGAGAGCAACGCCCTGCCCCGAAGCCGCCGCCTGCAGGCAGAGATAGGTGTGGGTGAAGCGTGGGCCGCGCGACGTGTCGACGCCCTCGACCCCCACCGCCTCGAGCCAGCGATCCCAGGTGATGTAGTCGGGCACGCCTTCGACAGCCTCGTGCACCAGCGTGTGATGTTTGAGATCGGCCGGTTCGCTCAAAGGCCGCTCAGGATTCTTGAGCAGGGAAGCGCTGCACACGGCGAAGAAGTACTCTTCCATCAGCAGCTCCGTATGCAGTCCCGGATAATGGCCGCGCCCGAAGCGGATGGCGACGTCCACATCCTCACGGGCGAAATCGGTGAGGCGCATCGAGACCGAAACCCGCACATCGATCTCGGAATGCCGCTCCCGGAAGGAGCCCAGCCGGGGGATGAGCCAGTTCGAGGCCAGGCTCGGCATGGCGCTGACGGTGATCACATTGGATGTTCTCGGCCGCAGGACCTGCGCCGTCGCCTCGTCGAGCTTGTCGAGCACCTCCGACAGGGAGGCCGCATAGCGCTCGCCGAGAGGCGTCAGGGCCACGCCGCGCGCGGGCTGGCGCACGAAGAGAGGACGGCCGAGCCAGGCTTCCAGCGCCTTCACCTGCTGGCCGACCGCGCTTGCGGTGACGGCGATCTCGTCGCCAGCCTTCTCGAAGTTCAGATGGCGGGCCGCCGCCTCGAAGGCGCGCACGGCATTCAGGGGAGGCAGACGACGACGAGACATGGGTTGATCCGATAGGTATTTACCCAAGTTTTCCTTGGGCAAAAGTCAAGGACTTCTCATTTGCTTGGACGCTAGCACAGGAGCAGAGTTTTCTCCAGCAAACTGCCTTTGCAAAACGCCTTTGCAAAGCCCTCGATGGAGACCCGTCATGGCAACCGGATATACCACAGTAAATCTTGGGTTTAGCATCGCCGCTCGCGAGCGGCAGAGCACCCTGCTCAAGCTGCTTCTGCGCTACGAGGCTTGGCTCGACCGGCGCAGGAGCGCCCGCGTCCTGTACAATCTGGATGACAGGGCGCTCGCAGATATCGGATTGTCACGGGCCGATGTGGAAGGCTTGAATACCGCCTCCTGGCAGGATCACCTGCCGCCGACGCCCGGACGATGAAAGTGTAAGCCATGAAGCTCTATTCCGGCCCTTTGAGCCTCTTCTCCCGCAAGGTCGAAATTGCCCTCCACGAGAAGGGGCTGCCGTTCGAGCGCATCCCGGTCGCCTTCAGCCAGACCAGAGGCTACAGCCCCAAGCACCCCGAGGTGCTGGCCGCCAATCCGAAAGGTCAGGTTCCCGTCCTTATCGACGAGGACCTGACCCTCTACGATTCCACCCTGATCCTCGAATATCTGGAGGATGCATATCCCGATCCCGCGCTCTATCCGAAGGCTGCGACGGAGCGGGCGCAATGCAGGCTTCTCGACCTCTTCGCCGACGAGATCATGCTGGTGCCGCTGCGCTCGCTGATGCACCGGACCGAGCCTAAGCCCGACGACCTGCAGCGCTGGACCGAGAAGGAAGCCAAGGCGCGGGAAGCCGAGGCGGTTTTGAGCCGGCATTATGCGGATCTCGACCGCCGGCTTGGGACTCAAGACTTCTTCTGCGGAGCCTTTTCCGCGGCGGATATCGCCGTCTTCATGACCGTGTTCTGGACCCGCCGTCTGGGCGGCCCGTCGCTGAAGGAGCACAGGGCGCTGGCCTCCTGGTATGCGAGGCTCAGCGAGCGCCCGTCCTTCGCCAGGGTGACGGCCGAGATCCGCGCTGCGGATCGCGACTTGTCTGCCCCCGTCGAGGGCGCCTACCGGGATTGAGCAAGGCTTGTTCTCAGTCCCGCAGAGAGACCGGCTGAAGCGCGGATTGTCGCGGTTGGCCTAACCAGATCAAAGCGAGAGCGGCGAGCAGGAACAGGGCCGCGACCCAGCCAAGATCCAGGACGGTGCCGTATCGCAGCACGCAACCTCCGATGAAGGAACCCAGTGCGACCCCGAAATAGAGCGCCGACCCATTAAGGGAGAGCGCGAGCGGAGCGCTGCCAGGCGCGATCGTCAGAATTCGGCTCGCCTGGGCCGGCGGAAACGACCATGACATCACGCCCCAGGGAAACAGCGCCCCGATGAAGACCGGCCCAGCCCATGCGGTGGGCAGATAACCGACGAGGGCAAAGAACAGCATCATGCCCGTGTTGAGGATAAGCGCGATCGTCACCATGCGCTGCGCACCCCAGCGATCTGCCATTTGGCCGCCGAGATAATTCCCCAAGGCTGCACCGCTGCCATAGATCAGCAACACGGTCGGCAGCATGGAGCGGCTGAGTCCGGCGGCCTGGATCGTCATGGGGGCAATATAGGTGAAGACCATGAAGCCCGCGGTCATGTAGAGCAGCGTCATCGCGAGCGTCGGAAGAATACGGGGTTGAGACAGAACGTCGAAGCGATCTTTCAGCGGCATCTTCGTTCCACGTAAACCTTTCGGCAGCATGAAGTGAATCGCGATCGCTGCAATCACGCCTGTAGCAGCGATGCTTACATAGGTGCCTCTCCATCCCGCCCAGGATGCGACGAACGCTCCCAAGGGAGCGCCGAGCGCGACAGCGAGCGAAGTCCCGCCGACAACAATCGAAATCGCCCGTGCCCGGTGATCGGCATGGGAGATTGCGACCGCCGTCGCCTGGGCTGTGGCGGCATAAAGACCTGCAGCGCAGGCAATAACGATTCTGGCGACGAGGAGCATTCCATAGCTTTGAGCAAAAGCTGCGCTGAGTGCACCTGCCGTGAAGACGAGGGCGCTGGTCGTCAGGACCATGCGTCGGTCGCGATCCGCCGTGAGCGCGGTCAGGAAAGGTGAGCCGATCGCATAGACGAGGGCGAAGGCGACGACCAGATAACCCGCCTCAATGAGAGTCACACCCGTATCCTCGGCGATCTGCGGAAGAAGCGAGGAAATCACGAATCCCTCGGCACCGATGGCGAAAGTGCCGAGAGCTAACCAGAAGAGACGCTTGTTCATGGTCAACGACCCTTGTTCAAGAATCATTGAACAATTGAACTTCAATTCCGACCTTGTCAAGAAATAGTTCAATGGATGTTGAACTACTGATATAGAATCCCTATTAAGAGATCATGACCACCCTGCCTCATCCCTCTATCGATCAAATCGAGCTGGCCCATGTGCTGGCGGCCCTCGGCGATGAAACGCGCTTGGCCATCATCAGCCTTTTGGCGGAGGGCGAGCGGGACGAGATGACCTGCAGCCAGTTTCTGCATCTCGGCTCCAAAACGGGGCTTAGCTATCACTTGGCCAAGCTGCGCGAAGCTGGCTTGGTCAATGTTCGCCCCGAAGGCACGAAACGCATGATCAGCCTGCGCCGAGCCGAACTTGATCAGCGCTTTCCGGGTATTCTCGATTCCGTCATCGCCTGTCGAGCCGCCTGAACGGAACCTGCAAAAAACTAGGTCCCGTTGACCCTGGATCCTGCGTTCCCTCTGTCACAGGGGTGACACTCTTCTCTTGAAAGCTCAAAGCGCTTAAAGACAGGGCTTCCACCTTTCACAATAGGCCGATCTCGTGAAAAAAGTTTTCGTCAAATCCTATGGCTGCCAGATGAACGTCTATGACGCCGAGCGCATGGCGGACATGCTGACCACCGAAGGCTATGCCGAGACCAAGGCCATGGAGGAGGCGGACCTCGTCATCCTCAACACCTGCCATATCCGCGAGAAGGCCGCCGAGAAGGTCTATTCGGAGCTGGGCCGCGTGCGCGAATTGAAGAAGGAGCGCCAGACCCACGGCCGGGAAACGAAGATCGTGGTCGCGGGCTGCGTCGCCCAGGCCGAGGGCAAGGAGATCCTGCGCCGTGCGCCGGCCGTCGACGTGGTGGTGGGCCCGCAGAACTACCATAACCTGCCGGAGCTTCTCAAAAAAGCGCGCTCGGAGCGCGTGGTCGACACCGAATTCCCCATCGAGGACAAGTTCGATCATCTGCCCAAGCCCTCGAAGGCCATGATCCGGAACCGGGGCGTGTCGTCCTTCCTTACGATCCAGGAAGGCTGCGACAAGTTCTGCACCTTCTGCGTGGTGCCCTATACCCGCGGCGCGGAAGTCTCCCGTTCGGTAGCCAAGATCGTTGACGAGGCGCAGGGCCTCGCGGATGCGGGCGTGCGCGAGCTCACGCTCATCGGCCAGAACGTGAATGCCTATCACGGCGAGGGCCCCGACGGCTCCATCTGGTCCTTGGGGAGACTGCTGCACCGCCTCGCCGAGATCCCCGGCATCGCAAGGCTTCGCTATACCACGAGCCATCCGCGCGACATGGATGACGAACTGATCGCCGCCCATCGCGACCTGCCGGCGCTCATGCCCTACCTGCACCTGCCCGTGCAATCCGGCTCCGACCGCATTCTCGACGAGATGAACCGCAAGCATACGGGCGACGAATACCGCCGCCTGATCGAGCGGATCCGCAAGGCGCAAGCCAACCTCGCGCTCTCCTCCGACTTCATCGTGGGTTTCCCGGGCGAGACCGATGCGGAGTTCGAGGACACGATGCGGCTTGTGGCCGATGTGGGCTTCGCGAGCTCCTTCTCCTTCAAATACAGCCCCCGTCCCGGCACGCCTGCGGCCGAGATGGAGCTCCAGGTTCCCGAGGCCGTGAAGGCCGAGCGTCTGGCACGTCTCCAAAACCTGTTGGAAACGCAAAGACAGGCTTTCAATCACGGAACCGTTGGTCAGACTCTGGACGTTCTCTTGGAGAAGCCGGGTCGTCACCCGGGCCAGATGGCCGGCAAGTCGCCTTATCTGCAGGCCGTGCAGATCGAGACCGATTGTCATCAGATTGGTGATATCGTGACGGTACGGATCACACAGGCAGGCTCGAACAGCCTGTTCGGGGAAGTCGTGAAGCCCGGCACCCAGGCCGCGGCCTGACACTTTCTCCTCCGAAGAGAGTTTCTTTCGCCATAACCCTGTGGCGAACACATGAGGAGAGGCATTTGAGGCCAGCGGACAACGCGACCGCACGAGCGCAGAAGGGACAACCCTCCAGCACTTCCCATCCTGGCGTCGAAGAAGAGGCCGAAATCGTCCTCACTTTCGACGACAACCGCCTCGCCAGCCTTGTTTTCGGGCAATACGACCAGAACCTCGCGCATCTGGAGCGCCGCCTGAACGTGGCCGCCATCGCCAACGGCAATCGGGTGACCGTGAAGGGCACGCCGGAATCCTCGGAACTCGCCCGGCGCGTTCTCGAAACGCTCTATGAGCGCGCCCGCCAGGGCGCGTCCCCTGGTCCCGGCGATGTAGACGGCACGATCGAGGAATCGTCCCTGCAGGGCACCCTCTTCCCGAACGCGGAAACCGCAACGCCCGGTCTCTCCGCCTTCGACCATATCGCCACCCGCCGGCGCGGCGTGGTCCGCGCCCGCAACGCGGCGCAGAACACCTATATCAAGGCGCTCAAGCAGAACGAGCTCGTCTTTGCCGAAGGTCCTGCCGGTACCGGCAAGACCTGGCTTGCCGTGGGCTATGCCGTCTCGCTGCTGGAGGCGGGGCAGGTGGATCGGCTCATCATCTCGCGGCCGGCCGTGGAAGCGGGCGAGCGCCTCGGCTTCCTGCCCGGCGACATGCGCGAGAAGGTCGATCCCTATCTTCGCCCGATCTATGACGCGCTCTACGACTTCATGGAGGCCCGCCATGTAGATCGCGGCCTGCAGACCGGCATGATCGAGATCGCGCCGCTCGCCTTCATGCGCGGCCGAACCCTCACCAACTCCCTGGTGCTGCTGGACGAAGCGCAGAACACCACCTCCATGCAGATGAAGATGTTCCTGACGCGCCTCGGCGAAGGATCACGCATGATCATCACCGGCGACCCGACGCAGATCGACCTGCCGCCGGGCCAGAAATCGGGCCTCGTCGAGGCCGTGCGCATCCTCCACGGCGTCGAGGGCATCTCCCGCGTGACCTTCAAGGAGGCGGACGTGGTGCGCCACGATCTTGTCCGCCGCATCGTGGCCGCCTACGACAAGGCTGGACGCGAGGCACCGCCGCAGGAACAATCGTATCGCGAACGGAACGTAAGACCGTGATCGAGCTCGACATCATGATCGAGGAGGGCGACTGGGAGACGATCCCGGACGTGGAGGTCCTCGCCCAGAAGGCCGCATCGGCCGCTTTGGCCGTGACATACGAAGCCAATGGGGACTTCGAGGCGAGCGTGATGCTGACCGACGACGCCCAGATCCAGGAGCTGAACCGCACCTGGCGCGGCAAGGACAAGCCCACCAATGTGCTTTCTTTCCCAGCCCCCGAGCAGCCGGGGGCAACTGGGCCTCGCCATTTGGGCGATATTGCTTTAGCTTACGAAACGCTGGTGCGCGAATCCGAGGAGGAATCCAAGGAGCTCGCGCATCATTTCGCCCATTTGATCGTCCATGGGGTTCTGCATCTTCTCGGTTACGACCACGAAACCGAGGCGGAGGCGGAGATCATGGAAGCTCTCGAGGTGAAGGCGCTGGCCACTCTTGGAATCGCCGACCCCTATCGCGATATGGCAGCGTAAACGCAAAAAACGTTTCAGCTGAAACTCACACTGATATGAACGAAGATCGAAGTCGTAACGACCGCCCTGTCCGCTCTCTCTCGGATGATGAAGATCCACGAGAACATTGGTACGACCGTGTTCTCGTCCGCCTGGGGCTAAAACCCCGCGATTCCATCCGCCACGATCTTGAGGACGCTCTCGAGGAATCCTCCGTCGAAGACACGGACTTCTCGCCCCAGGAACGGGCGATGCTCAAGAACGTACTCTCGTTCCACCGCATCCGGGTGGAAGACGTGATGGTGCCCCGCGCCGATATCGTGGCGGTGGCATCCGACACCAATCTCGGCGAACTCCTGAGCCTCTTCCGCACGGCGGGCCATTCCCGTCTGCCGGTCTACGGCGAGACTCTCGACGATCCGAAGGGCATGGTCCATATCCGGGACTTCCTCGATTTCATCGCCATGCGCGCCGACAGCGGCGCCTCGGAAGGCGGAGCGAGCGACGACACGCCCCCGCCGAGCCTCGGGCAGGTCGATCTGTCCATGGCACTGGCTGAAGCCAATATCCTGCGCCCGGTGCTCTTCGTGCCGCGCTCCATGCCCGCCATCGACCTCCTGGTGCGCATGCAGGCAACCCGCACCCACATGGCCCTCGTGATCGACGAATATGGCGGTACCGACGGCCTCGTTTCCATCGAAGACCTCGTGGAAATGGTGGTGGGCGATATCGAGGACGAGCACGACGAGGATGAGGAGGTCACCATCGCCAAGGCGGCCGACGGCACTTATATTGCCGATGCCCGCGCCAGCCTCGACGAGGTGACGGAGACGCTCGGCGTCGATCTCTCGGATGAGGAAGGTGCCGAGGACATCGACACCATCGGCGGCTTCATCGTGACGCTCGCCGGCCGCGTACCGTCCCGCAGCGAAGTCATCGAGGGTCCGAAAGGCCTCGAATTCGAGGTGCTGGACGCCGATCCCCGCCGAGTGAAGCGCCTGCGCATCCTCCGGCATGTCCCATCCACCGAGGTCGAGGTGGAATCATCTGCCCCGCGCCCCGAAAGCGCTGCGGCGGAATGATCCGTATCGCCGATCGCGTCACCCTCGCCTGGGGATGGCACCGTTGGCTTCTTGGCTTGCTTTCGGGAGCCGTCGGCGCGCTCGCCATGCCGCCCTTCGGCTTCCTGCCGGCGCTTGCCCTGTCGCTCACAACCGCCGTATGGCTCATCGACGGGGCCGGCAAGGCGGGTCCCTCCCGGTGGGCTCCCCTCAAATCGGCGGCACTCATCGGCTGGTTCTGGGGCTTCGGGTATTTCGTGGCCGGGCTCTGGTGGCTGGGCGCGGCCTTTCTCGTGGAAGCGGACCAGTTCGCCTGGGCCCTGCCCTTCGGCGTCCTGGGGCTTCCGGCTCTGCTCGCCTTCTTCACCGCCTCCGGCTTCGCGCTCACCCGCCTTCTCTGGCTGCCCGATGCCTCGCGCGTCTTTGCCCTTGCTTTCGGACTTTCGGTCAGCGAATGGCTGCGCGGCCACCTCTTCACGGGCTTTCCCTGGAACAATCCCGGCATGGCGCTCGGCCAAAATCTATGGCTCATGCAGAGCGCCTCGCTCGTCGGCCTCTATGGTCTGAGCTTCCTCGCCATCGCGATCTGTGCCTCCCCCGCCCTGATCTTCACCGGCAGCACGAACCGCGAGCGCTGGGCGGTGCCGGGCCTTGCCGCGACACTGCTTCTCGCGATGGCGGCCTTCGGCTTCTGGCGCGTTCCGTCCGAGCCGACAGCCGCCGTCGAGAACGTGCGCCTGCGCATCATGCAGCCCAACCTGCCTCAGGATGCAAAATTCAATCCGCGTAACCGCGATGCCATCATGCGGCGCTATCTCTCTTTAAGCGCGAGCACCGGCCGCGATGGCCGAACCGCTGCGGATGCCACTCATATCATCTGGCCGGAATCGGCATTCCCGTTCCTGCTCCACCGCGACCCGGCGTCCCTCGCCCAGATCGGCGGCCTTCTTGAACCGGGCTCCGTGCTGATCACGGGTGCCGCGCGTATGGACGAGCCGCTGCCCGGCGAGACGGTGGGCCGGTTCTACAACGCGATCCAGGTGATCGACGATCGCGGCACCATTCTCAGGTCGTACGACAAGGTGCATCTGGTGCCCTTCGGCGAATACGTGCCGAAATTTCTCGATGCCCTGATCCGGGCCGTGGGCCTGCGCCAGTTCGTGCATATCCCAGGAGGCTTCGAGCCCAGCGAAAAGCGCCAGGCACTTACCATTCCCGGTTTGCCGCCAGTGGCCGCCACGATCTGCTATGAGGCGATCTTTCCCGGTGAGATCCTCCCTGAGGGCCCCCGCCCCGACCTGATCCTCAACCTCACCAATGATGGCTGGTTCGGTCAGACCACAGGACCGTACCAGCACTTTGCACAGGCACGCCTCCGTTCTGTCGAGGAAGGCCTCCCTCTGGTGAGGGCCGCCAACACGGGAATCTCAGCCGTTGTCGACCCTTACGGCCGGATTGTGGACAGTATTCCACTTGGAGTTGAGGGTGTCCTTGACGCTAATCTTCCGGTTGCATTGAAAGCAAATCTATCTTCAAAAGCAAGTAGGTTTTCTTTGACGGCCATGCTTTTGATCTGCTTAATGGCCTTGATTGTACGTCGAAAACAAAGAGTGTCCTCCATCTAGGATGATAAAGGACATGGCGTTACGTCAGCTTTGACAAGAAAGCCTGGGGCCATGAAGAAGTCGACCAGTTCGATTGACAAGGAAATCGGAACACGGGTGCGTATGCGCCGTATTTCGATTGGCATGAGCCAAGAAAAGCTTGGCGAAATGCTTGGCCTTACCTTTCAGCAGGTTCAGAAATACGAAAAAGGTATGAACCGGATCAGCGTAGGTCGCCTCGTCGACATCGCCAAGATCCTGGGCGTCGACATTCATTTCTTCTTCAATGGCATCAAGAGCGGCAAGACCGAACCCGGCTTTGCGGAAGAGGAAGCACCGCCTTATCTTGTAGACGTCATGTCGACCCCGGAAGGCCTGCAGCTCATCCGCACCTTTACCAGCATCAAGAGCGCCAAGGTCCGCAAAAGCATCGTGCAGCTGGTGACATCGCTCGCGGCCCAGGACGAGCAGGAACGTTCGTCATAAAGAACGCGTTCGCTTGACCTTTCCGCTGGCCTGAGGCATGACCTGCGGTAGGCTTACGGCCCCTGTGAGCCGTGCTTTTCGTGTTTGCCTCAAAGGAATTCTATCGTGCGGCGGTCAAGCTATCTCTTCACCAGCGAGTCGGTGTCCGAAGGCCATCCGGACAAGGTTTGCGACCGGATCTCCGATGCCGTCGTCGACGCTTATCTCGCGGCCGAGCCGGAAGCGCGTGTCGCCTGCGAGACGCTGGCCACCACCAATCGCGTGGTCATCGCCGGTGAGGTGCGCGGCCCCGACTCGATCACCAAGGACAAGGTAGTCCAGCTCGCCCGCGATGCCATCAAGGATATCGGCTACGAGCAGGAAGGCTTCCACTGGAAGAACGCTGAAATCGACGTCTACCTGCACGCCCAGTCGGCCCATATCGCGCAGGGCGTGGATGCCGGTGGCGACAAGGATGAAGGTGCGGGCGACCAGGGCATCATGTTCGGCTATGCCTGCAACGAGACGCCGGAGCTGATGCCGGCGCCGATCTACTACGCTCACAAGATCCTCGAGAACCTGACTGCCGCCCGCAAGGGCAAAGTCGGCGATGCCGCCAAGCTCGGTCCCGACGCCAAGAGCCAAGTCACGGTCCGCTACGAGAATGGCAAGCCCGTCGCCGCCACGCAGATCGTTCTGTCCACGCAGCACCTGGACGAGAGCCTCTCCTCCAACGACGTGCGCGCGATCGTCGAGCCCACCATTCGCCAGACGCTGCCCGAGGGCTGGATCTCGGCCGATACCATCTGGCACGTGAACCCCACCGGCAAGTTCGTGATCGGCGGCCCCGACGGCGATTGCGGCCTGACCGGCCGCAAGATCATCGTGGACACCTATGGCGGCGCGGCCCCGCATGGCGGCGGCGCGTTCTCCGGCAAGGATCCGACCAAGGTCGACCGCTCGGCGGCCTATGCGGCCCGCTATCTCGCCAAGAACGTGGTGGCTGCGGGCCTCGCCGACCGCTGCACCCTGCAGCTCTCCTATGCGATCGGCGTGGCCAAGCCCCTGTCGATCTACGTGGACCTGCACGAGACCGGCAAGGTGAGCGAGGACAAGCTCGAGGCCGTTCTCATGGAGGTGATGGACCTCTCCCCGCGCGGCATTCGTACGCATCTCGGCCTCAACAGGCCGATCTATGCGCGCACCTCCGCCTATGGCCATTTCGGTCGCAAGCCGGAAGCGGACGGCGGCTTCTCCTGGGAGCGCACCGACCTCGCCAACGCCCTCAAGTCGGCCTTCTGATCCCTCATGAGCGAAGCATCTCAAAAGGCCGGCGCTTTCTTCGGGCGCCGGAAAGGCAAGAAGCTTCGCGCCGGCCAGGATGATCTGATCCAGAACCTGCTGCCCGCGATCCGCGTGACCCCGGGCAGCGCTCCCTCCAGCCAGTTTCCGAACGCGGACGCCCGCGAAACCTGGCTCGAGATCGGTTTCGGCGGCGGCGAGCATCTTGCCCACCAGGCCCGGACCAACCGCGACATCAACTTCATCGGCTGCGAGCCCTTCGTGAACGGCATGGCGAAACTGCTGGCCGCCATCGACCACGAAACGCTCGACAATATCCGCGTGTGGGACGAGGACGTCACCAAGCTCCTGCCGACCCTGCCCGACGCATCCTTCGATCGGGTCTACATCCTTTATCCCGACCCGTGGCCGAAGCGCCGCCAGCGCAAGCGCCGCCTCGTCTCGGACGAGATGCTGGACATGCTGGCGCGCGTCATGAAGCCCGGTGCGGAGCTGCGCTTTGCCAGCGACATCGACGATTACATCGGCTGGGTGCTGGCCCGGGTGCTTCGCTCTGCGCATTTTCGCTGGACCGCCGAGCGCGCCGACGACTGGCGCAAACCCTATGAGGGCTGGCCGGGCACCCGCTACGAGGCCAAGGCCATCCGCGAAGGACGCGTGCCAAGCTATCTGACCTTCGTGCGCGCCTAGAGCATCGGACGTAAAAAGTGGATTTGCACTTTTGAGATTCGATCCGATGCTCCCTTCATAAAGGAGCGCATCGTTCGAGGCGGCCCTCCGGGTCCGCACGATGCGCTAAGGCTGCCGCTTACACAACCACATGAGCAACGCGCTCGTCGCTCACCACCTTGCCGTCGACAAGATGAATGCGCCGGTCGACGCGGGCGGCGATGTCCATGTCGTGGGTGACGGCGATCACCGTCTTGCCGCGCTTCTTCACAAGATCCTGCAGGATGGTGAAGACCTGCTCAGAACTCTTGCTGTCGAGACTTCCCGTCGGCTCGTCGGCAAGCACCACATGGGGATCGTTGGCAAGGGCTCGGGCTACCGCCACGCGCTGACGCTGGCCGCCCGAGAGCTGATCGGGCCGCTTGTCGAGATGGCCTGCAAGGCCGAGATCCTCCAGCAGGCTCGCGGCACGCTCGCTCATTTCGGATGCGGAGAGGCGCCCAGCCTTGCGCATCGGCAGCTCCACGTTTTTCAGCACGCTGAATTCCGGCAGCAGGAAGTGAAACTGGAACACGAAGCCGAGGCTCTCGAGGCGCAGATGCGCCAGCTCGTCGTCATTCAATTGCGATGTGTCCTGCCCCGCGATTTTCAGCATGCCGCTGGTGGGACGATCGAGCAGGCCGAGCAGGTAGAGAAGCGACGACTTTCCGGAGCCGGACGGGCCGGTGATCGCCACGAATTCATTGTCACCGACGGTGAGCGACACATCGCGGACCAGCGTCACCGGCACGATGGCCGGCAGAATGCGGGTGAGGTGATCGGCTTCGATCAGCGCGCTCATGTGGCACCCCGGATGATGTCGACGGGATTGAGCCGCGCCGCCTGCCGCGCAGGCAGGTAGCCCGCCACCCCCGACGACACAAGCGCGAAGACGGATGCGATCAGATAGTGCCACGGCGACCAGAAGAGCGGCAGACGCGTGATCTCACGCCCGACAGCGCCACCCGAGATCCTGAACTCGACCTGCGAGAGCGCGAAGCACAACAGGAAACCGATCAGCCAACCCACAACGGAGCCGGCGAAACCCAGCGTCAATCCCTCGATGAGAAACAGCCGGCGCATGTTGCCCTGGGTGAAGCCGAGCGACTTGAGGATCGCGATGTCACGCGCCTTCTCGTGGGTGATGGTGGAGATGATGTTGAAGATGCCGAAACCGGCGACCAGCAAGATCGCGCCCACCACCGTGTACATCACCACGTTGCGCACCACGAGCGCTTCGAGCAGCGACTCGTTCGCCTCCTGCCAGGGCACGGCCTTGTAGCCGAGTTCCGCTTCCGCCTGACGGGCGACGCGGGGCGCAGTCTCCGGATCGTCGAGGCGAAGGCGGATATCGTTGATGGCATTCGGCCGCTCGGAGAGAATCTGCGCGTTCTTCAGGAGCACATAAGTTTCGCCTTCGTCGCGGGCATTGCTGCCGGTGTGGAACTGTCCGACGATCTTGAAGCCGCGCGACTGGCCTGTGGGTGAGACGAGCTGGATCGTCGTGCCCATCGACGCGCCGAGCCTTTGCGCCAGAGTGTCTCCGACGACGATGTTGTTGCCGCCCGCCTGCAGGGCATCGAAGCTTCCCTGCACGAAATCGCCCGCGACGGAGGAAACCGTTGCTTCGATTTCCGGCTCGATGCCGATGATGGAAACGCCGACGTCGCGCCCTGCATACCGGACCACGCCTTGCGTGCGCAGGCTCTGCGCCATACGGCCCGGCACCCAGGAGCGCAGGGATGCGAAGGCGGCGGCGGGATTGAGAATGCCGCGGCGATCCTCCTTCGGCCGCAGGCCCTCGAACTGCACGGCGGGAAACAGATCCTCCGCCGGTTGCCGGCGGGGCGTGCGGCGCTCGTCGCTGATCTGCACATGGGGCATGGTGTCGACGAGCTGCGCGATGAAATCCTTCTCCGTGCCCTGCATCAGCGCCGCCATGGCGATGGAAAAGCCGACGCCCAGAGCGACACCGAGAATGGCCACGATGGTCTGACGGCCGCGTCCGGCGATATGGATCAGGGCCAGCTCCAGGATGAGGCGCATGCTCAGCCTCTCTTTTCTCTCACCTTCGCCCCGTCGGCGAGATCCTCCGGAAACGGCACGATCACGCGCTCGGTCTCATCGAGGCCCGACAGCACTTGCGTGCTGCTCGCGCCGCGAATCCCCACCTTCACATCATGACGCCTGGCGACGCCATTCTCCATGGTGAAGAGAGCGCCGCCGCGCAGCGCATTGGTGGGCACGAGAAGTGCGTTGGCGGAGACCTGGACGATCACGTTCACTTCCACCGTCATGCCGATGCGCAGCGGGGTATCGTCAGGCAAGGCGAGCCGCACCCGGTAGGTCTTGGCGACCGGATCACCCTTGGGCGTGATGGAATCGACCGTTGCTTCCAGAACCCGATCCGGAAAGGCGTCGGCCTTGAGAACCGCGCGCTGGCCCACCGCCACACGCGGGATGTCCTCCTCGTTCACGTCGGCTTCCACCCACAAGGGCCTGGGCTCGCCCACCCAGAACAGGACCGTGCCGGGTTCGGCCACCTCCCCCACCTCGCCATCCTGGCGCAGGACGACGCCGCCCATAGGCGCGCGCAGCACATAGGATTCGAGTCGCGTTTCCTGGCCGGCGATGAGGGCCTGGACCTGGCCGAGCTCGCTGCGGGCCCGATCGAGAGCCTGCTCGCTGGCAACCCGGCGCTCGACGAGAGCGGCAATCCGGTCGTAATCCGCCGCGATCAGTTTCTGTCTGGCTTTCAGTTCCGCGAGCGTTGCCTCCGGCTGGCGGTCGTCGAGACGGGCAAGCACGGCGCCCTTCTCCACGGATTCGCCCTCGCAATTGCACAGCTCGACGATCCGCTCCCGCAGAAGCGGCGTCACCTTGGCCCAGGTGCGCGGCTCCACCACGCCGGTGGCATAGACGATCTCCGCCGCATCGCCGCGCGTGGGCGCGACGACGGCGACGTCCTGAGGCCTGCCGAGGCGCCAATAGGCGGCTGCGGCCGCAAGGAGCAGCACGAGGGCAAGAAGCAGGCGGGAGATCTTCAAGGCAGGCTCTCCAGGGAATGACTTCCTTTAGCGCATCGCGCGGAAAAGTGGACCCGGTTTTCGCTAGCGTGGCCCTTCGGGTCGCATCCAACGATGCGCCCATCAAGGAGGGGAGCATCCGATTTGTCCCAAAAGTGCAAATCCACTTTTGGTGCCGATGCTCCGGCATAGCCTCATTGAAGCCGCGATAACGTGGTGTTCCTGAATCAAGGCAACGGGTTCGCGAAAGAGGACCCTTTTGCAGGACCCTTGCTTTTTCGGGCTTGAATCAGTATATCTGCGGTTGTCAGCTCTGGTTGCAGCGTCAAGCTGCTGGTCGAGAGTGGGCCCCGCCGGGTCCGCTCTTTTTTATTGCTCGAACGCCGGAGCTTCGGAGAGCCATGACGAACGAACGCGACAAGCGGCTGATTACGGAAAACGGCGTTGCCGCCCGCGTGGCTGCCATCGTCGAGCCCGTGATCGAGGATCTGGGCTTCAATCTCGTGCGGGTGAAGGTGACCGGCACGAATGGCTGCACCGTGCAGATCATGGCCGAAAGGCCGGACGGCACCATGTCGGTGGACGATTGCGAGACCGTGAGCCGTGCGATTTCGCCGGTTCTGGACCTCGAAGATCCGATCTCGACGGCCTATTATCTTGAGGTCTCCTCGCCGGGCATCGACCGCCCGCTCGTGCGCGCCAGCGACTTCGAGCGCTGGACCGGCCACGAGGCGAAGATCGAGATGGCCGTCCCGATGGATGGCCGCAAGCGCTTCCGGGGCTTTCTCCGGGGCGTGGAGGATGGAAAGCTCGTGGTCGAGCTGCCGGACGTGAAGGAGGGCCTGGAGCCCATCGCCCGCCTGCCCCTGTCCGATCTGGGCGAGGCGCATCTCGTCCTGACGGATGACCTGATCCGTGAATCGCTGCGCCGGGGAACCGCGCCGACCACGGACGATCTCGATGAAGACACGGACGTGGTGGAAGCGCCGGAACCGCGCAGCCCGTCCAAGACAAAACCGAATTAAGGAGTGACCTCGATGGCTGTTAGCGCCAACAGGCTTGAGCTCTTGCAGATCGCCGATGCGGTCGCGCGTGAGAAGGTGATCGACAAGCAGATCGTGCTGGACGCCATGGCGGACGCCATCGCGAAGGCTGCGCGCTCCCGCTACGGCGCCGAGACCGATATCCATGCCGAGATCAATCCGAAGACCGGCGAGCTGCGCCTCTCCCGCCACCTCCTCGTGGTCGAGGACGGCGCGCTCGAGAACGATTCCCGCGAGATCACCCTCTCGGAAGCCCGCGCCCGCCACAATCCGGCAGCACAGGTGGGCGACGTGATCGCCGACACCCTGCCCCCGTTCGATTTCGGCCGCATCGCAGCACAATCCGCCAAGCAGGTGATCGTGCAGAAGGTGCGCGATGCCGAGCGTGACCGTCAGTACCAGGAGTACAAGGACCGCATCGGCGAGATCGTGAACGGCGCCGTCAAGCGCGTCGAATACGGCAACGTGATCGTCGATCTCGGCCGTGGCGAGGCGGTCATCCGCCGCGACGAGCTGATTCCGCGCGAGACCTTCCGCCCGGGCGACCGCATCCGCGCCTATCTCTTCGACGTGCGCCGCGAGACCCGCGGTCCGCAGATCTTCCTGTCCCGCACGCATCCGCAGTTCATGGCGAAGCTCTTCGCCTCCGAAGTACCGGAGATCTATGACGGCATCGTCACGGTTCAGGCCGTGGCCCGCGATCCGGGCTCCCGCGCCAAGATCGCCGTGACCTCGCGCGATTCCTCGATCGATCCCGTGGGCGCCTGCGTCGGCATGCGCGGCTCCCGCGTCCAAGCGGTCGTGGGCGAGCTTCAGGGCGAGAAGATCGACATCATTCCGTGGTCTCCCGACCAAGCGACCTTCATCGTCAACGCGCTGCAGCCCGCCGAAGTGGTGAAGGTGGTGCTCGACGAGGAGGCCGACCGCATCGAGGTGGTAGTGCCCGACGACCAGCTCTCGCTCGCCATCGGCCGCCGCGGCCAGAACGTGCGTCTGGCCTCGCAGCTCACCGGCTGGGACATCGATATCCTTACCGAGGCTGAGGAATCCGAGCGCCGCCAGAAGGAATTCGCCGAGCGCACCGATCTGTTCATGAACGCTCTCGACGTGGACGAGGTGGTGGGCCAGCTGCTCGCCTCGGAAGGCTTCCGCTCGGTCGAGGAGATCGCCTACGTGGATTCGGCCGAAGTCGCCTCCATCGAGGGCTTCGACGAGGACACCGCTGCCGAGATCCAGAGCCGCGCCCAGGAATACCTGGCCCGCATCGAGGCCGAGAACGAGGCCCGCCGCAAGGAGCTCGGCGTCTCCGACGATCTGAAGGAGATCGACGGCGTCACCACCGCCATGCTGGTGGCCTTCGGCGAAAACGACATCAAGAATGTCGAGGACCTGGCCGGCTGCGCCACCGACGATCTCGTCGGCTGGACGGAGGGCAAGGGCGCCGATGCGACCCGCTACAAGGGCACTCTCGACGGCTTCGACGTGTCCCGTGCAGAGGCTGAATCCATGATCATGGCCGCCCGCGTGAAGGCCGGCTGGATCGAGCAGCCTGAAGAACCCGTAGAGACCGAGGGATCGGCCGAAGAGGCCGAGACCGAGGCTCAGCCGTCTTAAACCACGGCGATGGCAAAGCGAGGTCAGCACCCGTGCCGCGGCATGAACCGGAGCGCACCTGCATCGTCACCCGCGAGGCTCACAGCCCCGCGGAGCTGATCCGCTTTGTCCTGGGGCCCGACCGTCAGGTCGTGCCCGATCTCAAGCACAAGCTTCCCGGCCGGGGCGTCTGGGTGACGGCCCGGTCCACCATGGTGGATGAGGCGGTCAAACGCCGCCTCTTCTCCCGCGCCTTCAAGACGGAGGCCAAAGCCTCCGAGACCCTTTCCCAGGACATCGAGCGCATGCTCCGGGACGACCTGCGACAGGGTCTGGCCCTCGCCAACAAGGCGGGCTGCGTCATCACCGGCTTCCAGAAAGTTGAGTCGGCGGTCACGGATAAGCCCATCGTTGCCCTTATTCATGCCGCAGAGGCGGCTGAAGATGGGCGAAGAAAATTGGCGAACCCGTTGCGAAAACGCCTCGGCAGCGCAATATCTAGCTTTCCGGTCATCCAAGCATTGTCGATTGACGAATTGGATTTGGCATTAGGCCGGTCACATGTGATACATGCTGCCCTCGTCGCGGGCGCTGGGAGCGACGGCTTTCTGAACCGCTGGCATCGTTACCGCACCTATTGCGGCATCGGAGCCGATCCATCTGGCCTCGGAAACGAGACCGGCGAACCCACGATTTTGAAACCCGCAGGAACTGAGGCGGAATGAGTGATACGAAAAACCAGGGCGACAAGACTCTCCATGTGTCGTCCAAGACGCTGTCTCTGAAGCGCCCCGTCGAACAAGGCACGGTGCGCCAAAGCTTCTCCCATGGCCGATCGAAGTCGGTTGTGGTCGAGACGGTGAAGCGTCGCCCTGCCGTTGGCCCCGGTGGGGCCAAGGATGACAAGCCGGCCCCCCAACAGGCTGCAGCTCCCGCTGCCGCGCCGAAGCCGGCTGCCCCGGCTGCCAAGCCCGCAGCTCCGGCTCAGGGCGGACGCCCGCAGCGCTCCGGCCCTTCTTCCAACGCGCCCCGGTCCGGCGTGGTGCTGCAGACGCTCTCCGATCAGGAGCGCGATGCCCGCATGAACGCCCTGGTCGATGCCCGCCGTCGGGACGAGGAAGAGCGCAAGCGCCAGGCTGAAGAGGCTGCCCGCCGCGCCGAGCGCGAGGCTGCCGAAGCCAAGGAACGTGAAGCGGCCGAAGCCCGCAAGCGCGAGGAAGAAGAGCGCCGTCGTCAGGACGAGGAGCGCAAGCGCCGCGCCGAGGACGAGGCCCGCCGTCGTCTGGGCGAAGAGGCTGCACCGCGTCCTGCCCAGGCCGCACCGGCTCCTGCACAGGCCCGCGACCGTGGCCCGGCTCCGCGCCACGAAGGTGGTCCGCGTGGCGAAGGTCGCCCCGGTGGCTTCCGCTCCGAAGGCGGCCCGCGCGGCGAAGGCCGTCAGGGCGGTCCGCGCCCGGATGGCCAGCGCTCCGGCGGCTTCCGTTCGGAGGGCGGTCCCCGTGGCGAAGGACGTCCCGGTGGCTTCCGCTCCGAGGGCGGTCCGCGCGGTGAAGGTCGCCCCGGCGGGTTCGGTGGCGGTCCGCGTGCGACCGGCGGCACCTCCGGTGGACGTCCGCCGAGCCTGAACCATATGGCGCGTCCGGCGGCTCCGGCCGTTCCGGATCCGGCGACGGCGAAGCCCAACGCCCGCACCGCTCCGCCGGTTGCGACCCGTGGCCCTGCCGTCGAGATCGATGATGATGAGGCACCGCGGACAGCCCGTCGCCCCGGTGGCGCGGCAAAGCCCGTGGCTGCTCCGAAGACTCCGAAGGCCGCTCCCGGCGAGGAGCGCCGCCGCGGCCGCCTGACGCTCGCCAATGCGACCTCAGATGACGACGAGCGCACACGTTCGCTCGCCGCCTTCCGTCGCCGCAACCAGCGTCTGATGGGCCACCGCCAAGTGGAGCAGAAGGAAAAAATCTCCCGCGAGGTGACGGTTCCGGAAACGATCACCATCCAGGAGCTCGCCAACCGCATGTCGGAGCGTGCCGTGGACGTGATCAAGTTCCTGATGAAGCAGGGACAGATGCACAAGATCACCGACGTGATCGATGCCGATACCGCGCAGCTCGTCGCGGAGGAGCTCGGCCACACGGTGAAGCGCGTTGCGGAATCGGACGTGGAGGAAGGCCTGTTCGATACGCCGGATACGGACGAGAACCTCTCGGCCCGTCCCCCGGTAATCACCATCATGGGCCACGTCGACCACGGCAAGACCTCGCTGCTCGACGCGATCCGCAAGACCAACGTGGTCTCGGGCGAAGCCGGCGGCATCACGCAGCATATCGGCGCCTATCAGGTGACCTCGCCGCTCGGCGGCAAGATCACCTTCATCGACACCCCCGGCCACGCGGCCTTCACCGCCATGCGCGCCCGCGGCGCCAAGGTGACCGATATCGTCGTGCTCGTGGTGGCGGCCGATGACGGCGTCATGCCGCAGACCGTCGAGGCGATCACCCACGCGCAGGCGGCCGGCGTGCCGCTGATCGTGGCGATCAACAAGGTGGACAAGCCCGATGCCAACCCGCAGCGGGTGCGCACCGAGCTGCTCCAGCACTCGATCGTCGTGGAATCCATGGGCGGTGAGACCCTCGAATTCGAGGTGTCCGCCAAGACCGGCCAAGGCCTCGACGAATTGCTGGAAGGTCTCCAGCTCCAGGCCGAAATCCTGGACCTCAAGGCGAATCCTGAACGTTCGGCCGAAGGCACCGTCATCGAAGCCAAGCTGGATCGCGGTCGCGGTCCGGTGGCCACGGTTCTCGTCCAGCGCGGCACGCTGCACACCGGCGACATCGTGGTGGCGGGCGCCGAATGGGGCCGCGTGCGTGCGCTGATCAACGATCTGGGCGCCAACGTAAAGGAAGCCGGTCCCTCGGTTCCGGTCGAGGTGCTGGGCTTCAACGGCACGCCGGAAGCAGGCGACCGCGTCGCGGTGGTCGAGTCCGAAGCCCGCGCCCGCGAGATCACCGAGTATCGTGCTCGCCAGAAGCGCGAACGCGCCGCCGCCCGCATGGGCTCGGCCGGACGCACCCTGGTCGACATGATGCGCGACCTGAAGGCCGGAGCGGGCCGCAAGGAGTTCCCGCTCGTGATCCGTGCGGACGTGCAGGGCTCGGCGGAAGCCATCGCTGGCGCTCTCGAAAAGATCGGCAACGAGGAAGTCGGCGCCCGCATCATCCAGGCCGGCGTCGGCGCGATCTCGGAATCCGACGTCACGCTGGCGGAAGCGTCCGGTGCGATCATCCTCGGCTTCAACGTGCGCGCCCACAAGGAAGCGCGCGAGGCCGCCGAGCGCGCGGGCATCGAGATCCGCTACTACAACATCATCTACGACCTCGTGGATGACGTGAAGGCGGCGATGTCGGGCCTGCTGGCTCCGACGCTGCGCGAAGAGCGGCTCGGCGAGGCGCAGATCCTCGAGGTGTTCAACGTGTCCAAGGTCGGCAAGGTCGCGGGCTGCCGCGTCCTCGACGGCGTGGTGCAGCGCGGCGCTCATGTCCGCCTCATCCGCGACAACGTGGTCATCCACGAGGGCAAGCTGTCCCAGCTCAAGCGCTTCAAGGACGATGTCCGCGAGGTCACCTCGGGTCAGGAATGCGGCATGGCCTTCGAGAACTACCAGGACATGCGCGTCGGCGACATCATCGAGTGCTACCGCGTGGAAGAGGTGAAGCGGTCGCTGTAACCGCCTCATTCCCATCTCGACAACAATGCGTCATCACCGGGCTTGTCCCGGTGATCTCGCTTTGATGGGCTCCATTTCTATTCAATCGAGATGGCCGGGATAACCCCGGCCATGACATCCAAAAATGATCCGGTCCAATCCCGGAGGATGACAATGGCAAAACGCTTCGAACAAACCACCGGCCCGTCCCAGCGCCAGCAGCGCGTGGCCGAGCTCGTGCGTCACGCACTGGCGGAAGTGCTCTCCCGCGGCGATCTTCAGGATGACGTGCTGAACCGGCATGTGATCACGATTCCGGAAGTGCGCATGTCGCCGGATCTGAAGCTCGCGACCGCCTATGTGATGCCGCTCGGCGGCAAGGACGAGGACGCAGTGATCAAGGCGCTGGAGAAGAACAGGAAGGTTCTGCGTCAGGAAGTCGCCCGCCGCGTGAACCTGAAATTCGCACCCGACCTTCGCTTCCGTCGCGACGAGAGCTTCGACGAGGCTGCCCGCATCGATGCGCTGCTGCGCTCGGAGCGCGTGGCGCGCGATACCGGCAAGGCCGGCATCGATGTGAACGACGACGACAACGACGAGTGAGCGCGATGATTGAAGACCGTCCCGAAGAACGCCCTCACCGCCGCCCTCACGGCGACCGCCCGAAGAAGCGCGACGTCAACGGCTGGATCATTCTCGACAAGGGCGTCGGAATGACCTCGACCCATGCAGTCGCGGTGGTCAAGCGCGGCTTTTCCGCCAAGAAGGCGGGCCATGCAGGCACCCTCGATCCGCTGGCCTCCGGCATCCTGCCGATTGCGCTGGGCGAGGCCACGAAGACGGTGCCCTTCATCATGGACGGGCGCAAATCCTACGTCTTCACCGTCGCCTGGGGCGCGGAGACCAACACGGACGACACCGAGGGCGATATCGTCGAGCGCACGGACAAGGTGCCGGAAGCCTCCGACATCGATGCCCTGCTGCCCCGCTTCATCGGTCAGGTCCAGCAGGTGCCTCCGCGTTTTTCGGCCATCAAGATCCAGGGCGAGCGCGCCTATGATCTTGCCCGCGACGGCGAGGTGGTGGAACTGCAACCGCGCACCGTGGAGATCGACCGCCTCGCGCTCGTGCATCACGACGGCAACCGCTCGGTGATCGAGGCGGATTGCGGCAAGGGCACCTATGTGCGCGCCATCGCCCGCGATCTCGGCCGCGCCTTGGGCTGCCTCGGCCACATCGCGGCCCTCCGGCGTACGCGCGTGGGACCGTTTTCGGAGCACGATGCGGTGACGGTGGACGATCTCACCACCGACCCGGCGGCCTTGCGCCCGGTTGAGACCGCGCTCAGCGAGATTCCGTCAGTTGCGGTCAGCCGCGACATGGCGAACCGCCTGATGCGCGGCCAGTCCATCATCCTGCGCGGCCGCGATGCGCCTCTCGCCGGCAAAGCCTACGCGACGTGCAATGGCGTGCTTGTCGCCGTGGGCGACATCGAGCGCGGCGAATTGGTGCCGCACCGGGTGTTCAATCTGGGCGCTTGAGAAACACGTTCGACATCATCACCGGCCTCGTGCCGGTGATCTCGATAGGACGGCGCAGTGCTCTTCAAAGCGAAATGGCCGGGACTGATCCCCGGAACAAGTCCGGGGACGGCCATGACGTGGAGATTTTGAGCCGTCTTACCGGTCCGCCTTCAGCCCTTGCGCTTCCCGCATCAGGTACTTGCGGGTGATCGGCTCGATCATGTCGCGAATGGCTTGCGCGGTCTTCTCCTCTTCTCGAAGCGTCTCCTGGAGCGCCGGGATGAAGCGCTGGTGTCCGGCAGCCTCGGCCATCGTGATCAACGACTTGTAGGACGCAATCTCGAAGTTCTCGAAGGCATGGTTGGCGAAGGTGTTCTTCAGAACCTCGTCGGCCATCGGCATGTGGCCGGCGGCAGCCATGTTGGCCATCACCTGGGTGGCTATGTCCTTCAGGAGCGAGCGGTCCTCGCCGAAAGTATGCAGCATCTCGTCGAGACGGCGAATCTGACCCTCCGTTTCGGCGATGTGGGTGCGTAGCAGCTCCGACATCTCTGGATAGTGCTCGAATCGCTCCAGCTGGCGCTGCATCAGCTGCAGAGCTTCTTTTTCCAGCGCATGCGCGTTCTGAAGCCCGGTGATGAAGATGTTCTTCACGGTCTCGTTGGAGGTCAGATCCATCATGCCTGCGGTGCTGGCGGTCATGGTGTCGGGTTCCTATATTGGGGGGTGTCTGGTTCACCAACATTGGCCGTGAAGACTTGTTCCGGCTGTTGCAGCGGCGGACGTAGCGGAACCGGCCATCCCCTTGGCCTACCTTGGCAAAAACGATTCCGCTGGCACTTATGCACAATTCGTGTATGGTGCGCCCGCCTCTGAAGGGCTGACCCTTCAGAAGACCGTCTTGGGTTACAGACCGCGCTGGACGACATCCCGGCCCGGCCTTTCCCGGACGAAACTGATCTTGAGCCTTAAGGCCAAGGTCCTCACGAACAAGCAAACCTGAAAGGATATGCGATGTCGATCACTGCTGAGCGCAAGAATGCGCTTGTGAAGGAATTCGCGCAGAAGGCTGGCGACACGGGCTCCCCCGAGGTGCAGATCGCCATTCTGACCGAGCGGATCAACAACCTGACCGGTCACTTCAAGACCCACACGAAGGACAACCACTCCCGTCGTGGCCTCCTGAAGCTCGTCTCGTCGCGTCGTTCGCTTCTCGACTACCTGAAGAAGAAGGACGAGAGCCGCTACAAGACCCTGATCGAGAAGCTCGGCATCCGCCGCTAAGCTTTTACACGACTTCCGTCCGGAGCACGGCTCCGGACGGTTTTTCCGGATCTGATCGAGACAAGATCATCTCCGGTATTCACGAATGGATCGGATGAAAGCGTCCGACCTTTCGCTCCGGCGCTGGTGAGACAAAAGAAATCCCGGCGTCCCTTTGAGGAGACGGATGACGCGATGACCATGGCAGGATCGCAAGGGGCTTGGGACAGCGGATTGTTTCGCTGCGTGAGCCTCTTGCCGTCTTGCTCATGGCATCGAGCCCCCGCTCCTGCTGTCATGAAAGACGAAACATGTTCGATACTCAACGCGAAGAACTGATCTGGGGTGGGCGCAAGCTCACGCTCGAAACCGGCCACATGGCCCGTCAGGCCGATGGCGCCGTGGTCGCCACCTACGGTGAGACCACCGTGCTCGCCACCGTCGTTTCCGCCAAGGAACCGAAGGCCGGCATCGACTTCTTCCCGCTCACGGTGAACTACCAGGAGCGTGCCTATGCCGCCGGTCGCATTCCGGGCGGTTATTTCAAGCGCGAAGGCCGTCCGTCCGAGAAGGAGACCCTCGTCTCCCGCCTCATCGACCGTCCGATCCGCCCTCTCTTCGTCGAGGGCTACAAGAACGACACTCAGGTCGTGGTGACCGTGCTCTCGCACGATCTCGAGAATGATCCTGACGTGGTGGCCATGGTCGCCGCGTCTGCTGCGCTGACCCTCTCCGGCGTTCCCTTCATGGGCCCGGTGGGCGCCGCACGCGTCGGCTATATCGGCGGCCAGTACAAGCTGAACCCGATGCTCCAGGAGATGGAGCAGACCACGCTCGACCTCGTGGTCGCCGGCACCACCGACGCCGTGCTCATGGTGGAATCCGAGGCGAAGGAACTGGCCGAGGACGTGATGCTCGGCGCCGTCATGTTCGGCCACAAGCACTTTCAGCCGGTGATCGAGGCCATCATCCGCCTCGCCGAGAAGGCTGCCAAGGAGCCGCGCGACTTCCAGCCGGCCGACGTCTCCGAGGTCGAGAAGGCTGTTCTCGACATCGCCGAGAAGGACCTGCGCGAAGCCTACAAGATCACCAAGAAGCAGGACCGCTACGCTGCCGTCGACGCCGTGAAGGCGAAGGTGATGGACGCGCTCTGCCCGGTTGAAGGTGAAGCCAAGTTCGACGCCGAAAAGGTGAAGGCCGTCTTCAAGGAAGCCCAGGCCAAGGTCGTGCGCTGGAACATCCTCGACGAAGGCAAGCGCATCGACGGCCGCGATCTTCGCACCGTCCGCCCGATTCTCTCGGAAGTCGGCGTTCTGCCGCGCACCCACGGTTCGGCGATCTTCACCCGCGGCGAGACGCAGGCTCTCGTGGTGGCGACGCTCGGCACCGGCGAGGACGAGCAGTTCATCGACGAGCTCGAAGGCACCCGCAAGGAAACCTTCCTGCTGCACTACAACTTCCCGCCCTACTCCGTCGGTGAGACGGGCCGCATGGGCTCACCCGGCCGCCGCGAGATCGGCCACGGCAAGCTCGCCTGGCGCGCCATCCACCCGATGCTGCCGGCTTCCCACGAGTTCCCCTACACGATCCGCGTCGTGTCGGAGATCACGGAGTCGAACGGCTCGTCCTCCATGGCCACCGTCTGCGGCTCTTCGCTGGCCCTGATGGATGCGGGCGTTCCGCTGCGCCGTCCGGTGGCGGGCATCGCCATGGGCCTCATCCTCGAGGGTGAGCGCTATGCGGTTCTGTCCGACATCCTCGGCGACGAGGATCACCTCGGCGACATGGACTTCAAGGTGGCCGGTACCGACCAGGGCATCACGTCGCTCCAGATGGACATCAAGATCGCCGGCATCACCGAGGAGATCATGCGCGTCGCGCTCGATCAGGCCAAGGAAGGTCGCGCTCACATCCTGGGCGAGATGAACAAGGCCCTGACCGCTCCGCGCGCCGAGCTCGGCGAGCACGCGCCGCGCATCGAGACGATGCAGATCCCGGTCGACAAGATCCGCGAGGTCATCGGTTCGGGCGGCAAGGTCATCCGCGAGATCGTGGAGAAGACCGGCGCAAAGATCGACATCAACGACGACGGCCTCATCAAGATCGCCTCGGCCGACGGCAAGTCGATCAAGGCCGCCTACAACTGGATCCGCTCCATCGTGGCGGAGCCGGAAGTCGGCATGATCTACGACGGCACGGTCGTGAAGGTGATGGAGTTCGGCGCCTTCGTGAACTTCTTCGGTTCCCGCGATGGCCTCGTGCACATCTCGGAGCTCGCCAAGAACCGCGTCGCCAAGGTGACGGACGTCGTCAAGGAAGGCGACAAGGTGAAGGTGAAGTTCCTCGGTACCGACGAGCGCGGCAAGGTCCGCCTCTCCATGAAGGTCGTGAACCAGGAGACCGGCGAGGACATCACCGAGCAGCTCAAGGCCGAGCGCGAAGCCGAAAAGGCCCAGCGCGACCAGCAGAAGGCTGCGGGCGAGTAGGCCTCTCGGTTCTCGGGAAAGATCAGGAAGCGCGGCGAAAGCCGCGCTTTTTTGTTGCGCTCTTCACGAGGATCGAGCTTGGCGCGATTGACGCTCTGGTCGAGGGGCGATATTTAGAATTATTCTAAACATGGCTTCCCGGCATGCTCTCTCGCGTCTTCGGCTTCGACCGCCGCCCCTTCGACTCTCTCAGCGAACAGGAAATCCTCGCCCTTGCGATTTCCTCGGAAGAGGACGACGCGCGGATCTATCGATCCTATGCCGAGGGCCTGCGCGAGTCCTTTCCCCAATCGGCCAAGGTCTTCGACGAGATGGCGGCCGAGGAGGACGGGCACCGGGCGGCGCTGATCGAGCTGCACCGCAGGCGTTTCGGCGAGACGATTCCGTTGATCCGCCGCGAGCATGTGCGCGGCTATTACGAGAGAAAGCCCGACTGGCTCGTGCGCCCGCTCGGCATCGAGAAGGTGCGCACCGCCGCCGAGACCATGGAGGCACAAGCCTATCGGTTCAATGTGGAAGCCGCCAAGCGCACCAAGGATGCCTCGACCCGTAAGCTGTTGGGAGATCTGGCGACGGCGGAGCAGGGCCATGAATCCCTCGCCCGCCGGCTCGACCTCGCCTACACGCCGGAATCGGTGAAGGAGGAAGAGGCCCAGACGGAGCGGCGGCAATTCATCCTGACTTACGTCCAGCCGGGCCTGGCGGGCCTCATGGACGGCTCGGTTTCGACGCTCGCTCCCATTTTTGCGGCGGCGTTTGCCACGCAGGATACCTGGCAGACCTTCCTCGTCGGCCTCTCGGCCTCGGTGGGTGCCGGCATCTCCATGGGCTTCACGGAAGCAGCCCACGATGACGGCAGACTCTCCGGACGCGGCTCGCCCGTCAAGCGCGGTCTGGCCTCCGGGATCATGACCGCTATCGGGGGCCTCGGCCACGCCCTGCCCTACCTCATCCCGCATTTCTGGACCGCAACGATCATCGCCGCCGCCGTGGTGTTCGTGGAGCTCTGGGCCATCGCCTTCATCCAGAACCGCTATATGGAGACGCCCTTCCTGCGCGCCGCCTTCCAGGTGGTGCTCGGCGGCGCGCTGGTTTTCGGAGCGGGCGTCCTGATCGGGAATGCATAGGATGGATTGCTGTACTGGAGCGCGGGATCGGCCCTTGCGCTCGGAGTGCGCCTTTTCATGTTTTTGCGAAGACAATCAGCGGGCCAATTCGCTCACCTCGGGAATGATCCAGCTGTCGATCGGAGCGGCACGACCTCGAAGGGGGATCGTGCGCCGTTCGCGGCTTGAAAGATCGAGCCCGGCACGAACGGCAACGTCCTGCGAGATCACGAGCTCCACATCGAGATCCTTGGCCAGACCCTCCAGGCGGCTTGCGGCATTGATGGTATCGCCCACGGCGGTCAGGCTCGTCGCCTGACCGTAACCCATCTCGCCGACGATGGCAGGGCCTGCGTGAAGGCTCATGGCGATCTGCAACGGCTTCTCGAATTCGCTCGCATATTGCCTGTTGAGAGCGGTGAGCCCTGCGCGAATCCTCAAGGCCGCATCGATGGCCTGTTTGGCCGCTTCCTGCGATGTCGTCTTCAAGCCGAAGAGAGCCAACGCCCCATCACCGATGAACTTGTCGATATGGCCGCCGGCATTCTCCACGCATTCGCCCACCATCTCGAAATAGCGGTTGAGGATGAAGACCGTGTCGAAGGGCAGATGCCGTTCCGCCAGGCTCGTGAATCCACGCAGGTCGCAGAAGAGGACTGCGATCTCGCGTTCCTGCCCCTGCGCCCTGCCGCCCCGCACCAGAGATGTCAGGCCGTTGCGGCTCGTCGACAGGATCGGCACCACCGCGACATCGTGAACCGGCCTGAACTGGCAGGCGAGCCTCACATCGGGCCCGGCCTTGATCCGCGCCAGGGTTCCGCGCTCCTGGCCGCTGGGAGGCGGTTGTCCCTCTTCACCGCCGACGACACGCACGCGGCACGTGGAACAGCGCCCTCGCCCGCCGCAGACGGAGATATGCGGGATGCCTGCGATCCGGCTCGCTTCCAGCACGCTGAAGCCGAGAGGCACGCTGACGATCTGATTGTTGGGATAGATGATCCGAACTCTTTGCGACTGCAGCAGAGTCCTGCGGACGACGCGCGCAGCGAGCGTGCCCGCGATGAGCGCCGCGAAGGACGCATAAAGACCCGTATTGATATTGGCGAGCGTCTCGGCGGCCGATGATGCAACCCGCATGGCGGGCCCAAATTGGTCCGGAGCCCTGGCGATCTCCTTGCCCGCCGATACGAAGCCGAGCAAAGCGAGCACCGGCACGAGAATGGCACCTGTGTAGAGCAGCAGGGCATAACGGGAGAACCAGGTTTTCGCGCGCAGCCAGAAGAAGATTCCCAAGCACCCGTGAAGCCACGCAACGACGAGGGCAATGCTCTGCCGAAGACCGATCTCGGGCGCCCTGATCCAGAGATTGCGGATCACTTCAGGATAGCCCGAGGCCCAGCCGGTCAGGCTCCATTCGACCCGGGTCGCCACCACATGCGAAATCACCAGAAACGGAAGCGAAAGCCCTAAAAGCAATTGCGTCGCCTCTCTCCAAGGCATTCGCAGGGTTCGCCGCCTGTAGAGCGCCTGGAGCGCCATCAGAAAATGAATCAGCAGCGCTCCGTAGAGCAGGACAGTTCCGAGCGGATTTCGCCAGAGAAGATTGAACCACCCCCGCCCCTTTTCCATCGCTTCAAGAGAAATGAGGCCCAGAGCATGATTGCCGAAATGGGTGAGCAGAAAAAGGCCGAGGACGAGGCCCGTCGCCAAGCGCACGTCACGCCAGCGAAATGGGATCGCGGCAGGAGTGCTCTCAAGAGCCGGTCTCGCCTGATCGTGCTGCATGCGCCTCCTGGAGACCCTCCTGTCTCCCGCTCCTTTCAAGGGAGCACAAGTGTGGAACTGCTGATAGGCAGATGCCGCACCTCAAGGATTGTCAAATCACTATCGCTGGATCGCGAGTGCGTCCGTTCTTTGTTAAGAATCAGCCCTTCCGCTCGGACAGGGTGAACCAGCCGATGCCGAGGATGACGAGAGCGGCGCCGAGCCAATCCGTGCCGCTCACCGCGTCCCCCAGAACCACCATGGCGAGCACGATGGTGACCACGGGACTGAGCATGCCGATTGTGGCGTTGGCCTGAGCGGTAATCTGTTTCAGCGCAGCGCTTAAGAAAAATGACGGCAGCACCGTTGCGCCGAAAGCGAGCGCCAGCCCCAGGCCCCACAGAGAGGGCGAAACCAGGATCGTCTCGAAAGGATGCGTCACCAGGAACTGCAGGATGACGGCGATGCCCGCCGCGCCCATGGCAATGCAGGTGAAGAGTTGCGGGCCGACCTTCATGATGATGGGCTTCGCAAAGAGCTGGTAGAGCGCGAAGGTGACAGCGGCCGCAAGCACGTAGAGAGCGCCGTTCATGGTGCTCGCGCCGAAGGTGGAGAAGTTCTGCGCGAAGAGAAGCGCAAGGCCTCCATAGCTCACCGCGAAGGCGAGCAACGCCTTCGGCTTGATCGGCTGACGGAAGAAGGCTGCGCCGAACAAAACCACGAAGAGCGGATAGGTGAAGAGGATCAGCCGCTCGAAATGGGCCGAGATGTATTCAAGGCCTTTGAAGTCGAGATAGCTCGAAATCCAATAGCCGATAAGACCGACGCCGAAGGCCCGCAGGAGCAGACCTCTCCCCGGCAAGTTTTGCCCTTTCGCCTTCTGGCTCATGACCGCATGCGTGCCGATGACGAGATAGAACGGCAAGGCCAGAATCATGCGCAGGGCCAGCGTCGTTTCCGCGTCGATTCCTTGGGCATAGGCGAGCTTGATCAGAATGCCTTTGGTGGCGAACAGCGTCGCGCCCACAGCCGCCATGGCATATCCCATGTAAGGCGGGCGCTTGGCGTCTTTGGCGGTGATGTCGATGGCAGAGGTCATGAGCGCTTCCTTGAGGAAACCACCTGTTTCACACCCCTTGCGAAGGCACAAGATTTCATCCTGCATCCCTCCGTTGCGGTCAGGGCGAGGGAAGGCTATGCCTTGACCGCATCCAACATCAGGAGAGGCTCTGCATGCCGGCCATGATCTCCAGCATCGCCGAACTCGAGGCGCTCTACGGCGAGCCTTCCGAAGCCTCGCTCCTGAAAGAGGCCGGCCGCATCATCCCGGAATACCGCGCCTTCATCGAGGCCTCGCCCTTCGTGGCGCTGGCGACACATGGGCCCGAGGGGCTCGATTGCTCTCCGCGTGGCGATGGCCCCGGTTTCGTGCGCGTGCAGGATGAAAAGACTCTGCTGATGCCGGACCGCCGGGGCAACAATCGCCTCGATTCGCTTCGCAACATCGTGCGCAACCCGCAGGTCGGGCTGCTCTTCCTGACCCCGGGCATCGGCGAAACGTTGCGCGTGAATGGGCTTGCAGTGATTTCCGTCGAGCCTGCGCTTCTCCAGAGCTTCGCTGTTGACGGCAAGGCGCCGAAATCCGTGATCGCGATCACGATCGAGACGGTCTATTTCCAATGTGCCCGCGCGATCCTGCGCTCGGAGCTGTGGAATCCGCAAAAGCATGTGGCGCGTGAGCGCCTGCCGAGCGCCGGCCAGATTCTTGCCGCCGTGAGCCAGAACCGCTTCGATGGCGAGGCCTACGACAGGGCCCTCCCCGAGCGGCAGAAGACGACGCTCTACTGATCCTGACCTGAAGGCGCCTTACCGCCTTTCACAATTCGTGACTTAATCGATATATTATTAATATTGACGTCCGCCGGGGCCGTGCCGCAAAGTGCTCGAAAACCGAGAGCGGATATGGCGGGCAGATCCCTCAGCGAGACGATCGCTTTCATCCAGAAGCTCGACCAGGCGCGAAACCCGGAAGAGGTTTGCACGCTCCTGTTGACTATCACGCGCCGCTTTGGTGTCGAGCGCATCCTCGCCGGGTTGATTCCAGCCCCCGGAGCCGACCGGCAAACGCAGCTCTCACATGTCGTCATGAATGCTTGGCCCGAAGAATGGGCCCGCCGCTACTTCTCGCACGGTTACCTTTTTCGCGATCCCACGATCGAACAGGTTCAGTGTGCAACGACGTCGTTCCTGTGGAGCGAGCTGGAGCCGAAATACCGGTCCGATTCGGCCGCGCGACGCATAATGGCGGAAGCCGGCGAGTTCAAGCTCAGGGAAGGGTATACGATCCCGCTCGTGACCCTTGAGGGAGAGGTCGCCGGATTTTCGCTCGCCGGCGAATGCCTGGAGATCGCGCCGGAAGAAAAACCTATGCTTTCCCTCGTTGCAACTTACGCCCTGGGCCGTGCTCTGCCGTTGCGCCAATCCCCGAAGCGGAGGGTGACCAGCCTGTCACCACGCGAGCGACAAGCCCTCCAATGGGCAGCGGAGGGTCTGTCCGACGGCGATATCAGTGACAAGATGGGCATTTCCGAGCACGGCGTCGACAAGCACATGCGCTCGGCCCGCTCGAAACTCGGAGCGGCAAGTCGAACTCACGCCGTCGCCGAGGCGCTGCGTCAGAGCCTCATCTTATAGCTCATCGTATAGAGAGTACGGAAAAGCGTACTTTTGTGGTTTCGGCCGATCGGCACAATGCCTCCATCGCAAACGAAGGGGGCGATCGTGATTCACATCGTAACACCACAGAATATGCACCTCTATCAGGAGGAAATGGAACAGGCCTACCGGCTGCGCCACCGCATCTTTGTCGATGAAATGAAATGGACCGATCTGGCCAAGCCGGATGGGCGCGAGATCGATCAGTTCGACAATGAACATGCCGTCCATATGCTCTGCATTGCCGATGGAAAGGTGCTGGGTTATCAGCGTATGTTGCCTTCGACTCGGCCACACCTGCTTTCAGATGTCTTACCGCAATTATGCGAAGACGAGCGTCCCGTTGGTGCGCATATTTGGGAATGGACGCGTTACTGCGTTGAACCGGCGCATCGCGAGCGAGGCAGGGCACTCAGTCCGGTCGCCAATGCACTGCTTTCGGGTATTGTGGAGTGGGGCCTGGAGAGCGGGATCAACACCATCATTATCGAAATGAATCCACTATGGCTCCTGCGGCTTGTGCAGCTTCATTTTCGAACCATTCCGCTCGGGCTTCCGCAATCAGTAGGCGGTCAGGATGTCGTCGCCGTAACAGCATCGTTTGACCGACGCACTCTGTTGCGCCTTCAGGAGATGCGAGGTGACAGCCGCCGTGTCTTGATTCAGCCGCAGCAGACTGGGCCAATGCGTCTCGCGGGGTGAACGATGACGCGCCAATCCATCAAAATCAGCCCTGAGAAGGAGATCGTCATTCTCCAGTTTTGGGCTCAAGCCGTTGACATCATCCGAAGCTTTTCACCGGAGGAAATTCAGTCTGTGAAAGGCCTCGCCCAGGCTTTGGACGCCGCACGAAAATTGCCCGATGCGATTGGTTGGGGCGAAGAGCATACAGCTCGGAGCCGAGTGTCGAGGAATACGGGGTCTAAAAGCCAGAGAGGTCGTGCCACTTGATCATGGTAAGGATTCAATCGCTTCCTATGAAGGCTTAATACGGACAATGGCCTCGGCCATATTAACGAAGCTCTGGCGGATAGTCGGATCTGTCATCCGGGCAAAGGCCCGCGCTAAAGCAAGACCCTCGCGCGTCTCCATTATCTGCGAAAGATCGCCTTCGACGTTGTCGTCGGAGGCGATCTTTGCATAGCCTTCAAAGAAATACGTTATCGGGACGCTCAAAGCCTCTGCGATATTGATCAAGCGGCCTGTGCCGATGCGATTGGTACCCTTCTCGTATTTCTGAACCTGTTGAAAAGTGATCCCAAGAAGCTCTCCTAGGCGTTCTTGGCTCATGCCCAAAACCGTGCGCCGCATCCGAATACGCATGCCGACATGTCTGTCGCCAGCATTAGGACTCTTCTTCGCCATTCTCGACCCCGTCACTTTGTATCCTATCGGTAAAGGCCGAGTTCGATTTTTGCAACCTGAAGATGATCGTCGGCGGGTCTGGTGTCCCCACTTCGAACAGCAATGTTCTCAAGAGCCCTCTTGACCACAATGCCCGCACATCGGACAAGCGGGCATAGTTTTGAGAAGGGGCGTATCATGACGATCCAACGCATCAATCCCGGTCCCCGCATGAGCGGCGCCGTCGTTCACGGCAACACGGTCTATCTCGCAGGCCAGGTCGCCAATCAGGCTGCAGGCAAGAGCGTCACCGAGCAGACGCAGGAAATTCTCGCGATCATCGACAGTCTGCTGGCGGAAGCCGGCACCGACAAGTCGAAGATCCTGATGACCAATATCTGGCTCACTGACATGAGCACGTTTCAGGAGATGAACGCCGTGTGGGACGCCTGGGTCTCCCCCGGCAATACTCCCGCCCGCGCCACCGTCGAGGCGAAGCTGGCAGCTCCTCAATTCAAGGTCGAGATCGCCGTCATCGCGGCGAAGTAAATCTTCGCGGCAAAAAAGAAGCGGGCCGAAAGCCCGCTTCAATTTTCTCACCTCACCCGTCTTACGGGCAGGGATGACGAAGGCCGTCATACCCCAGATAGGTGCCCGAGGCCGGATCGTAGGAGCGGTAGCGCTGTGCGCAATAGGCGTTGCCACGATAGACCGGAGCTGCCTGCGATTGGGCGATCGCGCCGCCGATGATGGCGCCCGTGGCGAGGCCCAGAGCGCCGGCGGCCAGGGCATTGCCGCGATCACGGCGATAGTAGCCATAGCGGCGTCCATAATAAGGACGGCCGTAGTAGCGACGCTCCACATAGCGGGGACCGCCGCGGTAATAGTACCGGCGATACTGCACGTAATCCGATTTCACATCGCCCTTCTGAATGGCGGCAACGAGTTCGTTCACGGGAGCGGCCTGCGCCTCGACCGCCGAAGCGGGGGTATTGAGGCCGAAGGTGCCGAGAGCCGCAGTCGCGGCAAGAGCCATGAGCATCTTACGCATGGGGTACTCCTTCAAGTCGTCCTGTCTCGAGGGGCGAACGCATCACACAGGAGGTCGTTCCCCGGACCGGCATTTTTGTCTAACGCGTCTCGCGAAAAAGTGAGGACTTCCTGACCGACACGTCATCGCCGGCCCTGTGCCGGTGATCCCGATTGGGTAGTGCGCCGCGCCTTTCCAATCGGGATGGCCGAGACTGATCCCGGGATCAAGTCCGGGGATGGCGGAGAAGGGGTGTTCTCGGATCACAGAATGAACCGGCTCAGATCCGTATTCTTGGCAAGCGTTTCCACTTCGCCGCGCACGTATTCCGCCGTGATCGTCACCGTCTCGCCCGAACGGTCCGGAGCGGTGAAGGAGATATCGTCCAGCACCCGCTCCAGCACCGTCTGCAGGCGCCGAGCACCGATGTTCTCAACGGTGTTGTTCACCTCAACCGCAACTTGAGCCAGCGCGTCGATGGCATCGTCCGAGAAGCTCAGGTTCACGCCTTCCGTCTTCATCAGCGCCACGGATTGCTTGATGAGGCTCGCTTCCGTCTCGGTGAGGATGCGTTTGAAATCCTCCACGGTGAGCGGCGAAAGCTCCACGCGGATCGGCAGACGGCCCTGCAATTCGGGCAGAAGATCAGACGGCTTCGAGACGTGGAACGCGCCTGATGCGATGAAGAGAATATGGTCCGTCTTCACCGGTCCATATTTGGTGGAAACGGTGGTGCCTTCGATCAGCGGCAGCAGATCGCGCTGCACGCCTTCGCGCGACACGTCGGCACCGGAACGGCCTTCCCGGGCGCAGATCTTGTCGATCTCGTCGAGGAAGACGATGCCGTTGTTTTCCACCTGGCGCAGGGCCTCCTGCACGATGGCGTCCTGATCGAGCATCTTGTCGGCCTCTTCCGTCACCAGCGGCTCATAGGCTTCCTGAACCGTGGTGCGGCGCGTCTTGCGCTGCCCCCCAAAGGCCTTGCCGAACATGTCGGAGAGATTAATCGCACCCACCGATGCGCCCGGCATGCCGGGAATCTCGAACATGGGCATGCCGCCCCCGCCCGATTGCTGCAGCTCGATCTCGATTTCCTTGTCGTCGAGCTCGTTGGCGCGCAGCTTCCGGCGGAACGCATCGCGCGTCGCGGCACTGGCGGTGGCCCCGACGAGAGCATCGAGCACGCGCTCTTCCGCCGCCACATGGGCCTTGGCCTGAACCTGACGGCGGCGCTCGTCCTTCACGAGGCCGATGCCGATCTCGACCAGATCGCGCACGATCTGCTCCACGTCCCGGCCCACATAGCCCACTTCCGTGAACTTCGTTGCCTCAACCTTGATGAAGGGTGCGCCCGCGAGCTTGGCGAGGCGGCGGGAGATCTCCGTCTTGCCGCAGCCGGTGGGGCCGATCATCAGAATGTTCTTCGGCGCCACCTCTTCACGAAGGCTGCCTTCGAGCTGCTGACGCCGCCAGCGGTTGCGCAGGGCAATAGCGACGGCGCGCTTCGCGTCATTCTGGCCAACGATGTAACGGTCGAGTTCCGAAACGATTTCACGGGGAGAGAATGTGGTCATGAACTGATCTTCCAAGGCATCCGTGCCGGAGGGGAGGGGTCCGAGTTCCGGATAAAACTATGCTGTTTCCAGCGTCTCGATGACGATGTTCGAATTCGTGTAGACGCAGATCTCGGCCGCAATCGCGAGAGAACGGCGGACGATGGCTTCCGCATCCATGCTGGAATCCGCCAAGGCCCGCGCGGCGGCGAGCGCGTAATTGCCGCCGGAGCCGATGGCCGCGATGCCGTTTTCCGGCTCCAGCACGTCGCCGGCGCCGGAGAGCAGCAGGCCCACCTCCTTGTCCGCGACAAGCATCATCGCTTCCAGGCGGCGCAGGTAGCGGTCGGTGCGCCAGTCCTTGGTGAGCTCCACACAGGCGCGGGTGAGCTGGCCGGGATATTGCTCGAGCTTGGCCTCCAGCCGCTCGAAGAGAGTGAAGGCGTCGGCCGTCGAGCCGGCAAAGCCGCCGATGACCCCGCCCTTGGACAGGCGGCGCACCTTTCGGGCATTGCCCTTCACGATGGTCTGACCCAAGCTGACCTGCCCGTCACCGCCGATGACGACGCGATTGCCTTTGCGGACCATGAGGATCGTGGTGGCATGCATGCTGCGGGGGGTGGCGTCTTCGGACACGAGGCGAACTCCAGCGGACGGGGAGAGGGTTAAAAATCGTTTGGACCCTGACTTAATCACTCAACGGGCAAAAGCAACGCGGGTAGCGTTTCTCGCGCGGTCTTGGTAGAAGGCGTGCGTCTCACACTCCGCAAAGGACATTCATGATGCGCTCCGCGAGCGTCAGCCGTCGCACCGCCGAGACCGATGTGGCCGTGTCGATTGCCCTCGATGGCACCGGCAAGGCCGAGATCTCCACGGGGGTCGGCTTCCTCGACCATATGCTGGAACTCTTTGCCCGCCACGGTCTCTTCGACCTGACCGTGAAGGTGACGGGCGATCTGCATGTGGACCAGCATCATACGACGGAGGACACCGGCATCGCGCTGGGCCAGGCCATCCTGAAGGCGCTTGGCGATAAAAAGGGCATCACCCGCTATGCGGACATCCATCTGCCGATGGACGAGACGCTGACGCGGATCGCGCTCGATATTTCCGGCCGCCCGTTCCTGGTCTTCCGCACCTCCTTCCCCACGGAGAAGATCGGCGCATTCGACACCGAACTGGTGCGCGAGTTCTTCCAGGCCTTCGCCGTGCAGGCGGGGCTGACGCTCCACGTCGAGACGCTCTACGGGGAGAACAGCCACCACATCGCCGAGAGCTGCTTCAAGGGTTTGGCACGTGCCTTGCGTCAGGCCGTGGCCGTGGACCCAAGGGAAGAGGGGCGCGTTCCCTCCACCAAGGGCACGCTCTAGAGCATCGGACGCAAAAGTGCGAAGCGGTTTTGCGTGGAAAGATGCGACGAAAAGGTGCTCTAAGTTCAAGCAAGAGACCCTTGTCCGGCCGGATTAATCCCGCCTTGCTGGACAAGGTTTGAGGAAACGACGCCATGACCACCTATACCCTGCACCTTCCGCGCGATGCGCGGCCAGGTGATCCGGCTGCTTTGGAGGAGTCGGAGCTCGTGAAGGATGCGTTCTCCTGGGGCGCGTTCCTCTTCACCTTCCTCTGGTTTTTCGTCCACCGGCTCTGGCTTGCCGGCCTTGCCGTCCTCGTGATCGTCTTCGCCTTCGGCGGCCTCCTGGAGGTGTTGAACGTGCACAAGGGCGCCGGCACCGTGGCGATGCTGCTCCTGCAGGCGCTGATCGGCCTTGAGGCGAACAGCCTCAGGCGCTGGACCCTCGCGCGCCGTGGACTTGGCTTGGCCGATGTGGTCGCTGCCGACGACCAGGATGAGGCCGAAGCCAAGGCTTTTGCCCGCTGGCTGGCGCAGCGTCCCGCCTCGGTCCTGACCCGCAATCCGGCCCCCGCGCCGGTTCCATCCACCCTCCGGAGGCCCGACCCGGTGATCGGCCTCTTCCCCGATGCGGAGCGTCCCCGGTGAGCGTCGTCATCATCGATTACGGGTCCGGCAACCTGCACTCAGCCGCCAAGGCCTTTGAGCGCGCGGCCCGCGAGGCAGGCCTCGACCAGACCATTACCGTCTCTTCCGACCCGGCCCTCGTCGGACAAGCCGACCGGATCGTGCTGCCGGGCGTCGGCGCCTTCGCCGATTGCCGCCGCGGCCTCGATTCCGTGCCCGGCATGGTGGAGATTCTCCAGCGCGTCGTGCGCGAGGAGGGGCGTCCCTTCCTCGGCATCTGCGTGGGCATGCAGCTCATGGCCACGCGCGGCCTTGAGCACACCACCAGCTATGGCCTCGACTGGATCCATGGCGACGTGAAGGCGATCGAGCCGAAGGATCCGTCGCTCAAGATCCCCCATATGGGCTGGAACACCCTCACCCTGGCAAAGCCCCATCCGCTGATGGACGGCATTCCCACCGGACCAGACGGTCTGCACGCCTATTTCGTGCATTCCTATGCGCTGACGCCGAACGATCCGAACGATGTGGTCGCCACCACCGATTACGGCGGGCCGGTCACGGCCATCGTCGGACGCGACAACATCGTCGGCACCCAATTTCACCCCGAAAAGAGCCAGGCGCTCGGCCTCAGGCTCATTGCCAATTTCCTGAGGTGGCGCCCGTGATCCTTTATCCCGCAATCGATCTGAAGGAAGGCCGCTGCGTTCGCCTGATCCAGGGCGACATGGACCAGGCGACAATCTTCAACGACGATCCGGCCGATCAGGCGGCGACCTTCGAGGCTCAGGGCTTCGAGTGGCTGCACGTGGTCGATCTCGACGGGGCCTTCGCCGGCAAGCCGATGAATGCCTCCGCCGTGGAAGAAATCCTCAAGCGCGTGACGATCCCCGTGCAGCTCGGCGGCGGCATCCGCGACATGAAGACCGTCGAGGGCTGGCTCGCGAAGGGCGTGACCCGCGTGATCATCGGCACGGCCGCCGTGCGCGACCCGGCCTTCGTGCGCGAGGCGGCACGGCTCCATCCGGGCAAGATCGCGGTCGGCATCGACGCGAAGGACGGCCTCGTCGCCGTAGAGGGCTGGGCGCAGACTTCGACCCTCTCGGCCGAGGAACTCGGACGCCGCTTCGAGGATGCAGGCGTGGCCGCAATCATCTACACGGACATCGCCCGCGACGGCATCTTGAAAGGCCTCAACTTCCCGATGACGCTGGGCCTCGCCCGCGCCGTTTCGATCCCGGTCATCGCGTCGGGCGGTCTGGCCTCCATGGCCGATATCGAGCGTCTGACCCAACCCGATTGCGCCGTGCTCAACGGCGCCATTTCCGGCCGCGCGCTCTATGACGGGCGCATCGATCCGGTCGAAGCGCTGGCGCTGCTGCGCGCCGTGCGCAAGGAAAATGCCTGATGCTGAAAGTGCGTCTCATTCCCTGCCTCGATGTGAAGGACGGGCGCGTCGTGAAGGGCGTGCAATTCGTCGATCTTGTCGATGCGGGCGATCCGGTGGAAGCCGCGAAGGCCTATGATGCGGCCGGCGCCGACGAACTCTGCTTCCTCGACATCACCGCGAGCCACGAGGCGAGGGGAATCCTGCTCGACGTGGTGCAGCGCACGGCGGAAGCCTGCTTCATGCCGCTCACCGTCGGCGGCGGCGTGCGCAATGTGGAGGATATCCGCAAGCTGCTGCTCGCCGGGGCCGACAAGGTGTCGATCAACACCGCAGCGGTGAAGAACCCGGACTTCGTGCGCGAGGCCGCGGAGAAATTCGGTGCGCAATGCATCGTCGTCGCTATCGACGCGAAGAAGGTCTCGGGTGAGGGGGAAGAACCGCGCTGGGAAATCTTCACCCATGGCGGGCGTAACCCCACCGGCATCGATGCCATCGCCTTCGCGAAGCAGGTGGCCGAACTCGGGGCCGGCGAACTCCTCGTCACCTCCATGGACCGGGACGGCACCAAGGGCGGCTACGATCTCGCGCTCGTGCGCGCCATTGCGGATGCCGTGTCCGTGCCCGTCATCGCCTCCGGCGGCGTCGGCAATCTCGATCACCTGGTCGATGGCGTGAAGGACGGCCATGCCAGCGCCGTGCTCGCAGCTTCCATCTTCCATTTCGGCACGCACACGATCGGCGAGGCGAAGGGCTACATGGCGAAGGCAGGTCTGAAGATGCGGTTGGATGAACCAGCGCAGAGCGCTGCAAATCGGCATTGAGCGCGGCCTTCACGACAATCGCAGCCAACCGTCCCCGGTAAGACAAAGGGAAGGGATTTAGCGAATGACGATCTCCAACGAGGATGATCTGAACAAGCTCCAGGAAATCGGCAGGATCGTCGCCAATACCCTTGAGGCCATGGCTGCGGCGCTCGAGCCCGGTATGACGACGGCGGAGCTCGATACGATCGGGCGGCAGTTTCTTGAGAAAGCCGGCGCTCGTCCGGGCCCGGAAATAATTTATGATTTTCCCGGCGCAACCTGCATCAGCGTGAACGAGCAGATCGCCCATGGCATTCCCGGATCCCGCCGGATCGAGGCGGGCGACCTCGTCAACATCGATATCTCGGCGGAAAAGAACGGCGTCTATGCCGATACCGGCGCTTCCTTCGCGGTCCCGCCGACCACGAATGCCGTCAAGCGGCTATGCCGGGACGGCCGGCGCGCCATGTGGGTCGGCTTGCGCCAAGTCGGTGCCGACAAGCCGATTGCCGGAATCGGCCAAGCCATCGGGAAATTTGCGGAGAAGAACGGCTATACCTTAGTTCGTAACCTGGCGAGCCACGGCATCGGCTATTCCCTGCATGAGGAGCCGGGGGAGATTCCCACTTGGCCGGACCGCTCCGAGCGGCGGATCATGAATGAGGGCCTCGTCTTCACAGTGGAGCCCTTCCTGTCCCTGGGCGCGAACTGGGCAACCGACGGCGACGATGAATGGACGCTGCTCAGCGACCCGCGCGCGCCAACGGTCCAATACGAGCATACGGTCGTCGCCACCCGTAATGGTCCTCTTGTCGTAACGCTGCCGGGCTAGTTCAACCATGACCTCCTTCACCCTCGACGACCTCGCCCGCATCGTGGCCCAGCGTGCCGCGGCACCGGCGACCGAGTCCTATACGGCCAAGCTCCTGAGCGAAGGGCCTGCAAAAGCGGCCAAGAAGCTGGGGGAGGAGGCTGTGGAGGCGGCGCTCGCCGCCGTCCAGGGCGACCGGCAGAACCTGACGGCGGAAGCGGCGGACGTGCTCTATCACCTTTTGGTCGTGTTGCAGGGCGCCAATATTCCGCTAAGTGAAGTCATGGCCGAATTGGAGCGCCGCACCGCGCAATCGGGGCTCGCCGAGAAGGCCGCGCGCAAGTCGTGATATGAAGTCGTGACCTTAAAGCCGTGACCTCGATAAGGGGGGCTCGCATGGACCAGCCCAACGTCGTTTCCAACGAGGCGGACGACGACCTCTCGCCCTACCGCACGTTTACGCGCGATGAATGGGCAAAGCTTCGCGCCGATGCGCCCATGACGCTCACCGCCGACGAGGTGATGCGGCTGCAATCCCTCAACGATCCCATTTCCCTCGATGAGGTGGCGGCCATCTACCTGCCGCTCTCGCGTCTGCTCTCGCTCTACGTCGCGGCGACCCAGGGGCTGTTCAAGGCGACCCAGCGCTTCCTGCTCGCCGAGCGGGAGGAGAAGGTGCCCTATATCATCGGCGTCGCGGGCTCGGTGGCGGTCGGCAAATCCACCACGGCGCGCGTGCTGAAAGCGCTCCTCGCCCGCTGGCCCAACACGCCGAAGGTGGATCTCGTCACCACGGACGGCTTCCTTCTGCCCAACGCCGAGCTGACACGGCTTGGCCTGATGGAGCGCAAAGGTTTCCCGGAAAGCTACGACACCGGCAAGCTCCTGCACTTCCTCGCCGACATCAAGGCGGGCAAGCGTAACGTGAAGGCGCCGCTCTACTCGCACCTGGTCTATGACGTGGTGCCCGGCGAGGAAACGAATGTCGACCGGCCCGACATTCTCATCGTCGAAGGTCTCAACGTGCTCCAGCCCGCGCGTCTTCCGAAAGACGGCACGGCCATCCCCTTCGTATCCGACTTCTTCGACTTCTCCGTCTATATCGACGCGGAGGAGGAGGACCTGCATCGCTGGTACGTGAGCCGCTTCCTGCGCCTGCGCCACACGGCGTTCCGCGATCCGCTCTCTTACTTTCGCCGCTATGCGGAGATTCCGGAAGAGGAGGCCATCGCCATCGCCGACGGTCTGTGGAATCGGATCAACCTGCTGAACCTGCGCGAAAACATCGTGCCCACCCGCCAGCGCGCGAGCCTGATCCTGACAAAGGGAGCGAGCCACCGCATCGAAACCGTGGCTTTGCGACGTCTGTAGGACAGACCTGACCTTTTTCGCAATCTTGAGCGTTGTGCCCCTGGTGAGAGGGAGAACGCATGGCCACGCCACCGGTCGAGGACAAGCTCAAGCGCAGCGCAGAACATGCGAAACAGGCTGCCGCGCAGACCCAGGAAGCGGCTGAAAATACACAGGAGGCGGCCCAGCATACGCAGGCCGCGGCCAAGACGACGGCTGTCGCCAGTGTGCAGATGAAGGACAGCGCGGACCGGCGCACGGAACTGGCCGCAAACCGCACCGTGTTCGCTGCCGAGCGCACCTATGCGGCCTGGGTGCGAACAGGCCTGGCGTCGCTCGCCTCCGGCATCGGCGCGAAGAAGCTTTTGGAAGGCGTGGTGCCGGAATGGATGATCATTTCCACCGGCTCCGTGCTGGTGTTCTTCAGCGCCTTCTGCTTCGCAGCCGCCGTGTGGCGTCAGGTGTTCACCGGCGCACAGCCGCCGCAGCCGGATGTGCAGCGCCTTCCGCCGTACCTGCTCGTGATCTTCAACGGCTTTCTGATGCTCGTCGCGCTGGCAGCCCTGTTCGGGCTGTGGTTCGGGCGGACGGGCGGGTGATCTGCTGCTTCAGCGAAACTTCGCGCTCGTTCTGAGGAGCAGCCATGAGGCTGCGTCTCGAAGGATAGTCCAGTGCTCTCTGGATTCTCCTTCGAGACGGTCGCTTAAGCGACCTCCTCAGGATGAGGACAGTGGGTTTCAAAACGAAAATGGCCGGGACAAGCCCGGCCATGACGAAAGAGGTCTTACCCCAACAACCCTTCCTGCTGCGCGAGTTCGCGCAGGTTCGCCTGCGGGCGGGCGCCGAGATGGCTGATGATTTCAGCCGCCGCCAGGCCGCCGAGGCGGGCGCAATCGGCAAGCTCCAGGTTCTGCACGAGACCGGCGAGGAAGCCCGAGGCGAAGAGGTCGCCCGCGCCGGTGGTATCGACCACGCGCTCCACGGGGAAAGCCGGAATGCTGAGCGTCTCGCCGCGGCTCACCACCAGCGCGCCGTCCGCCGAACGGGTGATGACGCCGAGCAGGTTCTCCTCGCGCAAAGCGGCCAGCGCACTCTCCGCCGAGGACGTGCCATAGAGGCTCTGCAGCTCGTGGATGTTGGCGAAAAGAATATCGAGGCTGCCGTCACGCATGAGGCCGAGGAACTCGTCACGGTAGCGGTCGACGCAGAAAGCGTCGGAGAGGGTGAGGGCGACCTTGTTGCCGGCCTCGTGCGCGATCTTCACCGCCTTGCGGAACGCTTCCTTTGCGGCCGGCGGATCCCAGAGATAGCCTTCGAGGTAGACGATGCTCGCAGCGCGCACCGTCTCCGGGTTCACGTCGTCGGGCGTGAGGTTCTGGCAGGCGCCGAGATAGGTGTTCATGGTGCGCTCGCCGTCGGGCGTCACCAGGATGAAGCTGCGCGCGGTGGCGGGACCGTCCTCGGCGAAAGCCACGTCGTAATGCACGTCGATGGCCTTCAGATCATGCGCGAAGAGTTTTCCCGTCTCGTCGTTCTTCACCTTGCCGATGAAGCCCGCCTTCACGCCCAGGGCCGCAGCGCCTGCTGCCGTATTGGCGCCCGAGCCGCCCGACACGATCACCGCAGGACCCATGTCCCGGTAGAGCTCCTCGGCACGCGCCTCGTCGATGAGCTGCATGGAGCCCTTGTGCACCTTCTTCTGGAGCAGGAAGGCCTCGTCGGTATGGGCGAGCACGTCAACGATGGCGTTGCCGAGCGTGAGCACGTCGATGCGGGTCTGGGACATGAAAAACCACGATGTTTGAAGGAATCAAGGGCGCTTTGGCATCCGGCGCCCCCAGGGTCAAGACCGACGCCTTCTCAGACGGTGTCCTGCACGGCCTGGATCGGCAGCGGAGCGCGGCGCTCGCGCCCTTGAGCGTGGTTCAGAATGGCGAGCATGTCCTCAAGCTCACCCTCAGAGAGGTTTCGGATCTCGCGGGCGAGGCGATTGGCGAGGAGCGTTGCCTTGGGATCGGCGCCAGCGGTGTCGATCTTCACGCGCGGATCGGAGAGATCGGCAAGCCGCATCAGCTCGTCGGCCTCGTCCCAGATGATGTGGAAATATTGCAGCACGCCCTGGATGAGCGTCCAGGTGGGCTTGCCGCGCTCGCCGCGCTCAAGAGCCGAGAGATAGGCGCTCGATACGCCCAGATGGGCGGCCATGTCCTTCAACATCAATCCGCGTTCGCGGCGCAACTGCCGCACCCGTTCGCCAAAGGGAGTCATCGGTATTTATCCCGCGCCCCGCCTTCGGCGGAGCCTGACATAGAGTGCACCGGAACCGCCATGTTGGGGAGAGGCCTCCTCGAAGCCGATCACAAGAGATCTGAGATCGGCCAAGCGCAGCCAGTGCGGCACCATGCGGCGCAGCACGCCGCGCTCATCGAAGAGACCGTTGTTGACGACCGAACCGCCCTTGCCGGTGATGACGAGGACGAGGCTATGCCCGGAATTCTGCGCCCGGTGCAGGAAGTGGATCAGCGCGAAATGCGCCTCCTCCTGGCGCATCCCGTGAAGATCGATGACGCTGTCCACGTCCTTCCGGCCCCGGCGCAGGGCCTGAAGCGTCTTCCGTTCCACGGGAGCGAGCGGCGGGAGCGAGGGTTTCTTGGGGGGTGAAGGCAGGGGTGCCGGAGAGGTGGCAAGAACCTGCGGGGCAGGGGCCGTTGCGGTCTCCGCCTCAGGCTCGCGTTCCGGCTCAGGCGGCAATACCTTGCCCTTCATGGGCTGCACGTTGCGGGCCACGTGCGACCAGAGCCGCCGCTCCTCGGGGCTGAGCTGACGTGTCCGGCGACGCCTGGTCATGGCTGAGCTTTGGGCTTGAGCACCACGAAGCGCGTGGTGTGACGCAACAGACCTGCGCGCGTGCCCGCTTCCTCGCCGCTGCCGAAGAAGAAATCGCCTCGCGCGGGACCGACGATGGCCGAGCCCGTATCCTGGGCGATCATAAGGCGGCGCAAGGGCTCGGATCTGTCGAGAGTAGAGGGCAATTCGCCCTCCAGCCAGAAGGGCAGGCCATAGGCCCAGAGCGAGCGGTCCACCGCCAGACTCCGGCCTGGAACCAGTGGAAAGCCCGCGCCGCCGATGGGTCCGTCCTCGGGGCTAAGCTCATCGGCCTCGCGGAAGAAGATGTAGGACTGGTTCTGCCGCATCAGCTCCTTGGCGGGACCGGGATGGCTCTTCAACCAGCCCATGAGCTTTTCCAGCGTCATGGTTTCGAGATCCATCTCGCCCCGCTGCACCAGCACGCGGCCGATGGAGGTGTAGGGGCGCCCGTTGCGGCCCGCATAGGCGACGCGCATCACCGAGCCGTCGGTCAGGCGGATGCGGGACGACCCCTGCACATGGATGATGAAGGCCTCGGCAGGCTCGCGAAGATACACGACCGGTTTCGCAAGCGATCCTAAGCCACCGTCTTCGATGGCGGCGCGATCGGGATAGGGCGCGTAGCCCTTCGCCGTGCGCCGGGCGGCCTGCAGCGCCCTGTCGATGCCGGGCAGAGTCTCGCCCTGCGGGATCGTGACGAGATCGTCGGGCCTTGCGAGCAATGGCACCTTGAAGCCCGAATCGGGCGTGCGCGAACCCAGAAACTCGGGTTCGTAATAGCCGGTCAGAAAGCCGTTGCCGGAATGGGGGATGATGGCGAAGGGCTGAAAATGCGTCTCGAAGAACCGGCGTGCCTCCGAGCGGGAGAGATTTTCGTTGTTCAGGGCCTCTCGGCAGATCGCGAGGAGGTGATGCTCGGGCGCTTGCGCGGGTCTCAATTCGGCAGCACTCGCATCGAGAGCATGGCAGGAGCGCAGGAAGGCTTTGAAGGCGGCGGCGTGGTCGTCGTTCGCCCATGCATCGAGATCCTGGAAGGACAAAGCCTCGAGGCGCGCCTGAGCCGCCAGACGTGACGCTGCTTCCGTTTCCGGCATGGTCACGATCCAGGCGAAGAGACACGCGAGGAGGACTCGCCCGGCATGCCTCATTGCCCCGCTTCGGTCGCGACGAGCTGCCAGTTGGGATCGCGGCTGCCGAGCGTGCGGGCGAAGGTCCACACATCGGTGACCTCGGCCACCTGATCGGGGCTGCCGTCGACTACCACGCCCGCCGCATCGCGGGTCACGGTGATCAGCTGGGAGACGAAGCGCACCACGATCTGCGCGGTCTTGTTGTGCACCTCGGCACCGGCCATCTCGGCCTTGTCGATGGAGACGAAGGTGGTCTCGACCCGCTCGCCACGCTGTTCACGCTCCGTGATGGCGCGCTCGAAGCCTTCATAGACTTCGCGGGAGAGAAGATCCTTCAGGGTCTTACGGTCACCCGCCGCAAAGGCGGAGACGATCATCTCATAAGCCGCCTTGGCCCCTTCGAGGAAGCCGGCAGCATCGAAACCCGGCTCGGCACGGGCGATGTTGTCGAGGGCCCCGGCCATGGGTGTGCCGGGCTCGGCGAAACCCTTCCAGCGTTCGGCGATCTGAAGCTCGGCCGCAGGACGGGTGCCGTTGGCACCGGGAAGGCGCACCACATTGTGATCGGGTTCGGCGTTCGAATTGCCCGGCCGCAAGGGCGCATCGCGGCGCGAGAGCGGATCGAAGGGCGGCTGTTCGTTGCCGGTCTTCTGCCCCAGCACCGAGCGAAGGCGCCAGATCACGAAGATCGCGAGAACGATGAAAATGAGGGTCGTGATGTCGAAGGAATCCTGCATCGTCGATCCGTTGTCAGCCTGCCCAAACCCGGCTTGGCGCCAGGCGTTGCCCCAAAGGGAGAAGATGTGATCCTTTGCATATGGGGTCTTCCGGTCGTAACATCCACCTTTCCCCGCGACAAGCGAAGGAGGCCCGCAATCTTGCCTCTTGAGCCGGAAACATGATAGCGCGGAGATCCATGGCCCGTTGCCGATCAGGTGCCTTCAAATGTGAAGCGCCACGTCCGGGTCGACCGATTTACCTCTCTTCGGAGCATGAAACCCATGGCCGACAACCCGGCAAACAACGGAGCGCCCGGCGGCATGCCCGCGCTGAACGCTCTTGCGCAATATTGCAAGGATTTCTCGTTCGAGAATCCCAACGCCCCCCGCTCCCTGCAGCAGCAGTCGGAAGGTCCGCAGATCAACCTGCAGGTCAACGTGAACGCCAAACAGCTGGCGGAGGCCGATTTCGAGGTGGATCTCACTCTCGAAGGCAATGCCAAGACTGGCAATGACGTGTTGTTCGCCTTCGAGCTCACCTATTCCGGCGTGTTCCGCGTGCAGAACATCCCGCAGGAGCAGCTGCATCCGGTGGTGATGATCGAGTGCCCGCGCCTGCTCTTTCCCTTCGCCCGTCAGATCGTGGCCGATGCGGTGCGCAACGGCGGCTTCCCGCCCCTCTACATCGATCCTATCGATTTCGTTGCTCTCTACCGCCAGCGCGTGGCGGAGATGCAGGGCGAGCAGGGCGGCCAGACCCTGTCGTAACTCGATTCGGCACTTTAAGCTTTTATTCCAGGCGGAGCAGGCAACTGCTCCGCTTCTTTCGTGTTCCACGACACAGCCTCACCCTAAGGAGCGTAGCGTCTCGAAGGACGAGGGCGTCTCCAGTGCGCTGTGGATCCTCCTTCGAGACGCAGCCTGACGGCTGCTCCTCAGGATGAGGGCAGAGAAATTTGCTCTCGGGAAAGACGTCGCACTTTACGACGAGGCTTCCGGCGAAGCTTCGCCGAGATATTCGCGCCACAGGGAGTTCGGCCCGAGCTGCTCGATGAAGGCAGCATGCGCGGCACGTTCTTCATCCGTCAGACGCGAGATCATCGGCCGCGGTTTCGCCTCGCGCGGCGTGGCGGAACCTGAGCGCAGGGCAGGGCCGTTGCCCTTCGCCGGCTGCGCAGAGAGATCGAAGCCGACCTGCCGTCCGCCGATCAGCTCGATATAGACTTCGGCCAGGATCTCGGCGTCGAGCAATGCGCCGTGTTTGGTGCGCTTGGAATTGTCGATGCCGTAGCGCGAGCAGAGCGCATCGAGATTGTTCGCCGCGCCCGGATGCTTGCGGCGCGCCATGATGAGCGTATCGACCACATCACCCAGATTGATGGCCGGATGCCCGGTGCGCGCGAATTCCGCATTGATGAAGCCGATGTCGAAGGCGGCGTTGTGAATGACGAGCCGTCCATCGCGAATGAATTCATAAAATTCGTCCACGACAGCCGCAAAGACCGGCTTGTCGGCGAGGAATTCGTCGCTCAATCCGTGCACCGCGAGCGCGCCGGCGGAGACCCGGCATTCCGGATTGATGTAGACGTGATAGCTCCTGCCCGTCGGGATGTGGTTGAGAAGCTCGACGCAGCCGATTTCGATGATGCGATCACCCTTGGCGTGATCGGTGCCGGTGGTTTCGGTATCGAGAACGATCTCTCGCAGCATCGTCAAACACTCTCCTTCAACAATTCACGGCGGCCGGGCCGTCCCGCGAGACAGGCAAGGATAGACCGCACCTGCGCCTCGGCGGAAGCAAAGGTGCGGCTCGTATCGACAATAAAATGCGCGCGGGCGCGCTTTTCAGCATCCGGCATCTGTTTACCCAGGATCGCTTGAAATGTCTCTTCCGTCATGCCGGGCCGCCCCATCACACGCGCGCGCTGCACGTCCGCTGGAGCAGAGACGACCAGAACCGCATCGCAGCGCTTGTCGCCTCCCGTCTCGAAAAGAAGCGGAATATCGAGCACGGCGAGCGATGCGGTTGTCGAAGCACGTGCGAGGAAATTGTCCTCCTCCTCACGCACCAGAGGATGCACGATACTCTCGAGCAGTTTCAGTTTTTCGGCGCTGTTGAGCACGGCCTGGCCGAGCCTGCGGCGATCCACCACGCCCTCGACGACGGTTCCGGGAAACGCGTTCTCGATCAGCGGCGCGGCGCGCCCGCGATAAAGCGCGTGGACGGCGGCATCCGCATCATGCACAGGGACGCCAAGTTTCCGGAAGAGATCGGCCGTGGCCGATTTTCCCATGCCGATGGAGCCGGTGAGCCCGAGCACGAAGGTCATGTCGCGCCCTCGATGTCGGCGACGATCAGCGCGCGCAAGTCGGGCGTCACTTCGGGCCTCACGCCGAACCAGCGCTCAAAACCGGGCACCGCCTGGTGCAGCAGCATTCCCAACCCATCGACAATCCGCAGACCATGCGCCTCGGCAGCCGCGAGCAGCGGCGTTTTCAACGGGACATAGACGATGTCGGCGACGACAGCGTTTCCTGGCGCCTTGGCGAGATCGATGAGAAGGGGAGGCTGCCCCGCCATGCCGAGCGAGGTGGTGTTGACGATGAGCTGCGACCCTGCAAGCGCGCGGTCGATTTCATCCCACGCCAGGGCCTCGAGTGTCACGGCGCTGTAGCGTTCGAGATCGCGAATGAGCTCCTCGGCCTTCGACACGGTGCGGTTGGCGACGACGATCCGCTTCAACGGGCGGTCCTGCAGGCCTGCCACGATGCCGCGTGCCGCACCGCCCGCGCCAAGAACGAGCGCTGTGTCCACAGCTTGCTCCCAGCCTGTTCCCAGGCTCTGATCGAGATTGGCCATGAAGCCAAGCACATCCGTGTTGTCACCCCACAACACGCCGTTCTCGAGCCAGAGGGTATTGACGGCCTTCAGACGCTCGGCGCGTTCCGTCCTGCGCGCGACGCCTGCAAAAGCCGCTTCCTTGTGCGGGATCGTGACATTGCCGCCGGCAAAACCCTGCTCATGAAAACTCCTCAGGAAATTCCCGAAGTTCACAGGTTCGACATCAATCCGCTCATAAGAGCCCGCGATGCCGTGGGTTCTAAGCCAGTAACCGTGGATGAGCGGCGAGCGGGAATGCTTGATCGGATGGCCGACGACGAAGGCCTTGGTCATGACGTGCAGATCCTAGCGCATCGTTTGGTGCGAAAAAGTGGATCCGGTTTTTCGCACCAAACGATGCGCTTTGTATAGAAGGGAGCATCGGATTGATCCCAAAAGTGCAAATCCACTTTTCCCGTCCGAGGCTCTAGAGAGAAAGGCATCCGAGACGGCGCAGGGCCGACAGAAGCGGAAGCAGCGGCAGCCCCAGAATGGTGGAGTGATCGCCCTCCACGGAATCAAAGAGATGAACGCCGAGGCCCTCATATTGATAGATACCGACGCTGTGGAGCACGCTGGGGCCGGCGAGTTCGAGATAAAGATCGATGGCCTCGTCCGTCAGGGGACGCATCGCGAGAATGGCGGTCGCCACGAAGCTTTCCACCACTGTCCCCCCGATGGCGATGGCACCGGCGGAATGGAGCGCATGGCTTTTTCCCGAGAGCGCCTGCAGCTGGCGGCGCGCGGCTTCGCGATCATCCGCTTTGTGAAACACGCTCGCGCCGCAGGCGAGAACCTGGTCGGCGCCCAGCACGATGCGTTCCGGATGACGGCTGCTCACGGCCAGTGCTTTCTCAGTGGCAAGACGTGCGGCCAAAGTCGGCGAATCGAGCCCTTCGCTTTGCGCCGCTTGTTCGACGGCGCGTTCATCGACATTCGAGCTTTGTGTCTCAACCGACAACCCCGCGCTCACAAGCAGCGCGAGCCGTGTCGCGCTGGTCGATGCAAGCAGCAGGTTTTCCGAGGCAGTCCAGAGCGCGGGCATCGTTCTACTCCGCGATGAATTTCAGGCGATGATCGCGATAGAGATCGATGATCGCCGCCGCCGTCTCCTCGATGGAACGGCGTGTCACATCGATCACCGGCCAGCCATGGCGCGCGAAGAGCCGACGCGAGGCCGCGATTTCTTCCGCCACCGCCTCGCGATCCACATAGGATGTATCGTCATCGGCGTTGAGACTGAGCAGACGGTTCTGCCGGATCTGCACGATGCGCTCAGGCGTCGCGACGAGGCCGACGATGAGAGCCTTCTTTGCCGCGGCCAGTTTGGCTGGCAGCGGCATGCCCGGGACGAGCGGAAAATTGGCTGTCTTCAACCCACGATTGGCGAGATAGACGGCCGTCGGCGTTTTCGAGGTGCGGCTCACGCCCATGAGGATCACGTCCGCCTCGTCCAGATCGTCCGGCAGATGCCCGTCATCGTGCATGAGCGTGAAGTTCATGGCGTCGATGCGCTTGAAATATTCCGCGTTCAGCATGTGCTGCGCGCCCGGCCGTGCGGTCGAATGAGTGCCGAGATAGGAGGAGATCAGCGAGTGCACCGGCGCAAGCACGGAGAGGCACGGGGAGCTCGTGGCACGGCAGACATCTTCCAGGCGGCTCGTGAGATCCGTATCGACGAGGGTGTAGAGCACGATGCCGGGAGCGGCTTCGATCTCGGCGAGCACGCGCTCGAGCTGGGTGGTGGAGCGCACCAGCGGATAGACATGCTCGATGGCAGCCACCCCTTCATATTGCGCCACCACCGCGCGGGCGACGGTGATCAGGGTCTCGCCGGTCGAGTCCGAAACGAGATGGAGATGGAAGTAGCTGCGTCCCGCCACGGTGGTTCTCCCGAGCATCGGACCAAAAAGCGGGAACCGCTTCTAGGTCCGATCCGATTAGGACCCATCCGATGTTCTCTGGTCAATTGGCGCATCGCTCGATGCGGAAACCGGGTCCACTTTTCCGCGCGATGCATAAAGGAGTCGACAAGTGTGGATAGAACGGCCTGATTCAGAGGTCCAGGGCAGGGGGCTGTGATCTGTCGGGTCAACCATCAACAGAGGAGCTTCATGTGTGAGTCTGAATTCTCAGCCGTGGGGGAATCCGGCACGAATCACGTTTCATTGTGGCATTAACCTCCCGTTTAAATTCGTTAACGGGCTGTTAAGGTTTAAGAATTCGGAAACGATTGAGGCAAGGCTGCCCTACCCATTAATGAACAGTTAATGGCTTGGCCGGTGTGGAGAGGTTGTGGACGGGGTTGCGGCTTTGTGATTCACGGCCCAAGAGAAACATCAGATTCTTAGATTCAAAGATTATTCTTATTAGAGAGGGCCTGTGAGCGAGCGTCCCACCAAAGCGATCCTCCGCGTGCTGAACGGCGAACCGGTCTGGCCTCTGCCGATCTGGATCATGCGTCAGGCCGGCCGCTATCTGCCGGAATATCGCGAGACCCGGAAACAGGCGGGTTCCTTTCTCGACCTTTGCTACACCCCGAGGCTCGCCGAGGAGGTGACCCTTCAGCCCATCCGGCGCTTCGGCTTCGACGCCTCGATCCTGTTCTCCGACATCCTGGTCATCCCCCATGCGCTGGGCCAGGACGTGCGCTTTGTCGAGAACGAAGGACCCAAGCTCGATCCCGTCACCTCGGACAAGGATTTTTCCAGGCTTGCCGATGAGCTGCCGCTGGAGCGGCTCGACCCGGTCTTCGAGACCCTGGATCGCTTGAGCAAATCTCTGCCGAAGGAGACCACCCTTCTAGGCTTCTGCGGTGCGCCCTGGACGGTGGCGAGCTACATGATCGCCGGCAAGGGCACCCCGGACCAGGCGCCGGCCCGGCTCACCGCCTATCGCGACCCGGCCTTCATGGACGCGCTCATCGACCGGCTGGTGCGGGCCTCCACCGCCTATCTCATCCGCCAGATCGATGCGGGCGCGGAAGCGGTCCAGATCTTCGAGAGCTTCGGCTCGGCCCTGCCGCCGGCTCTCTTCGACCGGCTCTCCCTCAACCCGATCCGTCGGATGGTGGAGGGCTTGAAGGCTGCCCGGCCCCAGGCCAGGGCGATCGTCTTCGTGCGCGGCGGCGGTGCCAATCTTCACCGCTTCGCGTCTGCCGGGATCGGCGACGCGCTCGCCCTCGATTGGACGCTCGATCCCGCCATGGTGCTGCCGAGCCTGCCGGGCACGGTTGCGACCCAGGGCAATCTCGACCCGCTGGCGCTGATCGCCGGCGGTGCGCCGATGGAGCAGGGGATCGATCATATCCTTCAGAGCGTGCGCGGCCGTCCGCATATCTTCAATCTCGGTCACGGCATCCTGCCGGAGACGCCGATCGCGCATGTCGAGCAGATGATCGCTCGCGTGCGGGGGGCTTGAAACGATGCTGTATCTCTGGATCAAGGCGATCCACGTCATCGCGGTCATCGCCTGGATGGCGGGCATGCTCTACCTGCCGCGCCTCTTCGTCTATCATTGCGACGCACCGAAGGGTTCGATCCAGTCCGAGACCTTCAAGATCATGGAGCGGCGCCTGCTCAAGGCGATCATCAACCCGGCGATGATCGTCGTCTGGGTGCTCGGCCTCTACATGATCTGGGACGGCGGCTGGTACACCTCCGGCTGGCTGCACGCGAAGGTTCTTCTCGTGCTGATCCTCTCCGGCGTGCACGGCGTCTATGTCCGCAGGTTCAAGGAATTCGCTGCGGACAAGAACACGCGGCCCGCGAAATACTATCGCGTCCTCAACGAGGTCCCGACATTGCTCATGATCGGCATCGTGATCCTGGTGATCGTGAAGCCGTTCTGACGTTTTGCACCCTGTCATCACCGGCCTTGTGCCGGTGATCCAGATTGACGAGGTGCAGTGCTTCCCAGAAACGGGATGGCTGGGACAAGCCCGGCCATGACGGACCGGATGACCCTTTCCGAAAAAGGTTATCCAAACAGGACTTGAGGAAAACCGCGAAGGCGGGTATAAAGAAATTCTCTTCCATAAAAGACAGGTTGCGCTGCACGGGCCCTCAGGGCTCTCTCAAGTCACCTCGTGAACCGGGCGGCCCTGTCGAATATTTCCCCGATCTCCCCGCGCACAGTGAACCTGCCCGCGCATTTTACCCCGAGAGTGTTCCCCGATGAGGGAAATCAAACTTCAAGACCTGAAATCCAAAACGCCTACCGAACTCATTGCCTTTGCCGAGGAGCTCGAGGTCGAGAACGCGAGCACGATGCGCAAGCAGGAGCTCATGTTCGCCATCCTCAAGCAGCTTGCGGCGCGCGAGGTGGAGATCATCGGCGCCGGCGTGGTCGAGGTGCTGCAGGACGGCTTCGGCTTTCTCCGCTCCGCCGATTCGAACTACCTGCCGGGCCCTGACGACATTTACGTCTCGCCGAGCCAAATCCGCCGCTTCGGCCTCCGCACCGGCGATACGGTGGATGGCCCGATCCGGGGCCCGAAGGAGGGCGAGCGCTACTTCGCTCTGCTCAAGGTCAATACCATCAATTTCGAGGATCCCGAGAAGATCCGGCACAAGGTCCATTTCGACAACCTGACGCCGCTCTTCCCGCATGAGCGCTTCAAGCTCGAGATCGACGATCCGACCAGAAAAGATTTCTCGCCGCGCATCATCGATATCGTGTCGCCCATCGGCAAGGGTCAGCGCGCGCTCATCGTCGCGCCGCCGCGCACCGGTAAGACGGTGCTGATGCAGAACGTGGCACAGTCGATCACCACGAATCACCCCGAGTGCTACCTCATCGTGCTGCTCATCGACGAGCGTCCGGAAGAGGTGACCGACATGCAGCGCTCCGTGAAGGGCGAGGTCGTGGCCTCCACCTTCGACGAGCCGGCAACCCGCCACGTGCAGGTTGCCGAGATGGTGATCGAGAAGGCCAAGCGCCTCGTGGAGCATGGCCGCGACGTGGTCATCCTGCTCGATTCGATCACGCGTCTGGGCCGCGCCTACAACACGGTGGTGCCGTCTTCGGGCAAGGTCCTCACCGGCGGTGTGGACGCCAATGCCCTGCAGCGCCCGAAGCGCTTCTTCGGTGCCGCGCGCAACATCGAGGAGGGCGGTTCGCTCACCATCATCGCGACAGCGCTCATCGACACCGGCTCGCGCATGGACGAAGTGATCTTCGAAGAGTTCAAGGGCACCGGCAACTCGGAAATCATCCTTGACCGCAAGGTCGCCGACAAGCGCACCTTCCCGGCCATCGACATCACCCGCTCCGGCACCCGCAAGGAGGAGCTGCTGGTGGCTAGCGACACGCTCAAGAAGATGTACGTGCTGCGCCGCATCCTCAACCCGATGGGCACGGTGGACGCGATCGAGTTCCTTCTCGACAAGCTGCGTCAGACCAAGTCGAACCAGGACTTCTTCGACTCGATGAACACCTGAGGCGGAACGTCCGCCTGCGGAGTTTTAACCCCATCCTCCTCGCGGAGGGTGGGGTTTTTTGTTTGGGGTGTTTCCATGCGGACTGGACCTTTACTCCTTTCTCAAATCACTCCCATCATCCAGAGCAGAAGCAGGGTAATGCCAGCGGAGATCAGGAGCGAACCTGCACAGCCGACCCGGTTCGAGAAGAAAAAGAACATTGATGCTCCGGCTTTGTCGTCGCGCTTCTTATGATTTCAGCATCTCCTGCACCTGATCCATCAGAGCGTCAGGCGTAGTGACCGGAAGCGCGCAGCGCATGCCGGCGCAGACGAGCGCCTGAGCTTCCTGAGCTGACGAGACGAGGGCTTTGGCCGGATGGTTCTCATCGAGAGCCTCACCAGATCGGAGCAGGCGCACGCTCCGATCGAGATAAGGTATGCGCAGTGCCGTCTCGTGAAGCGGCTTCGCATTGCTTCCCGTGACGAGAATGCTCAAGCCTCTGAGATGCAGATCGAGCGCATTCAGAATCGAGGTGTGGCCGAGAGGCGAGGAGCGGGCGATGCCGATGAGTCCCGTCAGGATCTCCGTTGCGCGCTGATGATCGTCCTGGGTCTCGGTGATCTGCGCGAGCCGCACGAGCGCTTCCGCGAAGACGCCGTTGGCATTGGGCACCGCTTCGTCATGACTCGGCTGCGGACGCACCACGAGCGGATCGGCGCTGCGTGCGGTCATTGCGAGACAACCGGTCTCCTCGACCATGAATTCTGTCAGCAGCACATCACGCCAGGTTTCCGCATCTTGCAGGTAAGACGCGTCGTTCGTCGCTTCATAAAGGGCAAGAGCCGCCCGCATCATGGCGGCGTGATCAAGAGCGAAGCCGGGGAAGATCAACGAACCGCTTCGCCAGGAATGACCGAGCTGCCCGTTTCGGCTCATCGACAGGTGAATGAAACGATAGGCGCGCTGTGCCAGTGCGATCCATTCCGGATGGTCGAGGAGGGGAGCCGCACGAACGAGGCCCGAGATCATCAGCCCGTTCCAGTCGGCGAGCACCTTGTCGTCGAGCCCGGGCCGGACGCGGGTGGACCGCCGCTCCATCAGCTTCGTCCGCATCGCGGCGAGACGCTCTTCGACCGGGGCGGGGGCCTCGCCCGTGATCAGCCGGTTCGGAATATTGTGGCCCTCGAAGTTGCCCTGCTCGGTGATGTCGTAGACCTTGGCGAAATAGGCGGCATCCTCCTCGCCGAGAATCTCTCGAATTTCAGCGAGGCTCCACACATAGAAGCGGCCTTCCTCGCCTTCGGAATCGGCGTCCAGGCTCGAGGCGAAGGCGCCCTCCGGCGTCACCATCTCCCGTTCGAGCCAGGTGACGATTCCCTCCGCGGCGTCCTTGAACAAGGCGCGCCCGGTCTCGGCATGAGCGAGAGCATAGAGCTCCAGGAGCTGCGCATTGTCGTAGAGCATCTTTTCGAAATGCGGCACGAGCCAGCGCTCATCCACCGCGTAGCGGGCAAAGCCTCCGCCGAGGTGGTCGCGAATGCCGCCGAGCGCCATCTGCTCCACGGTCAGAAGAAACCGTCTGCGGGCCTCCTCGTCACCGGCGCGGCGGGCATAGCGGAGGAGATATTCGAGGATCGTCGGGTTCGGGAATTTCGGCGCACCCTGAAGGCCGCCATGCTCCGTGTCGATCAGTTCGGCGAGACGCAGGCCCATGCGGTCGAGATCGTCGAGACCCAACGTGCCGCCGTCGGATTCCGCACCTCTCGCCAGATGCTGCTTCAGGGCATCGCGGTTCTTGAGAATGCGCTCCGGCTCCGCATGATAGAGGCGGCTGATCTCCTTGAGCACCTGGACGAAGCCGGGACGACCGAAGCGCGGCTCCTTGGGGAAATAGGTGCCGCCCCAGAACGGCTCGCCCTCGGGCGTCAGGAACATGGTGAGCGGCCAGCCGCCCTGTTCGCCGAGAAGGTGGAGGGCGCTCATATAGACATGATCCACATCGGGTCGCTCCTCCCGGTCGACCTTGATGTTCACGTAGAGCTCGTTCATGACGGCGGCCACGTCCGGGTCCTCGAAGCTCTCGTGGGCCATCACGTGACACCAATGACAGGCGGCATAACCGATGGAGATGAGGATGGGCTTATCAAGCCGCTTCGCCTCGGCGAGGGCCTCCGGTCCCCATTCCCACCAATGGACAGGATTGTTCTTGTGCTGCAGGAGATAGGGTGAACTGGCATTCCCGAGGCGGTTCATGAATCCTGCTCTTGGCTGTTGGTTCGCTCACGTGAAGCGGATCGATCGATCCGGATCAGAACCATCCTGGGTCCGTCTCGCGTGAACGCCTCACCAAACATAATCGCCCGGTCCGTTAAGAGGTCCATATCTATGCGTTCGGATGACACCATCTTCGCCACCGCTTCCGGCCATGGACGCGCGGCTGTCTGCATCATCCGCATCAGCGGGCCGCAGAGCCTGACCATTCTCGAAACCCTCGGCGGCAGCGTGCCCGAGCCGCGTCATGCCGCCGTACGAACCTTAAGGGAGCCTGCCTCGGGCGAGCCGCTCGATCAGGCGCTCGTGCTCTGGATGCCGGGACCGCGCAGCTTCACGGGGGAGGACCAGGCCGAGCTTCACATCCATGGCGGCCTCGCCACGAGGGCGGCGGTGCTCAGGGCGCTCGGCACGATCCCCGGCTGCCGTCCGGCCGAAGCGGGTGAGTTCACCCGTCGGGCCTTTCTCAACGGGCGCATGGACCTTTCTCAGGTTGAAGGCCTCGCCGACGTGATCGATGCGGAGACGGAGGCGCAGCGCCGCCAGGCCATGCTCCAGCTCGAAGGCCGTCTCGGCAATGCGGCCGAGAATTGGCGCGAGGGCATCCTTCAGGCTCTGGCCCTCTTGGAAGCGAGCCTCGATTTTTCGGATGAAGGAGATGTGCCCCAGGATCTGGAGGCCGATATCCTGAACCGGCTCGATCATCTCCATGCCGAGATCGCGCAGGCGCTCTCGAGCCGCAGCGGCGAGCGCCTGCGCGAGGGTTTTACGGTCGTGCTCGCCGGACCTCCCAATGCCGGCAAGTCGACGCTTCTCAACGCGCTCGCCCGGAGGGATGTGGCCATCGTCTCGCCGATTGCGGGAACCACCCGCGACGTCATCGAGGTCCATTGCGATCTGGGTGGCCTGCCCGTGGTGATCGTTGATACCGCGGGCCTGCGGGAGAGCGGGGATGTGATCGAGCAGGAGGGTGTCTCCCGCGCCCGCGCCCGAGCGCAGGACGCCGACCTCGTGCTCTGGCTCATCCCTCCGGAAGGGGCGGAGACCGGCGCACCGCCCGCCCGGCGGCTTCTGAAGGTCGCCACCAAGGCCGACTTGAATCGAAGCCGTCACGATTGCGATCTCTCGATCTCGGCCTCGACCGGGGAGGGGCTCTCTGAGTTGATCGCCGCTTTGGAGCATGAGGCCGAGGCGGCCTTGGGAAAGGGCGACGCCATTCTCACCCGGGAGCGCCATCGCAAGGCTCTCGAACGGGCGCATGACTCCCTGGCAGCCGGGTGGAAGCTGTTGATTTCGCGCGGTCCCCTGGAACTTGCTGCTGAAGAAGTCCGTCTCGCGGCTCGTGCCGTGGGGGAGATTACGGGCAGGGTCGATGTCGAGGATGTGCTGGATCGCCTGTTTTCCAGCTTCTGCATCGGCAAATAGCGGCACCGGTAACGATAAAGCGAATCTGTGCGACTCTGCGCGAGGCCTGTTCACGAATCGGTTGAATGGTGCTGAATCCCACCTGCACAGCCTGTGCGAATCCTGTGCAGAACCGGTGGGCGGGGCGAATGTTTCACGTGGAACATTTTGCCCTTTTGACCTCTTCGCCGCGAGGTCCTAGACCGCAGGCATGGAGAATTTCGTGAGTCAGCTCTCAGCGCGTGACGTGTTTGATGTCGTCGTGGTCGGTGGCGGCCATGCGGGTGCGGAAGCCGCTGCCGCCTCTGCGCGCATGGGCGCGCATACGGCCCTTGTGACGCATAAGTTTGCGACTGTGGGCGCCATGTCGTGCAACCCGGCGATCGGTGGTCTCGGAAAGGGCCATCTCGTGCGCGAGATCGACGCCCTCGACGGCGTCATGGGACGTATGGCCGATAAGGCCGGCATCCAGTTTCGCCTCCTGAACCGCCGCAAGGGGCCCGCCGTTCGCGGTCCCCGCACTCAGGCCGACCGGAAGCTCTATGCCCGGGCGATGCAGGCCGAACTGCTCCAGACCGAAAACCTCACCACCGTGGAAGGGGAGGCGGACGACCTCATCGTGCAGGATGGGCGCGTGACGGGCCTGCTCCTGGCTGACGGCCGGACGCTCGCGACGGGCGCCGTGGTGATCACCACCGGCACCTTCCTGTCCGGCCTCATCCATATCGGCGAGAAGAAGATCCCGGCCGGCCGCATGGGCGAGCGCCCTTCGCTCGGTCTCCCGAAGACCTTCGCGCGTCTCGGTTTTACCCTCGGCCGCCTCAAGACCGGCACGCCGCCGCGTCTCGACGGCCGCACGATCGACTGGGCAGGGATCGACAAGCAGGCGGCGGATGACGATCCGGTGCCGTTCTCGCTCCTGACGGACAAGATCACGAATCCTCAGATTGAGTGCGGCATCACCCGCACCACGGCCAAGGTGCATGAACTGGTCCGGGGCAATCTGCACCGCTCGGCCATGTATTCCGGCGATATCCAGGGCACCGGTCCGCGCTATTGCCCCTCCATCGAGGACAAGGTGGTGCGCTTCGGCGACCGCGACGGACACCAGATCTTTCTTGAGCCGGAGGGCCTCGACGACATCAAAGTCTATCCCAATGGGATCTCGACCTCTCTGCCCGAGGACGTCCAGCTGGAATTCCTGAAGCATATTCCCGGCCTTGAGAAGGTGCGGATGCTTCAGCCGGCCTATGCCATCGAGTACGATTATGTCGATCCGCGAAACCTGACGGCCGGGCTTGAGACTAAGGTGGTGAAGGGCCTCTTCCTCGCGGGTCAGATCAACGGCACCACAGGCTACGAAGAGGCGGGGGCTCAAGGGCTTGTCGCCGGCATCAATGCCGCTCGCCGCGCCGTCGGACAGGAAAGCGTGATCTTCGACCGGGCCGAGTCCTATATCGGCGTGCTGATCGATGACCTGATCACGCGCGGGGTCAGCGAGCCCTACCGCATGTTCACCTCCCGCTCGGAATATCGGCTCAGCCTGCGCATCGACAATGTGGACGAGCGCCTGACGGGGAAGGGGCTGGAGATCGGCTGCGTCGGCTCCGAACGCGAAGTCCATTTCCGCCGCTCTCAAGATGAAATCCGGTCCATCCGTGAAAAGCTGCAATCCCTGAACCTCACGCCTCAGGAAGCAGGGCGCCACGGCCTTGGGCTGAACCAGGACGGCATTCGCCGCAGCGCCTATCAGCTGCTCTCTTATCCGACGATCGGCTGGAGCGACCTCGTCAAGGCTTGGCCGGAACTCTCTTGCGTGAGTCCGCAGATTCAGGAGCGGCTGGAGACGGATGCCACCTACGCCGTATATCTCGACCGGCAGAAGGCGGATATTGCTGCCTATCGTCGGGACGAGGGGATCGTGCTGGAGGAGACGCTCGATTTCCAAGGCCTCCCGGGTCTGTCGAATGAGATCAAGGCCAAGCTCGATTTCGTTCGTCCGAAGACTTTGGGGCAAGCTGCGCGCATCGAGGGTATTACCCCTGCCGCGCTCACGCTTCTGGCCGCTCATGCGAAGAAAGCCACTGTGAAAGGATCGCGCTCTGTGGATTCGGTGGCCTCATGAGCGCGACTGCATCCTCCCACCGCGACTTGAATGTTTCACGTGAAACACGTGAGAAGCTCGAGCTTCTGGAACGAGAGCTTCGCCGTTGGCAGGCCATCAAGAACCTCGTCGGCCCGGCTACGCTCGATCATATCTGGGATAGGCATATCGTCGATTCCCTCCAGCTTCTGGAATTGGCGCCCGAGGCCAGGACCTGGATCGATCTCGGCTCCGGCGCCGGATTCCCCGGCCTTGTGCTCGCCATTGCCGGGCAGGAGAGGGGATTGAAGGTTCACCTGGTCGAGAGCAATTCCCGTAAATGCGCCTTCTTGCGCCAGATTGTCCGCCTCACGGGTGCCTCGGCGACGGTTCATGAGGCGCGGCTTGAGACCGTCATTCCCGGTTTCGTAGGTAAGGCCGATGTGGTGTCGGCCCGGGCGCTCGCCTCGCTGACCCAGCTCCTGGAATGGACTGAGCCCATGTTGAAAACGGGGACAATTGGTCTCTTTCCCAAAGGGCGTGAGGTCGAGTCCGAATTGACCGAAGCCCGGAAAAAGTGGACATTCAAGGCAGACATCCTGCCAAGCCGTACCGATTCTGAGGCCAGGATTCTTCGCATAACCTCCATCGAGAGCCATTCATGATGACCGACCGCAGCGAATCCGAAGCTGGAGCGCGTGCCGTGAAGCCACGCATTCTTGTGCTCGCCAACCAGAAGGGCGGCGTCGGCAAGACGACGACGGCCATCAATCTCGGTACGGCTCTGGCCGCCATCGGCGAGAAGGTGCTGATCATCGATCTCGACCCACAGGGCAACGCCTCGACCGGCCTCGGCATCGACCGCAAGAGCCGTCAGGTCTCGACCTATCACGTTCTGGCCGGTGAAGCTTCGCTTGCCGAGAGCATCACCGAGACGGCAGTGCCGGGTCTCTGGCTCGCGCCCTCGACGCTCGACCTGCTCGGCGTCGAACTGGAGATCGCAAACGAACGGAATCGTGCCCATCGTCTCCGGTCAGCAATTCAGGGTTTGACGGCCAATCAGGTAAATGAACCTTTTACCTATGTTCTGATCGATTGCCCGCCTTCTTTGAACCTCCTGACCATCAACGCCTTGACCGCTGCTGATGCGGTTCTTGTCCCCCTCCAGTGCGAATTTTTTGCTCTGGAAGGTCTCAGCCAGCTGCTCACGACGGTCGAACAGGTCCGTTCGGCTCTCAACCCGGATCTCACGATCCATGGCGTTGTGCTCACCATGTTCGACCCCCGCAACAACCTGTCGGGGCAGGTGGTGGCCGACGTGCGCGAGTTCATGGGCGACAAGGTCTACGAGACCATGATCCCGCGAAATGTCCGTGTCTCGGAGGCGCCGTCTCACGGCAAGCCGGTGCTGCTCTACGACATCAAGTGCACGGGCTCCCAAGCATACTTACGTTTGGCATCCGAAATCATTCAGCGTGAACGCGCCCTGCGCGCCGCGTAACAAGAGTTGAGACAAACAATGGCAAGAGAAGCGAAGTCGCTCGGCCGGGGCTTGGCCGCATTGATCGGCGAGGTCGGGGCCGAAATCGGGACCATGCAGAGCAGCAGCAACAAGGGCGGCCAGAAGAAGGTGCCCGTCGAGTTCCTGCGCCCCAATCCGCGCAATCCGCGCAAAGTGTTCGAGGATGCCGAGCTTCAGGAGCTGACGCAGTCCATCAAGGACCGTGGCATCATCCAGCCCATCGTGGTCCGGCCCATGCCGAACCAGGCTGACACTTATGAGATCGTCGCCGGCGAGCGCCGTTGGCGCGCATCGCAGAAAGCGGGCCTGCACGAAGTGCCGGTGGTCATCGTCAATATCGATGACAAGACCTCGCTGGAATACGCCATTCTCGAAAACGTCCAGCGCGCCGATCTCAATCCCATCGAAGAGGCGGAAGGCTATGCACGCCTGATGGCCGAGTTCTCCTACACACAGGAGAATCTCTCGAAGATCATCGGCAAGAGCCGCAGCCATATCGCCAATATGATGCGCCTCAGCGATCTGCCCGATCCGGTAAAGAAGCTCCTGGTCGATCGCAAGCTCTCTGCCGGTCATGGTCGCGCGCTGCTTGCCGTGAAGGACCCGGTGGCAGTCGCCAAACAGGTGCTCGACGCTGGTCTGAGCGTGCGCCAGGTCGAGGCGATCGCGCAGACCGAGAGCGCGGAACCTGCCAGGCTCGAGACGAAATCGGCCAAGCCCAAGATGGAGAAGGACCCCGATACCCGTGCGCTGGAGCGGGTTCTCCAGGATGTCCTGGGACTCACCGTCTCCATCGACCACAAGGGCAATGGCGGCGAATTGCGCATTCGCTACAAGACATTGGAGCAGCTCGATGGCCTGTGCCGGCGGCTGAATCCATAAAAACTGTTCCGGCGCAACACCTTGCCAGCTTCCATCATCACCGGCCCCGTGCCGGTGATCTCGTTTGATGGACCCCGCGCTCTTCCTCATCGGGGGGCCGGGACTGATCCCTGGATCAAATCCAAGCTCGGCCATGAATAAAGATGAACCCTTCCGGACGGAGAGCCTCATGGGATCCGGGACCGGCTTCAGAGGCTGGAGCAGACCGCCTCTCCGGTCCGGGAGAGAGGTTCAGTGTGAGGGGGCCGGCGGGCTCAGGAGAGAGGACAGGCTTTCGAGCAAGCGCCGGTTGCCGTTTGAGCGCCGGTTCCCGAGTGGGCGCGTGTCCCTGTTGTGGGGAGGGCCAGGATAGGGATGTGAGCGAGAGCCTAGAGCATCGGACGAAAAAAGCGGGATTCACTTTTGGGATTCGATCCGATGCTCTCTTCTTTGATGAGCGCATCGTTCGGGGCGGAAAACCGAGTCCACTTTTCGCTGACGCGGCCCTCCGGGTCACTGACGCGGCCCTTCGGGTCCGCACGATGCGCTAGCGAACTGCCTCTCCGTGGCAGGGCAATCGTTACGGCTGTAACCGAACGGTCGCGTCCTTCCGACGTCATGGCCGTCCCCGGACAGGCTTCGGGGGTCATTCGCGTTCATCTGGTCTTCCTGCCCTGTGCCTGCTCCTTCCCGTCATGGCCGCACTTGTTGCGGCTCTCCCCGTCGTGGACCCGCTGAGCCATGAAGACGTGGATCCCCGGCCGGGGATGACGCGAGAGGCTGCGGCAGGCGGGAGGGCGCAGCCGGAGCATGTTCTCACTCTGTTCTTGACAATATGCCTAAACTGAGTTACATCTGCTGCATCCCAACCTGCCGGGGGCGCGCTCGCGAGGCGTCGTGACTGCGGGGTCGGGAGCGGTCCCGTGCGGGAGGTCAACGCAGCCTCCAGCGACGGGAGGCCCAGGCTGTGCAAGTCGGGCTCGGATCGGTCACAAGCCGCCCGCAGGTCGAGAGGCGACCGCTGCGGTGGCCGCTTGCGGCGGTTGACGGAGCCGGTGCCGCCTGTCCGCCTAAAAAAGCCGTGCGCGAGGAGCCGTTCGGTTCCACGCTTCACTTCCAAGATCGAGCCGGACCGCTCCTCGCGCCCCCTCGACCCACACCCTCGGAACGCCACCGGCCCCGAGGACAATGGCGCATGCCCTCGCCGCTCTTTGACCTTCCCCACTGATAGCGCCCGTGTCATCCCGGCGGTCCGCCTGTGACCCCGCCCGGATCATCCCCGGTGAGCGTGAGCGAGGGAAGGGGATCCAGAGCGCTGCGCCTGATCGTGGCTTCATCGTGGCTTCCCGTCCCCTCCGATGGCTTTCACCCTCTCCGGCCGGAAATGACACTCTCCCCATCAGCCGCCCCGAACTTGATCCGGCCATTATGGCATTGATTATGGCATTGATCGCGCCGCCTCTAGGCATGGATCTCCGGAACGAGCCCGAGGCTGACAAGGGCCTCACCTCTCCGGCATCAGAGCTGTCCCGGATCTGAACCCGAGGAGCAGGCCCCATCCCGCTTTCATCCCCGCTGCCATCGTCCAGAGGAGCAGATGCAGTCAGCTTCTCCAAAGGCGACGAATTACCGCCGCGCCATCCGCGCAAGATCGAGGAGGGTCTTGGCCGCGATCGTGTCGTCGAGATTCGACAGGCGGCGGGTATCGAGGAGGCTTGCCTGGACAAGGGCGATGGCTGTCTTGAGGCTCTCGCTCGTCCAGCGCTGAAGATGGCGCTCGACCAGCGGCTTGCGGCGAAAGTGCAGGCTGCGCATGGTTTCCATCACCGCCGGAATGGGCCGGCCTTCCTCCACGGTGAGGCGGGCGGTGAGCAGCATCAGGGCATGGCGGAGCGCCGCGCCCAGCAGCACGGCGGCATTCACGCCCTCTGCGGCGAGGCGCCGTGAACCGATTTCAAGATTCGTGCCGTCGCCGCCGAAAGCGGCATCGATGACGGCGTCCATGGCAAGGCTCGACACGTCGCTCATGATCGCATCGACGTCCTCAAGCGTGATCTCTCGTTTTCCATGCGCATAGAGCATGAGCTTCGAGATCTCGCCACGGGTTGCCAGCCGGTCCCCGCCGAGGCTGGCGATGAGAGCCGTGCGGGCCTCGCGGGTGATGGAAAAACCGTTGTTTTTCAAGGTTTCGTCCACGACCGCGCCGAGATCCTTGCCCGTATCCGCATAGCAGGGCAGGGCGAGCGCCTTCTGTGAACGCTCGCAGAGAGTGCGTAAGGGCGAGGATTTCGGGAGATCGCCGCCTTCAATGACGATGACCGTGTCCGTCAGCTCACCTTTCAGCACCGCATCCACCGCAGGGGCGATGTTGCGGGAGGTGGATTTCACCCAGATCGCGCGTTTGCCGCCGAACAGGCCCACAGTGCCAGCCTCGTCCGCGAGACGGGCGGGATCCGAGGCGATGTCGTCGCCGTCGATCCGAATGAGCTGGAAGGGGTCGGTGGGGTCGTCCACCGAGCGCTCCGCGACGGCGCGGGCGCGCTCGTTGATGAGACCCATGTCCGGGCCATAGAACAGGTACACGCCGATGCGCGGATCGGGACGCCGCAGCGCCCCTTCCACATCGCTGGTCTTGACGGCAACCATATCAGAGCGTTCCCCGTGAATGCAGCTTCATGGAGAACGCTCTAAATTCTTGAAATAGAGGCATTTTCTTTCGCAAAACCGGATCAACTTTTGCGGAAAATGCTTCAGCTGCCGGCGGAGAGCGTCGCCGCCAGACGGGTTTTCACCTGCTCCGCCAGGACCTTGGCGAGCCTGATCTCGGCATCGCGCTGAGCGCGCACGGTGGCGAAGCGCTGCTGATAGCGGTCATAGCTGGTCGTGGAGGTCGCCGCTCCCTTGGTATAGACCGTGTTTCCATCGAGGCTCGTCAGCGTGTAGGTGAGCGTTCCGCCAACGATGGCGGAGCTTGCCCGGCCGGTCTCGGTGTCGACGATCGGCGTCGAGAGAGATCGCCTGAGAGCCAGCTTGAGCACATATCGTTTCGGCGTGTTGGAGCCCGAGCCGTTCAGCGCATAGACCAGCTCGCTGCGCAGGTAATGACCCATCACCGCCTGGTTGTCCGGCCAGTCGATCTCGGGAACATCGATGGAGGCCAGGACCGTCTGGAGCGGTTGGCCGGAGGCGGTCGGCCCGTAGAGCGGCTTAAAGCAGGCGGTCAGGCCAAAGGAGAGGCCCGCCACGACAGCGAGGCGGGCCAGGCTTTTAAAATTAAGCGACGACATTCACGATCCTCTGGGGAACGACGATGATCTTGCGGGCGGGCTTCCCTTCCATAGCCTTTTGCACGGCCTCAAGCGAGAGCACAGCCGCCTCAATCGTGGCCTGATCCGCATCGCGCGCGACTGTGACGTCCGCACGCTTCTTGCCGTTGACCTGGACCGGCAGGGTGATCGTGTCCTCCACGAGCAGCGAACGGTCGACGATCGGCCAGGCCGTGTCGGTCACGAGGCCGGGCTGCCCCAGCAATTCCCAGCATTCCTCGGCCAGATGCGGCATCATGGGAGCGAGCAGCTGGACGAAGATGCGGCCGGCTTCGCCGAAGGCGGCGGAAAGGCCGGGCTCATCGGCGGCCTTGGCCCGGTTCGCCAGATCCTGCAGGGAGTTGGCGAGTTCGTAGAGATGCGCCACGCAGCGGTTGAAGCGCAGGCGCTCCACATCCTCTTCCACGGCAGCGAGCGCCTTGTGCGCGGCCTTGCGGACGGCGAGCCCGATCGGGCCCTCGGAAGCAGCGCCGTTGCCGCCGCTCATGCGCTCCGCGAGATCGCCGACGAGACGCCACACGCGCTGCACGAAGCGGCCGGCGCCCTGCACGCCCTCCTCTGTCCAGATCACGTCGCGCTCAGGGGGCGAGTCGGAGAGCATGAACCAGCGGGCCGTGTCGGCGCCGTAGGATGCGATGATCTCGTCCGGATCGACCGTGTTCTTCTTCGACTTCGACATCTTCTCGATGGAGCCGATCTCGATGGGCGCGCCCGTCTCCACATGGAAGGCCTTGCGCGTGTTGCCTTGAGTCTCGAAGCGAACGTCGCTCGGCAGCACCCAGGCACCGCTCTGGTCCTTGTAGGTCTCGTGCACCACCATGCCCTGCGTGAACAGGCCCGCAAACGGCTCGTCCAGGCCCGCATGGCCCGTCTTCTTCATCGCGCGGGTGAAGAAGCGCGAATAGAGCAGGTGCAGGATCGCGTGCTCGATGCCGCCGATATACTGATCGACCGGGAGCCAGGAATCGACCGTGGCGCGATCCGTCGGCTCGTTCTCGAGGGTCGGGTCCGTGAAACGGGCGAAGTACCAGGACGAATCCACGAAGGTGTCCATGGTGTCCGTCTCGCGGCGGGCCGCCTTGCCGCATTTCGGGCAATCCACGTGCTTCCAGGTGGGGTGACGGTCGAGCGGGTTGCCCGGCACGTCGAAGGACACGTCCTCCGGCAGCACCACCGGCAGCTGGTCCTTCGGCACGGGCACGACACCGCAATCATCGCAATGGATGATCGGGATCGGGCAGCCCCAGTAGCGCTGGCGCGAGATGCCCCAGTCGCGCAGACGGAAATTCACCTTGCGCTCGGCCACAGGACGGTTGTCGCGCGTTTCCTGTTCGAGGCGCCTGGCCACCTCTTCCTTCGCCTCGGCGATGGTCATGCCGTCGAGGAAGCGGGAATTGATCATCCGGCCCTCGCCATCATAGGCGGTGTCGGTGATGACGAAGGTGGCCGGGTCCACATCCGGCGGGCAGACGACCGGCGAGTTGCCGAGGCCGTATTTGTTGACGAAGTCCAGGTCGCGCTGGTCATGCGCCGGGCAGCCGAAGATCGCGCCCGTGCCGTATTCCATCAGAATGAAATTCGCGACGTAGACCGGCAGCGTCCAGTTCGGGTCGAACGGATGGACGGCGCGCACGCCCGTATCGAAGCCGAGTTTTTCCGCCTTCTCGATGGCCTCCTGCGCAGTGCCGACGCGCTTGGCCTCCTCGATGAAGGCGGCAAGCTCCGGGTTCTTCGCAGCGGCGGCCTTCGCCAGCGGATGGTCGGGAGCCACCGCCATGAACTTCGCGCCGAAGAGCGTATCGGGACGTGTGGTGTAGATCTCGAGCTCGGTCTCGCCGTTTGGAGCCGTTTCGGGCTTCAGGGCGAAGCGCACCAGCAGGCCTTCCGAGCGGCCGATCCAGTTGCGCTGCATCAGGCGCACCTTCTCCGGCCAGCGGTCGAGGGTGTCGAGCCTGTCGTCGAGATCCTGGGCGTAATCGGTGATCTTCAGGAACCACTGGGTCAGCTCGCGCTGCTCCACGAGCGCGCCGGAGCGCCAGCCGCGTCCGTCGATCACCTGCTCGTTGGCGAGCACCGTGTGATCAACCGGGTCCCAGTTCACCTTGGCGGTCTTGCGGTCGACGAGACCGGCCTCAAGGAAGTCCAGGAACATGCGCTGCTGGTGCTTGTAGTAGCTCGGATCGCAGGTTGCGATCTCGCGGCTCCAGTCGAGCGACAGGCCCATGCTCTGCAGCTGCGCGCGCATGGTGGCGATATTGGCGTAGGTCCATTCCTTCGGGTGGACCTTGTTCTGCATGGCGGCGTTCTCCGCCGGCATGCCGAAGGCGTCCCAACCCATCGGGTGGAGCACGTTGAAGCCCTTGGCCCGCTTGTAGCGCGCCACCACGTCGCCCATGGTGTAGTTGCGCACGTGACCCATATGGATGCGCCCTGACGGATAGGGGAACATCTCAAGCACGTAATATTTCGGACGCGGGTCGTCGTTGCTGGTCTTGAACAGGTTGCGGTCGTTCCAGACCTTCCGCCATTTCAGCTCGGCTTCCTTGGCGTTGTAGCGCTCGGGCCTCATTTTTCGTCAATCATCCGTCGGTTCGAGATTCAAGCGGCTTGCGCCGCCACGTTGCGGCGGACTAGGACACAGCTCTCCCGCGCGGTCAACGGTTTCGCGCGCGAGAAGATGGCTTTGAGAGGGTCCCATGAGTGAGAACGGCGCGGTCGATGGCTTGAAAGAGGTGCGGGAGGCAATCCGCCGCGCTGCGTCGGACTACGACCGTGACCCCGCTGGCATCACGCTGGTGGCCGTCTCCAAGACCTTCGGCCCTGAGGTCATCGAGCCGGTTCTCGCCGCAGGCCAGCGGGTGTTCGGCGAAAACTACGTCCAGGAGGCCAAGGCCAAGTGGCCTGAGCTGCGCAAGCGCTACCCGGATGTGGAGCTCCACATGATCGGTCCGCTCCAGTCCAACAAGGCCAAGGAGGCGGTGGAGCTTTTCGACGTGATCCACACCCTCGACCGACCCTCGCTGGCAGAGGCGCTCGCCAAGGAGATCGCCAAGCAGGGGAAGAAGCCGCGCCTGCTCGTCCAGGTGAACACGGGCGAGGAACCGCAGAAGGGCGGCGTCATTCCGGCTGAGGTCGACGCCTTCCTGGAGACCTGCCGCACGAAATATGGCCTCGAGATCGAAGGCCTCATGTGCATTCCCCCGGCGGAGGACCCGCCGTCGCCCCATTTCGCTCTCCTCAACACCATCGCCAAGCGGCATGGGCTGAAGGTGCTCTCGATGGGCATGAGCGCCGATTTCGATGAGGCGATCCAGCTCGGCGCGACGCATGTGCGGGTGGGCAGCGCGATCTTCGGGGTACGCTCGAAGCCTGCGGCATGAATGATGTGGAGCGGGGAGGCTGGGCGCCGTTCCGCGCTACCGGTGCTCTTGCTGCTCCCGTAAGATGCGCTCGGATCCGAAGTAGTTTTCAGTGACGCAAGCACCAGCCAAACGCCTCCGCATCACCCCAACAGAAGAGGTTGGAGAACGCGCGCCGCTCGATGGGGTGCTTGCAGGCGATTCGATCGAACTCATCAAGTCTCTCCCCGATGAGAGCGTGCATCTGATCCTCAGCGACATCCCCTATGGCATCGGCGCCGAGGACTGGGACGTGCTGCACACCAACACCAATTCCGCCTATCTCGGCGCCAGCCCTGCACAGGCGAAAGCAGGCGCGGTGTTCAAGAAACGCGGCAAGCCCATCAACGGCTGGTCGGAAGCGGATCGTGCGATCCCGCGTGAATATTACGAATGGTGCCTCACATGGGCACCGGAATGGCTGCGCGTGTTGAAACCCGGTGGCTCGGCGCTCGTCTTCGCAGGCCGTCGGCTTGCGCATCGCTGCATTTCCGCGATGGAGGATTCAGGCTTCTCCTACAAGGATATGCTCGCCTGGATGCGCGCCCGCGCGCCGCATCGCGCGCAACGACTGAGCGCCGTTTATGAACGCCGCGGCGACGCAGAGGCTGCGAAGACATGGGAGGGTTGGCGCGTCGGCAATCTGCGCCCGACTTTCGAGCCGATCCTGTGGCTGACGAAACCCTACAAGATCGGCACGACGCTTGCCGACAACGCACTCATCCATGGCGTCGGCGCGTATCATCAGGATGCCCTGCTGACATACGTTTCGGACCCTGAGAACGTGCTCGATCTCGGCTTCATGCCGAAGGAAGGCGGGCTTCATCCCACACAAAAGCCTATGCGCCTGATGCAGGCGCTCATCGAACTCACGACGCGGGAAGGCCAGATCGTGCTCGATCCCTTCTGCGGCAGCGGCACGACGCTGGTGGCCGCAAAACATCTAAATCGCCGCTTCATCGGGTTCGAAGCGGAAGAGGCATATGTGGAGATCGCACGCAAACGGATCAGAGAAGGTTGAGTGCTCCCTCAACCTTCTCGATCGTCTTGCGAGGCTGAAAGCGGTGCGACCGTTGAGAACGATCGTACCGCGTGTGCGAGAACTTAGGCCCTTTCGCTGTCTAGGTGGCCCATGAGGGCCGTAGGATAACGATCGCCTGCAGCGGCCCCTTTGGGAATTGCCCGTTCAATAGCGGCGATGTCCTCCTCCGTCAGTTGAATGTTCAGCGCGCCGAGAGCCTCGCCGAGACGATCGCGGCGACGGGCGCCGACCAGAGGCACAATGTCCTGTCCTTTCGCAGCCACCCAGGCGATGGCGATCTGCGCTACGCTGGCACCCTTCGCATCCGCCAGGCGGCGCAGAGCCTCGACCAGCTCCAGGTTCTTGTCGACGTTGCCCTCCTGGAAGCGCGGTCCGGCGGCCCGCCAGTCACCGGCGCCGGCCCTGCTCTTCTGCCAATGTCCGCTGATCAGGCCGCGCGAGAGCACGCCATAAGCGGTGATCCCGATCCTCAGCTCGCGGCAGACGGGCAGGATCCGGTCCTCGATGCCACGCGAGAGAAGGGAATATTCGATCTGAAGATCGCATATCGGATGCACGGCGGCGGCGCGGCGGATTGTGTCCGCACCCACTTCCGACAAACCGATATGGCGGACGTAGCCGGCCTTCACCATGTCGGCGATCGCGCCGATCGTGTCCTCGATCGGCACATCGGGGTCGAGCCGCGAGGGGCGGTAAATGTCGATATGATCGACCCCAAGTCGCTTGAGAGAATAGGCCAGGAAGGTCTTCACTGCCTTCGGGCGCGCATCGTAGCCCATCCAGCCACCGGACGGGTCGCGCAAGGCGCCGAACTTCACGCTGATCAGGGCTTGATCGCGGTCCCTGCCCTTCAAGGCCTCGCCGATCAGCATCTCGTTGTGGCCCATGCCATAGAAATCGCCCGTGTCGAGCAGGGTGATGCCAACTTCCAGAGCGGCGTGAATGGTTGCGATGCTCTCGTCCCGGTCAGCGGGCCCGTACATGTCCGACATTCCCATGCAGCCGAGACCAAGAACGGAGACGCGTGGCCCGGCCACGCCCAATTGGCGGTGTTGCATTGCACAGATCCTTATCTTTCGCAGCGAGCGGCGCACCGCTCATGAATGAATAATCGCACCTTCCTATTCGTGCGATAATCCGGCATAACGAGAACAGGTTGTCCGGAATTTCGAACAATGGCTGAACCCGATCTTGCCGACCTGGAGGTCTTTGCCGCCGTCGCCCGTGCCCGCAGCTTTCGCAGCGTGGCGCGGCTGCGCGGAGTTTCAGCCTCATCCCTGAGCGAGGCGTTGCGCCGGCTGGAGACACGGCTCGGCGTGCGGCTTCTCAATCGTACCACGCGCAGCGTCACGCCCACGGAAGCAGGTCAGCGGCTGCTGGAGCGGCTTGCCCCCGCCTTGAGCGAGGTGACGGCCGCACTCGACGTGGTGAACGGCTTTCGCGACAGCCCGACGGGCACTCTCCGACTCAACGTACCGGGCGCCGTCGCCAGATTGATTCTGCCCGGCATCGTATCGTCTTTTCTCAAGATGCATCCCGGCATCACCATGGAGGTTTCGGTCGACGACAGCTTCATCGACGTACTCGCGGCAGGTTTCGATGCCGGCATCCGTTATGACGAGCGTCTGGAAAAGGACATGATCGCCGTGCCCATCGGGCCGCGTATCCAGCGCTTCGTGACCGCAGCATCGCCAGCCTATCTTGCCGTCCACGGAAGACCGTCGCACCCGAAAGACCTGCTGCGGCATGCCTGCATCCGGCACCGTTTCGCAAGCGGCGTCATGCTTCCATGGGAGTTCGAGCGCGATGGCGAGGTCGTCAAGATTAGTCCGACCGGACAGCTCATCGCGAACACGATCGACCTGGAAATCAGCGCCGCTGTCAACGGGCTCGGTGTGATAGGTACTTTCGAAGGTTTCCTAGAGCCCGCGCTTTCGAGCGGCGCCCTTGTGCCGATCCTGGTGGAATGGTCCCAGGGCTTTTCAGGTCCTTTTCTGTACTACCCGAGCCGCCGTCACATGCCCGCACCTCTGAGGGCCTTCGTCGATTTCATCAAAGGCAGCGCCGACAAGGCGTGAGAGCGTGCCAGTGAAATTACGAGAAGCTCACGGTTTCTTCCCGTCAGAGCCGCTCAGGGATCGCTTGAGCCATCCGCTCCGCGCTACCCGGCCCGAATTCCAGATAGAGATAAGGCTCGATCAGCTCCAGCTTGAGCCGCCATTCCTTGAGCCCGAAGCGCGCTCAATAACGCTTCGACGTACGGCGTGGGGCGAGGGGCCCCCGAGCAGGTGGCGACCAGGATCATGGTCAGCCGACGATTTCGATCCGCGTCTGCGGCCCGATCCGCTCCAAAAGCCGCCGGATCATGCGGGGCTCCACCGCCACGCAGCCTTCGGTCGGCACAAAGCCGGGGCGGGCGAGGTGGAGGAAGATGGCGCTGCCGCGGCCTCGTCTGATGGGGCCCCGGTTCCAGGCGATGTCGATGACCACGTCGTAGAGATGGTCGTTCCGCCACATCTTCTCGTGGCTCGTGGGACAGGGCAGGGGGATGAGCTGGTTATAGCGCCGGTCTTGGGGCTCGTCCGACCAGCCGTCCATTGGGCGGATCGGCCGCAGCTTCAGACCCGTGCGGGGGCGGGAACCACGGTCGGCCCGGTAGAAGGCCTGCAGCAGACGAAAGCGACCCACTGGAGAGGCGCCGTCGCCTTCGCGCTTTGCATGGCTCGTGCCGGAGCGCCCAATGGCGCAGGGCAGGGTGAGATTGCCGGCCTTGAGCCACCCCCGCCTGTGGTCGAGCGGGGAGCGGTGGACGCGGATGACATTGACGCGAGTACGCTTCATAGGCAGTGGAAGGGCAGGGCCTGCCCCTTGTTGTCAAGCTGGGAATGATTACTCTAATGCAACGAGCGTGATCTGAAAGCAGAATGCTTGCGCCGGCAGGGACTTCAAAGAGCCCGGCTGTCCGAGCGGATCATGCCTGCAAGACAGGAGCAGGTGTTGCCTTCGCTCCTCGAAAGCCGCCCCGGCGCTAATGCTGTTCATCGTGTGAAGGGTTTGAGATGTCGAATGCCAGCCGCCTCCTCGTCGTGGACGACGATCAGGACCTGCGCGACACCCTGTCCGAGCAGTTGGGCCTCCACGAGGAATTCCAGGTCACTACCGTGGATACGGCATCGGCCGCCATCGAGGCGGTGAAGGGCGACCGGATCGACCTCGCCATCATGGATGTGGGCCTGCCCGACATGGACGGCCGCGAGGCGGTGAGGGTCATGCGCCAGAACGGTTTCCGCAGCCCGATCATCATGCTCACCGGCCAAGGCTCGGACAACGATACCGTCATGGGCCTGGAGGCGGGTGCCAACGATTACGTGGTCAAACCCTTCAAGTTCGCCGTCCTGTTGGCCCGCATCCGCGCGCAGCTGCGCCAATATGAGGCGAGCGAGGATGCAGTGTTCCAGATCGGGCCCTATACCTTCCGTCCAGGCTCCAAGCTTTTGACCAACGAGAAGGGCTCGAAGCTCAAGCTGACGGAGAAGGAGACCGCGATCCTGCGCTATCTCTATCGCGCCGGTCAGGCGGTCGTGGGGCGCGATACGCTGCTCACCGAGGTCTGGGGCTACAATTCCAGCGTGACCACCCATACGCTGGAAACGCATATTTATCGGTTGCGCCAAAAGATCGAGGCCGATCCTTCCAATGCCCGCATCCTGGTGACCGAGCCTGGCGGCTACAAGCTGATCCCGTAGAACCATGGCTCTCGACGACGATATCGCGGTCCTGTCCCAGGCTCCCCTGTTCAACCTGCTGGAGCGCGATGCCCTGCGTCTCGTGGCCTTTGCCTCGGAAACCCGGAATCTCCGCGCGGGCGATGTGCTGTTTCGCAAAGGCGACCGCTCGGATGGCGGTTATGTGGTGAGCCGAGGCGCCATCGCGCTCGATGCCAACGAGGACGGCTCGCCTGCAGCCTTCGTGGCGGGTCCTGGCTCCCTGATCGGTCAGGCGGCCCTGTTCACCCGAATCTCCCGACCCGCCACGGCGACGGCCCAGGAAGCTTCCACCGTGATCCGCGTCACGCCAAGCCTCATGCGCCGCGTCCTGGAGGAATTTCCCGATGCGGCGGCCGCCATGCAGGATGCCATGGCCGCAGAACTCGCCCGCCTGAGCCAGGGGCTGGAGCGCGTGCGCCAGAAGCTCATCGCCATCGACGGCGAGGATATTCCGGCGAAATCCACGGATGAGTGAGGGCTCTGAGCGCATCGTGCGGAACGATGCGCCTATTTAGCAATAACGCATCGGATCCGATGCTCCCTTCATAGATCAGCGCATCGTTTTGAGCAGAAAACCGGGGCCGCTTTCAGGTCCGACGCTTTCTTCCTCACGCTGCTTTCACGCCTGACAGGAACGAGCCGACTTCGCGGCTGAGCGTCTCGGAATGGCGCGCCAGCTCCTGTGCGGAGGTCAGCACCTGTGCGGCCGCCATGCCGGTTTCGCCTGCGCCTTGACGGACCTCGTTGATATTGCCGGTCACCGCTTCCGTGCCGCGCGCGGCTTCCTGCACGTTGCGCGAGATTTCAGCAGTCGCCGCGCCCTGCTCCTCCATGGCGGCCGAGATCGAGAGCGAGATCTGCGACATCTCAGCGATGGTGCGCGCGATGTTCTGGATCGCCTGCACGGCCTCAGCGGTGGCCTGCTGCACGGAGCCGATCTGTGCCGAGATTTCTTCGGTAGCCTTCGAGGTCTGCGTCGCGAGATGCTTTACTTCGCTTGCCACGACGGCGAAGCCCTTGCCGGCCTCGCCGGCACGCGCCGCCTCGATGGTGGCGTTGAGCGCCAGAAGATTGGTCTGCGAGGCGATGGTGTTGATGAGCTGGACCACATCGCCGATCCGCTCGGCGGAAGCAGCGAGCGCCTGCACGGTCTCGTTGGTCCGCTGGGCGTCCGAGACGGCCTGCTCGGCGATGCGCGAGGACTGGCCGACCTGGCTAGCGATCTCGCGGATGGAGATCGACAGCTCTTCAGTCGCAGCCGCGACCGTCTGCACATTGGCCGAAGTCTGCTCGGCTGCGGAGGCAACGCTCACCGATTGGTTCGTGGTCTGATCCGCCACCGAGGTCATCGACTGGGCGGTCGATTCCATTTGCGCTGCGGCTGAAGAAAGGCCGCTCGTGAGCACCGACACATTGGCCTCGAATTGCTTAGTGAGCTGATCCAGAACCTGCGCGCGGCGCATCTTCGCCTCGGCTTCGACGGCGGCGGCCTCGTCGGCTTCCCTTTTGGCGATCAGGGCTTCCTTGAAGACTTGCACAGCACCCGCCATCGCGCCGATTTCATCGACACGCTCGATATCGGTGACCTTCACGCCGGTGTCGCCGCGCGCTAGGGTCTTCATGGTTTCGGTGATGCGCGTGATCGGCGTGGCGAGCGACCGGGCGGCCCACCAGGCACCGGCCAGAGCCAGGACGAGGAGGATGGCCGCGGTGAGCAGCATCAGGTTGCGGGCTTCGACTGCGCCCGTGATCATGGCGTCGGCAGGAACCGAGATCGACAGAAGCCACGGCTCGTCGATTCCGGGGAAGGTCACCGGGACGACGGCGCGATAGGTCTCCTCGCCCGAGGCGTCCGCGATCATCGTGTCGGCGAAACCGGCCGAGGATGCCTTGGCCTTCTCCGTCAGCTCGGCGATGACCTTGTCATCGGCCGGTTTCCCGAGAAGCTGCGCGTCCTTGTTGGCAACCCACAATCCTCCTGAGCCGATCAGGCTCACGGTTCCCTCACCGAACGGCTTCAACGCGCCGATGGCCTCCGAGATCTTGTTGAGGGCCATGTCGGCGGTGATGATGCCGACCGGTTTCTTGTCACGACGCACGACGATGCTGACCGTCGACATCAGCACGTCCTCGCCATCGACCTTGTAGGTATAGGCCGGAACGATTTGGTTGCGGTTTTCGCGCAGGGGCTTGCCGTACCAGTTCTCGATCTCTTGCGGCTTCGTCAGGTTGATGGGCTCGACGGAAACCTTCCGCTCTTTGGTCCAGTAGAAATAGGGAGCGAAGCGGCCTGTCGGGTCCGAATAGGTATCGGCGAGAAAGTCCTTGTCGTGCCTGTCCAGGCCATCCGGCTCGAAGGCGAGCGTCATGCCGACCAGGTAGGGCTGAGCCTCGACGGATCGCGCAACCACTTCCGCAAGCTCTCCCCGCTCCACCTTCTCGTCGTAGATGATGGCTTCGACGGCCGAATTGAGCACTGTCGCGGCCGAAACGGCGCGGCCGATCTCGGATTGGACGAAGCCCTTATACTGGTTGAGAAGCGTATTCGCCGTCACGATGGCCTCGGTCCGGCCCGAGCGCATCATGATCTGCGTGCCCGCGAAGGTCAGAACCGCGCAGGCCCCGATGAAGCCAGCTCCTGCAAGCAACAGAACCCGGGTTTTGATCGAACGTAGCTTAAGAACCATCCGCTTGCCCCCAAGACATGGCTTCTCGAATTTATTCGCCTTCTACAAAGCCTGGCTTGTGCCTGGCTTGTGGGGGCACGGCGTATGGTGTGATTCTTAGGTAAATCGTCCGCGGACGATGTCCGCGGCATCGATCACAATTCCAATTCCACCGTCACCGGCGCATGGTCGGACGGACGCTCCCAGCCGCGGGTGTCGCGGGTCACATCGACGGATTGCAGCGAGCCTGTCAGCGCATCCGAGATCCAGATGTGATCGAGCCGGCGGCCTTTATCGGCAGCCGCCCAATCGGGTGAGCGGTAGCTCCACCAGGAATAGATCTTTTCCGGTTCCGGGCGTAAGACGCGCATGGCGTCGATCCAGCCGGCTTCCTGGCGCAGTTCTTCCAGCGCTTGCGTCTCGACGGGCGTGTGGCTCACCACGTCAAGAAGCTGCTTGTGGCTCCACACATCGTGCTCGAGAGGCGCGACGTTGAGATCGCCGACGAGAATCGCGGGACCGGATGTGGGCTTCGCCTTTGAGCCCCAGGCGCGCATTTCTGTAAGAAAATCGAGCTTGTGGCGGAATTTCTCGTTGAGCTCCGGATCGGGGATGTCGCCGCCGGCGGGCACGTAGAAATTATGGATCGTGATGCCGGAAGCAGCCTTCGCCTGGCCGAGGGTCACCGTGATGTGGCGTGCATCCTGACGGCCGCACATCTCCATCACGCTCGTTTCCGAAAACGGATAGCGCGAGAGGATCGCAACGCCATTATAGCCCTTCTGGCCCATATGGACGACGAAGGGATAGCCGAAGGATTGCAGCTCCTTCATGGGCAGCTTGTCGTTCGGGCACTTGGTCTCCTGCAGGCACAGGATGTCGGGTCGCCGATCCTTCAGGAAGCGTTCGACCTGATCGATGCGCAGGCGGACGGAATTGATGTTCCAGGTAGAGACGGTGAGTTTCACGGGAGGTCCTTCGAGAGACCTCTCCGGGCTACGACAGATTTGCGCCGGAGGGAAGATCGAAAGCCTTGTCCGGCGCCATGGAGACCGGTTCGCCGTCAGGCGAGGTGCTGAGAAAGAAGCAGCTACCTGTTGCCGTCCCCGCGGATCTCTTCGTACTGGATCCTGAACAGGTCCTGGTCGATGCGACGGCCCTTTTGGACCTGGTTCAACACCACGACGGTCTGGAATCCTTGTGCGTCGATGATGCGCCACTGATTGAGATTCTGCACCTCGGGATCGAAGAACAGGGTGATGCGGGAGGTGCCGCCGAGCGTGGACGAATCCTCAAGGTTGATACGGACTGCGTTGGGCTCGCTGGTGATGCCGGTGATCTTGATGTCCTGGCCGAGGCTGACCCGCTCGCGCAGCAGGAATTTCAGCGGCGTCTGCGAAATCGAATAGAGATCCTGGGTGGCGAGCTTCCGGTCGCGGACGGCGACCGAGCGCCCGTCGGCGATCACTTCGAGGGTGGCCGGAGGATCGTATTCGAAGCGCACCTTGCCGGGCCGCTGAAGATAGAGCGTGCCGCCCGTCCGCCGCCCGTCGCCGCCAACTTGCGTAAAATCGGCGATGAGGGTGTTGAGATTGGTGAAATAGGCGTTCGCCCGCTCCACGATGGCGCTGTTCGGCAGGGGCTGGCCTTGGCCGACCGGCCCCATGGAGGCCGTCACGATGGGCTTCGGCGCGATGGAGATGGGCTCGGCTTCGGAAGGCTGCGTTGTCGATGTTTCGGCGAAAGCCGGCCGGGCCGGCGGCAGAGGCGTGGTGGCGGCGAGCACCTGCTCGGCATTCACGGGCCTCGCGATCGCAGGGCGAACCGGCTGAGCGACGGCGTCGATCGGCGTCGGGGCCGTCGCGGTCGAGGAGGCCCGATGGAAGGACGAGGTTGGAAGCGATGGCGCGGAGGCATTGAATCCTTGGCTGATCGGCCGCTTGGGCGGCAGGATCATGTCCATGGGCAGCGTCTGTGCGGCAGCCGGCAGCGGGCCCGCAAGAGCGGATGCCACGGTCGCCAGACCGGCAAAGCTGAACAGACGCATTCGAACCTTCCTTCGATAGAGACTATGACCGCAGCTGCGCTTTAGCGCAGCGCCGAAAGATGACGCAGGGCTGCGGCCAAGGTTCCATCTATATAGGCCTAGTCGTCTCCGCCGTGAGGGCTCTCCAG
>NZ_JBQWEL010000007.1:0-215687 GCF_052658925.1 Microvirga medicaginis | reverse complement strand
AGAGATGTTTAGCGAAACTCGTTTCCGACGTCAACAACAATTTTGATGTTTTTAGCGGATCGAACTTCGATCCTACCAAGCTTTCAGTATTCCGGGCATGCTTCATCGCTCGCAGAAATGAGATTACCTCTGCGTCTACTATTCCTCAAGCCACTTGCGGAGCCTGAAGACTTTTGATGTTCGTCAGAGGAGCCGCGAAGACTTGCCATTTGCTGGCAGCTACGGCTCGTGGCGTCGATCAGGATCTTTGAGAAACCCTGATCAGACCCGGCCTTCAGTGGAGTTCTCATGGAACTCTTCTGACGCGGTGTCTGTGACATGAAGCCTGCCTGGATCTGAAATCCGGCGGGGTTGCGGATATGTCGATTAGCCGGCGCTTTGTCAACACCTCCTCAAACGGATTTTGCATTTTCCCCTCCCCGTTCGGAGAGGCATGCTTAACAGTCCCTAAAACCCTACGGGCCGAAGCTTGGCCGTCCTTGATCCGCATCAAAGAGAGGGAGTAAACGGACGGAAGGGATGTCCTATGTGAGCAGTCGAGCCAGCGGAAAGAAACCGGGGACCGGCCGGTCCCCGGAACGGCGGCAACCCAAGCGAGAAGCTGGAAAGAGCCTTTGCGGGCAATCATCAAGTGCCCTCCCCCTCTCCTCGCAAGGGCTCTTTCTCCGGTCTCTCCGGTCATGCAGGCTTTCCTCGCCGCTCCCCATCCCAGCCTAAGACATAGGCGCCTACCTGCTCCTGCCGATGATGGCATAGCGGCTCTCCGTCTCCCGATGGCGACGCGTAGCTTTCACGATGGACTCGGCTGGATCGCAGGACCTAGTTCAGAGTAAAGCCGTGGTGGTGGAGTCCTGGCGTCAAGAACCGCGGGCAAAAAGCGGGATATCGCCAGGAGGCATAGTGCGGTCGCGCGTTGGAAAGGCAAGCAGGGCGGGTTGCCCTAAGCCGTTGAAAAGCGACGAAACAGACTAAAGCGCAAGCTTCGAGGATGGCCAGTTGCCGACCAGCGCAACATCGGCTCCTTGGATCACGGCCGTTGCGCGACGAAAAACAGGCGCGGGAAACGCAGGAGCACCTTCCCGTCAGCCTGAGCCGGATAGGCCTTGGCGATTTCCTTTGTATAGCGACGGAGGTACTCGGCCTGTTCGTCTGGGGAGAGCCGGTCAAGATACGGCTTCAATCCGGTGCCCTTGAACCATTCGACGATAGCGCCGGCGCCTTCGAGAGGATGAACATAGGTCGTCTGCCAGATATCGGCCGTGCATCCGGCCTGCTGCAAACACGCGTAATAATCCTCGAACGAGCCGATCTTCCCTTTCGCGTCAGAGGCCGAAGCCAATTTGGCTGACCAGGGACCGTCATTCGCAACCTGCTCCATGAGGCGGTGTGACGGCTCATTCAGGTTGTTAGGCATCTGCACAGCCAGGCAGCCGCCCTTCTTCAGGAACGAGACGAGACGGGTCAGGAGACCCGGATGGTCAGGGATCCATTGCAGAACGGCATTGGCGAAGATCAAATCGAATCTCTCCTCAGGCTGCCATGTCGCAATGTCAGCTGCCTCGAACGTCAGGCCTGGAAGTCGCTCTCGCGCCTTGGCGAGCATCCCGGGAGAATTGTCGAGGCCGCTCACCTGTGTGCTTTGAAAGCGCTTGACCAACAATTCGGTGCTGTTTCCCGGACCACAACCAAGATCCACACAGCGCTCCGGGGCCGACAGCGGCACCCGCCGGAGCAGGTCGACCGATGGACGCGTGCGCTCGTCCTCGAACTTGAGATACTGCCCTGGATTCCAGTCTGCCATTGTGGGCTCCTCCTCACCAAACTCTGTCGGCGACATCCCATGCGCTTGACGCGCTCACCTGATCCCTGAAGCGATGTTCGGCCGCTTTCCTTTCAGGGGCGCGATCCGACAGGCGCAACCGTCGCGGTCTCCATGCCGTGAGCATCAAAGATCTTTCTGATGGTCCCATCGCTTTTCAGATCCTCGATGATGCGGCTGAAGACCTTCAGCGCTTCGGGGCGTCCCTTTGGGACGGCTACGGCAGTGCCGGCAGCATGAAAATGGCCGTCCAGCATTCTGGCACCAGGAAATCGTGAAAGAAGACTCTGGAGAGACTCCTTGCCGAGAGCAAGCGCATCGACCCCACCGTTGCGGAACTTCTCGAGAGCATCCTCAAGATTCGAAAGGCCAACAGCCGTTGTCTTCGTGAGCGATTTGCGGGCACTGCGGATCGTGGCGGTGTTCTCGACACCGTAAATCCGGACGCCTTCACGATCCACATCCTCGATGTTGATGATCGAGGATCCTGCCGGAACCATGTAGGTGCTCTCGCCGAGAAAGTAGTTCGGGCCAAAGTCGACGAGCTTCTTTCGCTCGGCATCCACAGGCGTGAATGACACGTCCCATGCTCCTGACGAGGCTGTCTCGATGATGGCGCCTGAGCTGGCGCATGCGACCAGGGTCAAGGGCACACCGATGCGTTCCGCCATGAGCTTCGCCAGATCGACGGTCGGGCCGCGTGGCTCGCCGGTCTCTGTATCGCAGGCGGTCCAGACTGCCGAGAGGGCGCTGCCTACCGCGATGGCCACGCGCAGGCTCCCCGTTGGGGCCAGAACCTTAAGCAGATCGTTATCGAGATCCGTCTTCATGCAGCCCCTCGGAGCTTTGTATCTGCCAGAGCATCACCGGACTGTTCCGGATTACGCGCTAGCTTATGACCCGGATCGGTTTCCCATCAAGGAAGGCTTTGAGGTTCTCGATCGATTGATTGAAGAACAGCCGATAATTCTCCTCGGTCACGAATCCGATATGCGGGGTCGCAACGACGTTCTGCAGATAGCGGTAGGGATGTTCCAGCGGCAAGGGCTCGATGTCGAAGACATCAAGACCCGCACCAGCGATCCGGTGGTGGATCAAGGCGTCAAGGAGCGCAGCTTGATCGACCAGCCTCGGGCGCGACGTGTTGATGAGAAAAGCGGAGCGCTTCATCTTGGCGATATCGGCAGCCGATACGATACCCTCTGTTGTGTCGCTGTGGGGAATGTGGATCGTGATCACGTCCGAGTCGGCAAATAACTCCTCCTTGGACACGCATTCGACCCCGTGTGGTGCGGTCCTCTCAGGCGTCAGGTTGGGACTCCAGGCGACGACCCGCATGCCGAAGCCCTGTCCGATCCGGGCGACGGGCTGGCCCATGTTTCCCAGGCCGAGGATGCCGAGTGTCTTGCCGGCCAAGCCCAGTCCAAGGCCCAACTGCCAGCCGCCGTTCCGCAACGAAGCCGCCTCGAGGGACATCCGGCGCATGAGCATCAGGATCAAGCCCCAGGTAATCTCCACGGTGGTTTGATGATAGGCCTCAGTCGTGCACACCGTGATGCCGAGATCCCGGGCTGCTGGAAGATCGATCGAGCGCGCATTGCGCATGCCGGTCGCCAGGAGCAACTTCAACTTCGGCAATCGCTCCAGCGTTGAACGGGGAAACTCCGTCCGCTCGCGAATCCTGAGAACGGCATCGAACTCGCTCAGACGATCGATGAGTTGCTTCTCCTCATGGACGTGGTCCGTGAACGGCACGACGACGGCATTGGGAATGCTGCTCCAATCCGCCAGTTTGAGAGCTGATGCCTGATAATCATCAAGGATCGCTATGCGCATAGGCTAGACCTTTATGAAGAGGGAGGTTCTTTGTTCCGGGGAGAATCTGCTTGCGCCTCAGTGTGAGCGGGCGGTTTCGGCAAAGGGCACCAACAGCTGGCCTCAACGAAGAAACCGCGCTTGCTGACCCAGCATTGGGTGACCGCCCGCCAATGGGAAATCTCGTAATCTCCATATTTCGTGAAGCACAAAATTTCCTTGCCATCCTTCGGGGCCGTCTCCATGGGCCGCCAAGGCCCATAACCGGTCTGGTCCTGAGTATCCTCATGAATCGCAACCATGAGATCCTTGATGACCTCCCATATTTTGATCAGCCACGAGGCTGTGGCTGATCTGTTCCGCCGAGGTTTTCAAATAACTTATCCGAAAACCTCAGCCCTGGCGCATGCAATCGCTTTCTTACGGCACCCAGGTCGTCTCGGGTGCTTCCTGCTCCGTTCTGTTTGCAAAGGAAACCGGCGCTTCGACCTTTCGAGCCCCCCGAAGGCTGCTCACTTGGAGCAGGCGGGTCAATTGACCAATATCCGCAACGGACTCAAGGGTCTCCAGCCGCTCGAAGAGCGGAGCAATCTGCTCCCGCGGCAATGAGCGACTCGCACAGTCCTCGAACTTCTCCCACAGCTCATCCGAACTCATGGGATTATCACCGCCGCGCCCGACCAGATTATCCACCCGCCTTGACAGCATGCGACCGTCCTTGAGCTCCACGATCACTTCAGCGCCCCACTGCTCTGCGGCATCGTCGGCCATGTCGGGATGGGGACGCGCCTCCGTGATTTGAAGAAGACGGCGGATCGTGGGCTCATTGTGAGCCTCTCCCTCGAAGTCTTTGAGACGGACAGCTCCATCCAATAGGGCGCGCGCCACGACATATTGAACGCTGAACTTCGCCTCAACGGGAGTTTTCGGATGCGGCGTGTTGGTGTGGCGCAGCCGACGTCCGTGAGGGAGAACCTCGAGCCGGGTAACATCGTCTGCCGTGATCCCCTCCTCGCGAACCAGGTTCAGCATCATCATGATGGCAGGATGCGTGCTTCCGCAGCATGGGAACTGCTTCAAGCCGACATCTGAACTCTCGATCTCGAGTGGCTCCGCCCAGCCGGCGAAGAGTTTCTCTGCATCGAATGTTCCAGGTCCGTTGAAAACGTTCAGGAAGCCCTGATGGTGCTCAAGAACCGAGGGATTGGCATCGAAGCCGTTTTCGGCAAGCAACGCTGCAAGCAGCCCGTTGCGCCCGCACTGCCCGACATGAAGCGGCTTGGTCATGGTGCCGAAATTGGCCTTGATGCCGCTTGCGAGCGAAGCAGCGATGGCAAGAGCCATCGTGGTTTTCTGCTGGTCCAGCCCGATCAGATAGGACATTGCAGCCGCGGCCCCGAAGGTTCCAAGCGTCGCGGTGGGATGCCACCCTTTGTCGTAGTGGTGGAAGTGGACGGCGCGAGCGAGCTTGAGCTCGGTTTCCACCCCGACGATGTAGGCGAGAAGGACCTCCTCGCCGGAATACTTCCGCTCCTCGGCGACCGCCAGGAGAGCCGCCACGAGGGGCACCGAATGATGCCCGCCGAAGACGCTGTTGAAATCGTCGTAATCCAGAGCGTGAGAGGCCGTTCCATTGATCAGAGCTGCATCGAGCGCACTCGTGCGCCGATCCGTACCGAAGATCAGGGAGCTGCCGGGAGCCTCGGCCACACCGGGCGTCCGCAGCAGGATCTGAGTGCAGTCCTCCGGGATGCCTGCCAAAGTCACGCCCACCGTATCGAGAAAGCATGTCTTGGCCTGCTGAAGCGCCTTTTTCGTCACCTGCTGCTTGTTGAAGCTACGGATTTTCTCGGCAAGGCGCGCCGCTAGGGATATCTGTGCCAGTTGGTTTATGTCGTTCATGAGCGCCTCCTCATGATCGTGTGGCAGCATTCCGGCCGGCGATGCGGCCGAATGTGGCTCCGGAGACAAGACCGGTTCCAGCCGGGTAGTTGTCATAGAACAGACCGCCGACCATTTCGCCGCAGGCGAAGAGCCCCGGGATAGGCCGCCAATCGGTCCCGATCACCTGCGCATTCTCGTCGACCTTCAGGCCGCCGAAAGTGAACGTGATGCCGCCGGTCGCGCTATAGGCATAATATGGCGGCTTATCGATCCGCAGCGCCCAGTTCGTCTTCTCGGGATTGAGGCCGCGGGACCGCAGCCCGTCCTTGCGGGTCGGATCGTATCCGTCCTGGGGATCACGGGCGCCTGCATTATACTCGAGCAGCGTTTTCAGCGCCTGCTCCTTGTCGTCGATATCGAGCTGTTCCAAAAGCCCTTCAAGCGTATCGGACACGATCGGCGTGCTGGTTTCGTAGCGCGGCTCGAGAAGATGGACGACCTTCGAGTCGAAGATCTGATAAGCCTTTCCGCCAGGCTCGGCGAGGATCGCCCGCCCGAACTTTGCATAAGTGAAGAGCGCCCCATCCTCACCCTCATCCACGAAGCGGCGCCCACGACGGTTGAGCATCACGCCATAGACATAGCTCAGGCGGTTGCTGCGATCCGTCAGCTCGCGAGGAGCGAACTCGCCCCAATCCGCACTGATGGGCGTAGCGTGGCAGCCGCTCCATTGGCCCCACGGCATCGCACCGATCGCCATGGCCATACGCAGGCCGTCGCCTTGATTGTGAGGCGTTCCACGCACTTTGGCGGCCCCGACCAGAGGCCCGATATGCTGAGTGCGCATCTGCACGTTGGCTTCGAACCCGCCGCAGCCGAGCACGACCGATTTCGTGCGGATCGTACGAATGCCTTCGTTGTCACGAACTTTGACGCCGTTGACGCGCCCTTTTTCATTAAGACATAGCTCGATCGCAGCGGCGCCATACTGGATATCGATCCCCATCCGCTCCGCCGTCGCAAACCAGCTCCGGGACAGACCGACTCCCTCATGCTCCGCTCGAACGACGAGACCACGCGCCCAGATCATCACGTTGTCTTTTCTGACGGCGGACAGGGTGATCGCCGGCTCCATTTTCACGCGGCCGGTCTTGTTCATCCAGAAGACCGTATCCTTGGAATTGTTGACGAGGACTTTCGAGAGAACGGGATCTGTCCGCCCGCTCGTCACCCTCATCAGGTCACCGTGATAATCTTCCTTCGTGTAGGGCGCGATACCTTCGTAGAAGTTCTCGTATTTCTCGTCCGCTCCGGGGACAAGGGGCGCGATCTCTCGGGGATCGTCGAAGGCGAAGCGCAGCACTCCGCCACTCCAATGGGTGTTCCCGCCTCGCATCTCACGAGGTGCCTTCTCGAGCACCAGAACCCGCTCCGCCCCGTTCTCCTTGGCGGATACGGAGGCTGCTAATGCAGCATTACCGGCACCGACGACGACAACATCATATTCTTCCATGGTCTTCCTCGTTTCCTCCGCGCCTGGCCTGCTGGACAAGGGTCCAGCAACCGGTCATCTTTCTGTTCTTGCCCTCACCAGGAGCATTACCGCCAACTGTAGACAGTTGTCAGTTTTCTACAGGAAAGGTTCCCGCATTGCAATGCTTCCTGCATTGCACCAAGTTCGGATCAGGGCAGACGGAAACGCATTGGCAGCATGAGCCAAAACGCATCGAGCCGCGCCGGATTCCGGCGCGGCTCGATGCGTTCAGATGGCAGCGATCTTTAAACCCGCTCTCTGCAGAGCTCGGCGCTAGAGCATCGGACGAGAAAGGTGGATTTGCATTTTTTGGGACGCATCCGATGCTTCCTTTCTAAGCAGCGCATCGTTTGAGCGGAAAACCGGGTCCACTTTTCCGCACGATGCGCTAGGCCACTGGCGGCCTGGAACTGCGCCGTGAGACCTTCTTTGGAGCGGGCGGCATCTCGACGGATGAAGTTGGCCCACCCTCCTCCGAGGAGGCTCCAAGTTGCGCCTCAACGTGGAGCCGTGCATTGCGGATATGCGCGCGCATCTTCTGTTCTGCGAGTTCTGGATCGCGCTTAGCGAGGGCAGCGACGATTTCCTTGTGCTCCTCGAAGGCATTTCTCGCGCGCCCCCGCAAGGTACTGGACTTATAGCGGTAGACACGCAGCAGATCGTACAGATCACCGCACAGCATTTGGATCAGGCGCTCGTTGCGGCTTCCCTTCACGATCCGGAAATGGAAGTCGAAATCCTTGCTTTCCTGATAATAGCCTGCCCCAACCTGGATGCTCTTGCGCGAGCCATGCTCCTTCAGCAGAGCTTCAAGACCAGCGATCTCTTCATCGGTCATTCGCTGCGCCGCCAAGCCGCAAGCAATCCCCTCCAGGGCTTCGCGAACGACAAGAATATCGGACAGGTCAGAGACCGACAGGGCCGCCACGCGCACGCCAATGTTCGGCGTTCTCTGAAGGAGCTTGCGCCCCTCGAGCCGTCGGATGGCCTCCCGTAAAGGTCCACGGCTCACCCCGAGAGATTTCGCAAGGGCCTGCTCACTGATCTTGCTGCCTGGAGCAAGCTCTCCGCTGATGATAGCGGCCTCGAGTCGTTCGGCCACGACGTCTACCAAGGATTGGGCCTGAACCCTGCTGTTCAAAAGATCGCTCATAGGAAATTCTGTTACCCTAATAGACTGCCGAGTGGAAGCCGTGGATTGCGCCCTCTCCTATGAGCGCCGGACCTTTCTGGCAATAGAAACCGACAAATAACCAGGACATCAACACGTTACACGCTTTTGGCGCGTGATCAGGCGCACTGTCTGGGATCAACGCTCCGTATTTAAGTTGATCGCTTCACCCAAGCCTTCTCACCACGACGTCGATGTGAACTCCGTGCATTTAAGCATGAACGACACCGAATTGCAAGATTGCGTAAACTGTTGACATTTTACATAACGAGTGCTGTCAATGCAACATCGCGAAGTCACAAAGATTGGATGCCCCATGCTCCACGTTCGTCACAATGCCGAGGTTGCCTCATCCAATGGGCCAGCGAGCAGCTTGGCGCGGTTCACGGCGGATCTGCAGTACGGAGACATTCCCGCCTCTGCCATCGATCGAGCCAAAATGCTTATTCTCGATGCATTGGGCGTTGGCCTCGCATCGAATGCCTATGACTATGCTGAAAGGGTTGTTGCCGGAGCGGTTGCGCTGGGCGGAAGCGGCCCCTGCTCCGTGATCGGGCGCGCTGAACGCCTGCCTGTCCGCGACGCGGCTCTGGCGAACGGAGTTCTCATCCATGGACTGGATTTCGATGATACGCATCTTACCAGCATCGTTCATCCGACGGCTGCATGCTTGCCTTGCGCACTGACTTTTGCAGAGTCTCTGAAGGCAAGCGGTCAATCGCTGCTCACGGCCTATGCGGCCGGCATGGAGGCTGCGGTTCGAATCGGCGGATCTGTCAAAGGCGGATTCCACCATGTCGGATTCCATGCGACCGGAGTTGTCGCCCATTTCAGCTCCAGCATCATTGCCTCAAAGCTCCTCGGCCTGTCCACCGAGCGTATCGTGGCCGCCCAGGGCATTGCGGCCAGTACGGCGGCAGGGATCCAAGTCTTCCTTGAAGAGGGCGCGTGGACCAAACGCTTTCATCCAGGCTGGGCCGCTGTCGCTGGCATCACGGCCGCGCGTTTGTCGGAGAACGGCTTCGTGGGTCCATCGCGCCCCTATGAGGGCAAGTTCGGCCTTTTCCAGACTCACCTTCACGAATATGCGAAGGATGTGGATCTGAGCTGGATGAGCGACCGGCTCGGTGAGTATTGGCATTTCGCCGACACCGCCATCAAACCCTATCCGGTCTGCCACTTCATTCATGGCTGCGCGGATGCCGCAATCGAGCTTCATCGGGAACTCAATCCGGATGACATTACGGAAGTCGAGGCGTTTTTGCCGAAGGATACACTTCACATCATCGCGGAGCCAGCAAGCTCGAAGGAGCGTCCGACAACTGATTACGAGGCCAAGTTCAGCGCGCAATTCGTTGTCGCGACATGCCTCATCAAGGGCAGGTTCGGCCTTCCCGAACTCCAGGCTGATGCGCTCGCCGATCCTCAGGTTCGGGATCTGGCCACGCGGGTCCGCTGCCACGCGGATCCGGATTCCGCCTTCCCGAAATTTTTCTCGGGAGGCGTACGGGTGACGACCCGTGACGGGCGCCAGCTGACACGACATGTCAGGGTCAACAGTGGCGCAGGAGAGCGGGCTCTGCCGCTTGAAGGTGTCGTAGAGAAATTCATGGCCTCGGCATCGCTTGGGGTGTCGCGTTCGAAGGCGGAAGAAATCCGGGATGCTGTTTTACAGCTCGATACAATCTCAGTCGAACAGCTCGCGAATGCCCTTCGCTATGATCGGCGCGCCTGATTCCTGTGCGCCATCCACCAAAGAGCTGACGTGTGTACGCTGGTTGAGCCCCGTCGTGGCTCACCAGCATACAGAATAGCCAATTAGAATGGATGAGATCTTTCGAGTTCGGTCTAGGCAGGTGATGCGAGCACACGCACCGGATTGCCTGCCCGCCAGGCCGCAATGCCATCAACGGTGTCTTCAAAAAAGGCCCGGTAGGCCCCCTCCGTGACATAGCCGAGATGGGGCGTCAGCACAGCGTTCGGAATTGTCCGCAAGGGATGCTCGGGAGGGAGCGGCTCCTGGTTGAATACATCGAGGCCCGCCGCACGAATCCGCCGGGTCTGCAAGGCCTGGACCATCGCTTCCTCGTCGATGATCGGACCGCGGGACGTATTCACGAGGATGGCGGACGGCTTCATCAACCCGAACTCGTGAGCGCCCACGAGCCCGCGGGTTCTCTCGCTCAGGATCAGATGGATCGATACCACGTCCGAGATGCGAAACAGTTCGTCCTTGTCGACGTGCCTGGCTTGAAAAGATGCAGCCTTTTCCTCAGTGAGATTCTGGCTCCATGCGACGACATCCATGCCGAAGGCCCGCGCGATGGGCACCATGCGGCTCCCCAGCTTGCCTAGGCCAAGGAGGCCGAGCGTCTTGCCGCCCAGGGAGAGACCGATGGTTTCCTGCCATCCTCCCTCCCGGACATGGCGATGCTCCTCCGGAATTGAGCGGGCACAGGAGAGAATGAGCCCCCATGCGAGCTCAGGCGTCGCATATTGCGATTCTCCCGGGTGAGTATGGCAGACAGTCACTCCGTGTTGGGCTGCCGCTTCCAAGTCGATGGTGCGGGTTCGGGCACCGGTCACGATCACGAGCTTGAGACGAGGCAAGCGCTCGATCAGTTCTCGCGGCAGCGGCATCCTCTCACGCATGAGACATAAGACATCGAAGTCCGCCAGCGTATCCGCGGCCTCATCGATGGACGAGAGGTTGCGATCGAACACCTGGATGTCGTAGTCCGGTCCGAGCGTGTCCCAGTCTGCATACTGGAGAGCGACACGCTGGTAATCGTCGAGGATCGCAATGCGCATTGAACTCTCCGCTGAGATTGAACCGTTTCTACAGCTCTTCGATCTCGACAGGGAAGAGGCTGACCATGTCGTCGACCTCCATGAGGTGGAACACATTGAAACGATAAGCTGAGCCTGTCACGACCTCGGGCGGAGTGAAGGGAAATGCCAGATTGCCGGCCGTCGAGATACGCCCCTCATACCCATGATGGAGTAGGTATTGCTTGGTCGTTCTGACGACCTCCTCTGCCCTCTCTGCGCTGGGGGCAATGCACTCGCCCAGGATGAAAACCTCCCGAGGCAGCGGGTCCGGAGCCGTTCCCCAGTCCCGGACGCCATCCGCGCCATAAATGCGGAAGAACAGCTTGTAATCCTCCTCGGTGTCCTCGCAGACGAGATCGCGGACGACCGCCTTCACGCTCTCCAGAATCATCTCGTATCGTGCAATGAAGCGAGGATCGGCAGCGCCACACAGGAGAAGCGCCCGGAATCCCACTGATCGTGCGCCCTCGAGCTTGATGGTCAGCCGCTGGGCTGGTTCGAAGACAGCACCGGCGACCCGTGTCCTTCGGGAATCGAGTGCGGTATACGTGACGTTTCTTAGATCGATGCGGCCGGCCGGCTCGCGGATCTCGTAAGGATCAGCCTGTTCATAGAGACTGTGGGCAGCCACGGAACTCGGTGTCGCCGCACGGTTGGGTGCCATGCTTTCGAGATCGAAGCCTTCATCGTCCAAGGTCGCCAGAATGGTATCGCGCCCGCCCGGAATGCAGCAGAGCGACGCGCATTCGACGATCTTCGCCATGTGGGTTGCGATGCCCGCCGGGAAGCCCAGCATGATGGGAACGGCCGCGAAAATGCCGGTGTCGCAAGCCCGGCCCGCAATAACCACATCGGCTCCGGCCATCAAGGCTCTGCGGAACGCCTCGACACCCATCTGGCCGACAAGGTTGGTTGTGGCGTCGACCTCTTCTTCGGTGAGATCCGGCATCGTATCCAGAGAATGGACGCGCCCTGCCCTGATTGCAGCTTTCACGGCCTCCCGCGGAATGTCCGCCGGAATGACGGCCATCCTGAAATGAAGCCTCTCTTCGCGGGCAATCTCCCGCACGAGATCGACGGTCTGTTGGAGATGCGGGGCGGCTCCGGCAGAGCCGGCGGAGCCGATAATCAAGGGAATGTTGAGCTGTCGCGCGGCTTTCAGCACCTTGCGCAGGTCTCGTTTGGCACCCACCCGCGTCGGCGCCATCGTACCGCTCCCCAGATAGTGCGGGCCGATGTCGATGGAACCCATGTCGCACCCGATCATATCGGGGTTGCGGCGCAAGCCTTCATTGAGCGCCGGCGTCGGAATTCCATAACCCAGTTGCCCCGAGGCTCCGAGAATGCGAAGCGGCCGGCGGCGTCCGCCGGAGAACTCATCCATGAGGCGTTCGATGGCGCTCATACTTCAATCTCCAGCAACGGTGCATGCTGCTGCGCGCCATAGACATCGCGATCTCCCGGATCCCCCGACATGATAGCGCGGGGAATCGTGATCTTCACCGCCTGGGCGGGCGCATAATCGATGACCCGGACCTCGTTCTCGGAGCGGCCATAGCGGGCCGCGACCTCGGACCGCAAGTGCGCCACCTGCGAACGGACGCGTTCGAAATCCTCAGGACGGTCGAAGATCAGATCAAAGGTGACGAGACAGGGACCAGCGTTCTTGCTGCGCAAAATGCGAGCGATCTCTTGGAGTTGCATCGGCGTACTCATGCTGAAGCCATCGAGCGCCTGACGTCCAGCTGAAGCGCTTCGATGATGGAATTCGTGAAATGGATAGTCCTGACGCCATCAGAGAATGGCGTCAGGCCGCCTTGGCTGTCTTCTCAGGCACGGCGACAAGGTGGCAGTCTGCTGGCGCGAAGCTGATCCTCACGTCCGCTCCGGGCATAAAATCGAGCGCGGAATGCACCTTCACGATGGTTCCGCCGGCCCTCACGAAATACTCCGTGTAGGCCCCCATGTAGTGCCCCTCCTCCACGCGGCCTCTCAGCTGGTTCACCGACTCATGATATGCCGCCCCCCGGCTTGCATCCGACAAATGAATGGCCTCGGGTCGCAACATGGCCTGGTACTGACCATTGGCACTGAGATTGGAAGCATCCAGCTGAATCCGCGTGCCGTCAGGCGTGACCCAGGTCCGGCCATCTGGGCTTGGGGTCACGTCGATGAAACTCGCCCGCCCGACGAAGTCGGCAACGAAGCGGTTGACCGGCCGACGATAGAGATCCTTGGGCTCGCCGACCTGCATGATCCTGCCGGATTCCATCACGATGACGCGATCTGACATGGACAACGCCTCCTCCTGATCGTGAGTCACGTAGACGGCAGCGACCCCGAGTTCACGTTGGAGACGGCGGATCTCGGACCGCGTTCCTTCGCGCAGCTTGGCGTCCAGGTTGGAGAGTGGCTCGTCGAAGAGGAGAACCTTCGGTTGCCCCACGATGGCCCGCGCCAAGGCCACGCGCTGCTGCTGACCGCCCGAAAGCTGTGATGGCTGGCGGTCCTTCAGGTGGCGCATCCCCACGACTTCCAACGCTTCATCGACCTGTTTGGCCACATCGGCAGCCGGAACCTTGCGGATCGTGAGCGGGAATCCGACGTTCTGGGCCACCGACATATGGGGCCAGATCGCGTAGGATTGGAACACCATGCCGATGTTGCGCTCATGCGGCGGGATCAGAACGCCCTGCTCAGGTGCGGAGACGACCTCGTCCCCGATCCTGATCATGCCATTATTGGCATCCTCCAGCCCAGCGATACACCTGAGGGTCGTTGTCTTGCCGCAGCCTGACGGGCCCAGCAGACTGACGAATTCTCCTCTGGCAACCTGAAATGAGATGCCGTGGACCACGGTCAGGGCACCATAGCGCTTGACGAGATTCTGAACGACGATGCTCATGGCGTTTCCTTACACTTTCTCTCAGCCGCGCCGTGCAGATGGCATCAGCCAGATGATGAGCGACATTGCTGCAAAGATGATGACGGTTGCGACCACCGACAGTGCACTCGCAAGGCCCCAATTCGCCTGTTCGAAGAACGACCAGATCGAAATGGACACCACGGAGGTCGTGGCGGAGTAGAGGAGGATCGCCGACGAGATTTCACGGAAGAAGGCCATGAACAGCAGGAAATAGGCTCCCTGCACCGACGGCCGCGCAAGAGGCAGCAGGATCTTGAAAACCGAACCGAGCCGCGTTGCTCCGCCGACCCAGGCAGCCTCCTCCAGGCTCTTATCGATCTGGACCAGTTGGCCGCCGATCGTCTCGGTCGCATACGGCAGGAAGCGCGTAACGAAGGCCATGATCATCAGGGCAAGCGTGCCGTAAAGCGGGATCGGCAGATAGGCATAGGCCCACAGAAGTCCAAGGCCCAAAACGATGCCCGGCACTCCGAAGGGAAGACTCGCGATGAAGTCGAGCCCTCTATACCCGGTCGGCCTCAGCCGCAGGGTGAAGTAAGAGCAGAGAAGGCCGAGAACCACGCCGATGGCCGCGCCAACCCCCGATACGATCAACGTGTTCCAGAAGCTGCGCATGGTCGATGCGCTTTCCCAAATGAACATGTAGTTCCGCAGGGTGTACATGCCGGTCATGGGATTGGCCGTGAACCACTTCAGCAAGGATGTATAGACGAGGATCACCATCGGCAGGAGAAGACCGAGGAACACGAAGCCGAAGCAGAGAATATAGGCAGCCCACTTCCAGCGTCCGAGCGGAATAGGTGTCGCCCGTCCGGCCTTGCCGGTGATCGTGGTCAGACGCCCGGTCCGCGTGACCCGTCGCTGAGCCCAGATCGCGCTTCCGGTAATGGCGCTGAGAGCAATGCCCACGGCGGCAGCCAGCCCATAATCTGCCGGCGAAAACCGGACAAGGAGGTAGAGCTGGGTCGCCAGCATGGTCACCTGGCCCGGAATGCCGATGAGAGCCGGAATTGCGAACTGCTCAATGGTGATAATGAAGGTGAGAATGAAGCTCGAGATCAGGGAATAGCTTAGAAGCGGCAGAGTCACCCTGAACAAGACCGCATGGGGCTTAGCGCCCGAGGTGCGGGCTGCCTCCTCATAGATTCCATCCATGCTGAGGATCGGTCCGCGCATCGTCAGATAGACGAATGGCACTTGGTGCAGCACCATGACGATGACGATGCCGAGGGTCGTATAGATGTCGATCCGAAGCCATGGCAATCCCAGCACATCGTCCACGACCGCGTTGAAGATGCCACCGGGCGCGCCGATGATGATCCAGGCCATCGCGAGAATGAATGAAGGGAAGTAGAAGGCAAGTCCGATCAGCGCCGTGATGATATTGCCGTATTTGAAGTCTGTGCGATGCACCACAAGGGCGATCGCCGTTCCGATGACGATGCAGAAAGCGGAGGAAAGAAGTCCGATCCAAAGCGTCGTGGCGATGGTCGACAGAACACCTCCGGAAAAGAGGTTTGCATAATTTTGAAGGGTCCACTCCCCTTCGATTCCCGGAGCGCTGGTGCGCAGGCTGCCGTAAATGAGGGCCGCAATGGGAATTGCGACAAGCAATATCACAATGGCATATGTCGCAACGTATACAGCATTGAGCACACGATCGTGTGATTGCCGTCGCCTGACCTTCCCGGTCACGAACTCATCGGCGGTCGCGGTGATCGCCTTATCGGTCATTGTTCAATTCCCAACTCTTCTCGCCAATGATGGAAATGGCCGCATGTCTGCCATGCGGCCATCGCGTTTTTCATCTTAGCGGACGCCGAAAACAGTGCGCCAATGCTCGACGATCTTCTTCTGCCGCTCAGGGGTCAGAATTTCTTCTCCGCTCACGACATTTGAGAGCTGAGAGGTCGCAGGGAGCTTAGATAGCGGCGGGATCCCGTTCCGGGTGACGGACAGACCGCCATATTGCTGAAGTGCCTCCTGTCCTTCTTTGGTCATGAGCCAGTTGAGGAAGACACGGGCCGCATTCGGATGAGGCGCATTCTTGGCAACGAACGCTACGTTGGCCGAGGAGGTCGTGCCGGACTTCGGGTAGACGTACCCGATAGGGGCGCCGTCTTCGAGCAGCGGGTTGAGAGGAAGGTCCGTCAATTCTGCAACGCGCACGTCACCGCGGATCACCGCTTGGATGATGCCCCCCGACCCTTCGAAGAAGCGAACCTCATTCGCCTTGAGCTTCTCGGCAGCATCGGGGAAGCCTTTATCCTCCCAGAAGGCTACGATCTGTTGGATCGACACTGACCGCCAGGGCGGGTTCATGCCCACCTTGCCCTTCCATTTGGGATCAAAAAGATCAGCCCATTCCTTGGGAGCCTCGGAATCCTTCACGAGCCCCTTGTTCCAGATAATGGCCTCACGCGCATATTGCAGCGTGAAGAGCATGTTGTTCTGGTTCACGCCGGCAGGAAAGTTGGACAGTTCCGGCGGCGTCCACTGCGCCATCCAACCCTGTTTCATGCCCTCGGTGACGCGCTCGTCCGGGAAGGTGATGAAAACGTCGGCGATGTGACGACCGGAATTGAACTCGGTCTGGAACCGCTCGATGAGCGGATTGCTGCCAAGACGGATCTGCTCCGTCTGGATCTCGGGATATTTGTCACGGAATTTCTGCAGCAATGGCTCGATGCCGTTGGGCTGCAGGTTGTTATAGAAGACGACCTTTCCCTCTTTCTTGGCGGCAGCCACCGTATCGTCCCAAGACTGAGCCTTGACCGGTGAGGACAGGGCCGCCGCCAGAGCAGTGGCTGCAATAGCCCCACCCGTGAGCCATGACTTGGCCTTCGAATACCAGCTCGATTTCATCATTAGAGCGTTCCTCCGTAACACTGAGCAGAATTGTTTATCTTGTATGCCCTAGAGGTTAGGCTAGCAGCATACAGCGAACTGTCAACAGTTGACTGGGAGGCAGGGCCCTCCTATAAGACAGATCAGAACGGCAAACTCGCGGCCGGGAGGCCAAGCGAGCTTAGCGGACAGAATGGCAAGCAGCATGTTTCACCAAAAAACGACGTCGCAATCACCCTCTGGAGCCAGAGTTCGCTTGAAGCAGTTGGTCGAGCAGCGGAACGCCCTTCTCGTTCCCGGCGCGGCAAATGCTCTCAACGCGCGGATCATCGAGGATCTAGGCTTCGAGGCTGCCTATCTGACCGGCGCAGGCTTGGCCAACACTTATCTCGGCATGCCCGACCTCGGCCTCGTCACCGTGACGGAACTCGCTGAGACTGCGGCGAGAATCACGGATGTGTGCTCGCTGCCGCTGATTGTCGACATCGACACAGGCTTCGGCAATTCGCTGAATGTATACCGCACCGTCAAACTCCTGGAGCGCAGCGGAGCGGCGGCGCTCCAGCTCGAGGACCAGATCTTTCCGAAGAAGTGCGGCCACTTCTCCGGAAAGGGAGTTGTGCCTCTGCCGGAAATGATCGGCAAAATCCACGCAGCACTCGACGCGAGGCAGGATCAGAATCTTCTTCTGATCGCGAGAACCGACGCAAGAGCCGTCGAAGGTTTCGAGCGGGCGCTCGAACGGGCGCACGCCATGACGGAAGCGGGAGCTGACATCATCTTCGTCGAAGCTCCGGAATCGGTAGAGGAGTTGCGAGCCATTGCTCAGTTGCCGGCTCCGCAGCTGGCGAACCTGGTCATCGGCGGCCGGACGCCTCTTCTGACGATCGACGAATTGCGCGAACTCGGCTTTGCAGTTGCTCTTTATGCAAATGCCGCACTTCAGGCGACTATCCGCGCGGTGCAGGACATCCTCAGGCACCTGAAGGAGCAAGGCTCCCTATCCGGCGCTGAAGAGAAGCTGGCGAGCTTTTCCGAGCGCCAACGTGTTGTCGCCAAGGAGGCGTTTGATGCGCTGGAAGCTCGCTATACCGGAAGCTGAGCCATCCTTAATCCCATCAGGCGCCTTTTCTTAGCGCGTCAACGAAAACCTAGTCTCACCATGATGAAGCCATGAGGTTTTAACGTGACACAGGCACGGATTCGAGCATCCTTCATGCGCGGTGGCACGTCCAAGGCCGTTGTCTTTCGGCAAGAGGACCTTCCGGCGGATCGCCGAGAGTGGGACACCATCTTCCTCAGTGTGATGGGCTCGCCGGATCCGAACGGCCGTCAGCTGGACGGAATGGGCGGAGGAATTTCGTCGCTCTCCAAGATCTGTGTCGTGGGCCCTCCGTCTCGGCCCGATGCGGATGTTGATTACACATTCGCCCAGATCTCGGTGCGCGATGCTTCGGTGGACTTCAGCGCCAATTGCGGGAACATGTCATCCGCCATTGGGCCGTTTGCCGTCGAGGAAGGGCTTGTGCCGCCCCCGGGGGATGGGGAGGCCATGGTCCGCATCCATAATACCAACACATCCAAAATCATCGTTTCACGATTTCGCGTTGAGAACGGCGCAGCCGTTGTCGATGGAGACCTGTCCATTGACGGCGTGGCAGGCTCCGCCGCCCCGATCCGCCTTGAGTTCACCGATCCTGGCGGAGCGAAGACCGGCCGACTTCTTCCCTCCGGATCCGCACTTAACAGGCTTGAGGTTCCGGGGATCGGCGTGATCAATGCATCCCTGGTCGACGCCGCCAATCCTTGCGTGTTCGTCAATGCGGCTGACCTTGGCAAACGCGGCGACGAACTCCCCGATGCGCTGGAGGCCGATCCGGTCTTCCTTGACAGGATGGAGGCCATCCGCTGCGCCGCATCGGTGCACATGGGAATTGCCAAGGACATTGATGAGGCCGGCCGGGTGCCAAGCATTCCCAAAGTCGCCATCGTGGCGGCTCCGCGGGCCATGACGACTTTGTCCGGTCGTTCCCTTACGCCTTCGGATATGTCCATTCTTGTGCGCATGATCTCCATAGGGCAACCTCATAGAGCCGTGCCGATAACAGGCGCGCTTTGCCTTGCCGTCGCGGCCCGCATTCCAGGCAGCGTTCCGAATGTTCTTGCGCATGCAACAGATGAGCCGATCCGGATTGCTCATCCATCAGGCGTTACCGTTGTGGACGCCAAGGTAAGCGGCACCGGGTCGGCGGAAAATCTGCATGCGGAATATGGCGCGGTTTATCGAACGGCTCGCCGTCTCTTCGAGGGAGCTGTTCTCTACAGGAAAGGTCGGTAACCCATGGCATCCGCAGCGCGTCAGGGGGCTAAATCCTACGAGGATCATGATCCTGCCGGCTCGAATATGACCCTGCTCTTCGCCGAGTCTCTTCTCGAACTCTGGAGTCAGGGCCTTGACGTTGCCGCGAGCAAGGCTGCGCGGGAGCTCCTTCTTGATGGGCTCGCGGTTGCCGCCCTCGGCGCACGGGAACGCGGACCTCGGATTCTGGCACAATTGGCTATCGAGGCAGGAAGTACGCCGGTCGCCACGTTGATCGGACATTCAGCCCGCGTATCCGGAACGGATGCCGCGCGCGCCAATGGCGCAGCGATGCATGTCCTCGACTACGAGCCTATGTGGAATCCTGCGAACCATGCCCTGTCCACAACGCTTCCTGCCATTCTTGCTCTTACGGAGATGCTGGCCCGTCGGCACGCAAGCGTCGGGGGTCGAGTTCCCTGCGCGATCGATATCCTCACCGCCCTTGCCCTTGGAATCGAGGCGCAGGCGAGATTGCGCCTTGCCTCGGGACAGTTCGAACCCGCGCACCTGCAGTTTCACCCGCCTGGTGCAGTCGGCCCCATCGGAAGCGCGGTCGCGTGCGGGATGCTGCTGGGGCTCGACGCCCCTGGCCTTTCACATGCTATCGGTATTGCGGCCTCGCGAGCGGGGGGCATCCTGGCCAATGTCGGGAGCATGACCAAGGCGCTCCATTGCGGCGGCGCTGCAGCGGCAGGGCTTGAAGCGGCCGTTCTAGCGGCTCGAGGATTCACGGCGGATGCCGATGCGTTGTCAGGTGCGCGCGGCTTCGGCAAGGCCTTTTTCGGCAATTCCTTCGCGCCTGAATGGCTGACGAAACCAGCGGACAGGCTCCACATCGTGGAGCCTGGGCCGGCATTCAAGTTCTATCCCAGCCAGTACGGCACTCACTTCGTCATCACGGCCGCATTGAACGCGCGCAAGACGCTGCCGCCGGATACCAGCATCAAGCGCATTCGCATCATCTCGCCGCCGATGCCCTACGTTCATCGCTCGGCACCTGCCACGGGCCTCGCCGGAAAGTTCAGCTTTCAATACACGGCTGCAGTGGCGATCCTCGATGGATCCGTAACAGTTCGCAGCTTCACCGACGAACGTCGTTTCGCGCCTGATGTCTGCGCATTGCTCGAACGGGTTGAGATCCAGGTCGACCCCGATCGGAAGGGACGCTTTGACCAGATGAGTCTCGCTGTCGAGATTGAGCTCGACAATGGTCAGACCATCAGCGGCTTCTGCGATGGTCCTCCGGGAATTTGGGGACGCCACGCAGAGCCCGAGCGTCTCGTCGGCAAGGCACGAGATTGCCTGAGCGCCGTCCTTGGCTCCGATCAGACTGAAACAATCATCGAAAAGGCGAGCCGCTTCCACGAATTGGGCATCGACGATGTTCTGTCGATGCTCGACATGCTGACAAACCCGGCTGGACGTAAGGCGTAGGATACCGATGCTGCAAGTCCCCTCCTCCGAAGCAGCCCCTCTCAAGCTTCGCGTCGGATGCCTTGAGCTCTTCACGGCGTTCTGCTCAGTCGGGCTTTCAGGCTTTGGAGGTGTCCTGCCATGGGCAAGACGCATGCTGGTGGAACAAAGACGCTGGCTGACGGATGAGGAGTTCACCAATATCGTCTCACTCTGCCAGTTTCTTCCGGGCCCCAATATCACCAGTGTCTCGATTTGCGTCGGCGCTCGTTTCGCCGGACTCCGCGGAGCCATTGCGGCCGTTTCCGGCATTCTGTTCGTGCCGGTCATCATCGTCATTCTGCTTGCCATGCTGTATGATGCCTATGGGCACATCGGGCCCGTTCAAGATGCATTTCGCGGCGTCTCCTCAGCAGCCGCAGGGCTGATCGTCGCCATGGCCATCAAAATGGCCTATCCCTTGCACCGCAGTATTCACGCCATGGTATTCATGGCTTGCGCCATTGCGGCAGTTCTGGTTTTGAAGCTGCCGCTCATCTGGATTCTCCTCACACTGGTGCCTCCGAGCATCGCTGCCTCCTGGATCATGCGTCGATGAGCGAACGTGGCATTCTGACCGAGCTTGCGATTCAGTTCGCGCTGATCTCCATCATCAGCATCGGTGGTGCCGTCGCGGTTCTGCCCGAGATGCACAGAGCCGCAGTCGACGTTCATGGCTGGATGTCGAGCGAGACTTTTGCCAATCTCTTTGCTTTGGCTCAGGCTGCGCCCGGCCCTAACGTGATCATCGTCACCCTGATCGGCTGGCATGTCGCAGGAGTTCCAGGCGCACTCATCGCGACCGTCGCCATGACGGGACCTGCTTTCATTATAGCCTATGGAGCCTCGCAAGCCTGGGAGCGATGGCACAAGGTCCAATGGTACAAGACCTTCGAGCGTGGTGTCGTGCCGATCACGGTCGGGCTCATTGTCGCAAGCGGATGTCTCCTGACAAGCGCATCAGGGTACGGCTGGGCGAACTATCTGATCACGGCAGTGACAGTGGTCTGCGTTCTGTTCACCCGGCTCAACCCGGTGATTGTCCTCTCGGGAGCGGCTCTGCTCGGCCTCACCGGAATGATCTGAGCCAAACCTCGACGCCTGCAATCAATCGCATCATAGGACGGAACATGCCAAGCGATATGCCAGCCCATGAAGGAACAGTCTATGCGAGAGCCGAGGACGTTCGACGTTTCGTCGTGGCGCTGATTGCCGCCAATGGCGTTCCTTCCGATGATGCTCGAATTGTTGCGGAATGTCTTGTGAGAGCCGATCTGCGCGGCGTCGATACTCATGGGATTGCACGACTGCCAGGCTATCTTGATCGTGTCCGACGAAACCTGATCAATCCACGTCCCGTGCTGCAGCCGAAACGCGTCTCTCCTGTCGCGTCTCATCTCGACGGTGACAATGGATTCGGTTTTGTGGTGGCCACACGCGCGATGCAGGAGGCCATGGAGATCGCACAGGCAACAGGTCTTGGACTGGTCTCCGTAAAGCGGAGCACTCATTTCGGTATGGCCGCGAACTACCTTCTGCAGGCGGTGGAGGCCGGGTTCATCGCCCTGGTCTTCACAAATGCATCCCGGTCCATGCCCCCATGGGGCGGCCGTGAAGCGTTGTTGGGAACGAGTCCGTTCGGAGCCGGCGCCCCAGGCGGTAACCATGGCCCGTTCATTCTGGATATGGCTCCGAGCGTCGCGGCTCGCGGAAAGATCCGCAAGGCTCTCCGGCTGGGACAGCCGATCCCACCGGATTATGCCCTGGATGCAGAGGGCCGGCCGACGACCGATCCGGCGCGCGCGCTCGCAGGCGTCGTCCTGCCGATGGGAGGTCCCAAGGGATCGGGTCTCTCGATGTTGATGGATATCCTCAGCGGAGTCATATCGGGCGCTGCGTTCGCAGGAGATGTGGAGGATCAATACAAGAATTTCGAGAAGCCCCAGAATGTTGGTCACTTCTTCCTGGCTATAAGGCCGGACCTCTTCATCGGCCTCGACGAATATCGGGCTCGCATGGATGTGCTCGTCGAGCGCGTTCATTCCACTCCACGAGCAGAGGGTTTCGATGAGGTCCTGATGCCGGGTGAGCCTGAGGCACGCCAGGAGAAACGGCGCTTGGCGGCGGGCATTCCCTATCACAGGACTGATCTCGATCCCTTGCTGAAGGAAGCGCAGGCGGTCCACGTCGAACCTCTCACAGCCTCCACCCTGCCGTTTCACTAAAATGGATCAGGCCAGTTGCCTGTCAGCCTCTGGCACAAAGACGTATCCTTCCATGATCCGCCGGGCTGTCCGGCCAACTGTCGCGCGCTGCACCGAATAGCTGTCGTTGGCGCGCTCCAGTTCGATCTCCGTCTCGATGACGCCGGCTGGATGCCCGATCCTCACCTCGCGCCTGTTGCGCAGTGCCGTGCGAGCCTCAGGCCGGGTCGCCTCGTAGACGATCGATCCCGGGATCTGGCTCGCCACGCCGGTGCAGGCCGTACTCGTCGCTGCGTAGGTCTTGTGCATCTGCTGCATGAACATGAGGCGGGAGACAAGATCGACGTCGCCGGCAGAGATGGTCCTGTCTCCTATCACGTCACGATAATCCGCCGGCGGACTGACGATGGCGAGCAAGGGCGTCGCTGGGCTCTCCTCGCGCGCAAGATGAGGAGCCGAAACCATGCCCATGCGAGCGGCCGCGGCGCCTCGGATTCGCTCGAGGACAGATGCAAGTTCCGTGTCCCGATCAATCTCGGCGGCCGTCTCAATGCCTTTGAGACCGAGGTCGTGCGCTCTCACGAAGACATGCGCGTTGCCAATATCGACGAGAGAGACCGCAAGATTGCCGAAGCCCTCCACCTCAAGGCGATCGATCGGGTTTCCGGTCGGCAGCAATGCACCCGTCGTGGCCCCTGCCGTCTGGGCGAAGTCGACCACGATCCTGGCACCCGATCCCGGAACTCCCGGCACGATATAAGGACCCTCCTCCACCGGGCGCCCGTCCTTGACCGGAACTTCGATTGAGAGGATCCGGTCGAGATTGGAATTGTAGACTCGGACCTGCGTGATCGGCGAATCCGGTTCGACATATCCCTCGTAAATGGCAAAGGCTCCGACCGCAGCCGATATATTGCCGCAAAGACTGAGCCAGTCGATTTCAGGATGCGCGATTCCAACCTGGCCGAATGTGTAGGTCAGATGTGCGCCGGCAGCGCTGGGCACGCCAGCCCGTGGAGGCCCGATGAGCGCGACCTTGCTTGTCAAGGGATCGGCTCCGCCGAGCCCGTTGATTTGGCGGCGGTCCGGAGATCCGAAAATGGACAGGATCGTCCTGTCTCTCTCGGCCGGATCCAAGGGTAAGTCAGCCTCCTTGAGGATGACGGCTTTGCTCGTCCCTCCCCGCATGAGAACGCAACGGATTGCATGATCCATTCTCTTCCTCCCTAGCGTCGCCGATTGTTCGCGCGAAAGGTGTAGACAGTCAACACATGATGCCTGATTGCTCAGAGACATGAGCATATCTGAGGCAATCCCTTTGCAGAGACATGCGTTCGCACGCCTTGATGTAAGAAGGTGTCCAGAAGCGCTCCCTAGCGCATCGTTGGATGTGGAAAAACCGGGTCCGCTTTCCGCATGAAGGATGCGCTAGCGCTGGGGAGTAGCCGCGCAACCCGAAGCGCTGCCTGCATTACACCGCTTGCGGCCGGGGTGTAGTGAGGTTGCGGTGCTCACGGGATGTTATTGGGAAGTCGCGGAAAGGAGCTGAGCTTCGAATCGATCCGAAACGCGAAGAACGGGGCCCGAACAACCCTCGGGGAACGCGAAATCAGGGAAGGAGCGTCGAAAAACCCTTTACCACCTGGAGGTTAGGTGGAGCGGGCGATGGGAATCGAACCCACGACATTCAGCTTGGGAAGCAAGATTTCCGATAGGCTGAAATCGTTTCAGGGCAAGAGTTTCAGAGCTTAGGCCCACACCCGTGTGGGGTTCTGTGTGGGGTTTTCGGTCGGGACCACGACTTGCATCCGATCCGCATCGAGAGCTTCGCGAGCCAACATCGCCTGTCGGATGCGCTCAACCTTGACCCCGCCCATGTAACGTTCGGTCATGCCAAGGTCGCCGTGATTCATGCTATCGCGGACGATCATCGGGTCAGCACAGGCTTCGGCAAGACGTTCACCGGCAGCGTGGCGCATGTCGTGCATCCGCACATTGGTCAACTGCTGCTCCTTCTTCCACCGTGCCCATTCGGTCCCAATGCCCTCGTAGGTCAGCCGATAACGCTCCCCCTTAACGTGGTCCCGACCCGTCTTGTTGTTCCAGAAGGTCCGCTCCCCCACGTAGGTCCACACATACTCCGGGTTGTACGGCCTCTTGGTCTCCGGGTCGATCTGCGACAGGATCAGGTTTTCGATGCTCGGCGTCATCGCCAGCACGTAGGGCTTCGGCTCCTGTCCCTTCTTCGCCTTCTTCTTGAGGCTCTTGAAGGTGATCGTCCGCTTCCGCCAGTCGATCTGATCCCACCGAAGGTCAACGAACTGTTCGCGCCGGGGGCCACCGGCCAGGGCGAAGCACAGAGCCGGAAGATGATCCGTGCGGTAGGTCTTGAGCATCAGTTGCTCATGCTCGTAGGTGAACTCGGTATGGCGCGGGGCCTCCTTGACCCACACCACTTCCCACCGGATCGGTTGGATTTGCCGACCCTTCGATTCCATGTGGGACAGGAACCACTTCATCCGCTCCCCAACCGAAATGTTGACGGTTCGAGCGGACACGAGCTTCTGCGGCTTCGGCTTGCCGGTCGCCTTGTCGATCTTCGGCTTGCCGTCCTTGGTACGAAGTTTGACGAACTCCCTCTTCCGCTTGTTCACCATCTCGATGATGGTCTCGGTGTCGATGTCACCGATCATGAAGTGCGCGCCGAGATAGCCGATGATGCGTTCGAAGTCGGCCTCGATGTCCCTAATCCCTGACCACTGGCCTTCGTGGTCCTCGAAGTATTCAGCTACAGCCTCATCAAGAGTCTGATCGAGGATTTTGCCTTTGGGGTTGCGGACGCGGTTCGCTTCGGCAGCCATAATATCTGCTTCCGTTTCGGCTCGCCATTGCGCCTGTAGAGCTTGCGCCTTCTCCTTGTTCTTCTTGGACCCCGTAACCGGGATTTCCGTCTGCCGGGTGTATCGCTGACCGTCGATATACCATTCAGTCCGGTAGAACCCTTTGTTGTTGTATGCCACTCGTATTCTCCTATTCCGTTGTTCTCCAGATGCGGAAAGGGCGGCTATGCCGCCGCCCTTCCAATTCGTGCCATAAAGCTCTTGCGACCCACGGAGACAGCAGACCTTCGCATCTGCTTGGGGGTCGGTTCTGTTGCCCTCGCATTCGCGATGGGGCGGTTTATGTAGGCGAGCAGGTCTTCCTTGCCCACCATCCTCCGCCTTCCCTCTTTCCGGTAGGCCAGCCCACCCAGGTTGACCGGCTTTTTGGTAATGGCTCGAACGCTGTCCACGTCTTTGTACCGGAGCACCTTCGCGACCTCCTTCAGTTCGAGCAACAAGGGCCACGTGTCGGGGTCTTTTGGGTCAAAATCCTCTTGGGTAGGGATCGGGATTGTCATCTCACCACCCCTCGTGCCAGCGCAACTTGAATAGGACTGCATCAGCTTCCCGTAGGAAACAGAAAACGCAATCGGTAATGGGAGTCACAATCCCGGCACACAGTTGGTCAACATCAATCACGGCTGAAATCCTTTAAATCAATAACGCGAACGTACCTGATGAGGATTCCAATGTTCAATATTCTCGTGATCGGGACAGATTTAGCCCTGTTTTTAAACGCTTTTTTTTGTTCAACGAGATTTTCGTTCAACGAAGCCCACGTTGACTGATGGGGCGATGGTCAGTGTCAAACCGGCCTAGTCTTCAACGTGATCGAAATCATGGGCCTCTGAACGTAAATAATGACGCCGGAATCCCTCCACCTGTAGGATAGCGGCATTGTTTGATTGATTGCCGTTACCCATGAACTTGACCTCAAAGGAGAAGATGGCCCGGTTGCGGGCTGCACTTCTGGAAACAAAAACTGATAGCGCCCAGGCGCTTCTTTACGATCTTGACACCTGCCGGGTGGACTGGAAGGGGCGCTACCCGTGCCGTTCGCCTATCTGTTCTCACTGCCGGTGGCGATACATCCGTGCGCAACAGATCGAGACCCGAGAGTTTTTTGCCGATTCCGGCAACAGCGATCTCGGCCTGCTGACTGTTGTGCTCGGGGCCACCGATCACCTCGATGGGATCGAGGACATTACGGGCAAGGCTTATCGCGGCACACGTAACCGCATTAACGCAGGTCGCCGTGGCCGCAACTCCATGTGGTGGAATTTGGCTGCCATCAAGGGCTGGTACGAAATCGACGCTTTTGGGGTCGAACACATCCCTTCGCTCGGTTCGAAGCGTCGGGCGCTCTTGGGCGGGATCGCACCCTGTTCCATGAGCCAGACCGGCCCAATCTGGGTGCCGACATTTCATGCCATCGTGAAATTCGGGGGTCTCGGTATTGGCGAGGTTCGGGAGGCTTTCGAACGCCAGTGGCCCGTGCCAGGGCAAACTCACCTTGTTCCGTTTCGTGCTGACCGGGCGGTGGAAAACAATCTGGATCGGGTGGCCTCGTATGCCAACAAGCACGCCTGCACGATCCAGCTTGGTGGGGTTTACGAACGCTGGCCGGTGTCATGGATCGCTGACCTTTACTCCTGGCTCCACGTCAAAAGGAATGCCTTCGAGTTCATGCGCTTCAGCGTGGGAGAGAAGGTCTTGCACGTGGTTGATGATTCCATAGATCATTCGAGTATTGAGGTTGATCCTCTCCCCTTCGATGTCTCGTTTAACACTTTTCCTATGCCATATAGACTGTCACCGCCGATCTGAATGGCGTGCTGTTCAACGAATTTTCGTTGACGAAAATTCGTTGAACTATTCCCGCCTTGGGGCTGCGGGGCTTCCAACGAGATAAATACCTCAAAGGAGGCCCGCCGATGCGCCAGATAGAACTGTACCCCGTCCCCCTCGATCAAGCCTATGATGTGGCCGACGGAATTCAGCTACCAGGGCTGGTAACCACCATCGAATCTACGCCCTACTGGGGTTATCTTTGTGCCAACCCAGCAGACGCCGCGCGTTTCGTGGAGCGGTTCGGTGCGGCACGGTACCCAACTGTTGATCCGGCAGTATTTCTCATGGTCACATCAGCCCCTGATGTGACCGAGGATTGGTACGACGAAATCAAGGTCGAGATGACGTTGGTAGAATTCGGTGCCGTGCATGACCAACACCGGTTCGAACTCGCACTCTGGTGAAATATGCGGCTGCACGAGATCGACATTGCGGGAGATATCCGCCGTTCCCTCCAGCGTTCGACGCCGAATGACGTGTGCCGGTCGGACCTGCTCCAGGCGCTGTACGGTGACCCTGAACCCTCCGAATCCGAAAGGTTGGAGGCTGATAAATTGCGTGCCGAGATTGCGTTGAAACTGGCCGATGCGGACAAGCGGCGGGCCGAGGCTGAGAAGGCCCGCGCTATTGCACGGGCCTCACATAAGCGACTGGATGATCCTATTTCCACCGAAGCTCAACGAGTTCGATCTCACACCCAGGCTTGAGTTTCCCAAGGGCCTGCATCACCAACGTCTCGGATTGTTGGAGGACGCGCCCGGACCAGCTTGTACTGGTCCACGCTCCGTTGGAGCCGGTTCGGCGGTAGCGGAACCGAACACTTGCGAGTGGTCTGGCAGCCATGCTCAACCCCGGATCGTGATGTCGATAGCGTCGGGAGACACCCCGAAGGCATTGGCGAGGCCCAGTTTCGCCTGAGCGATGGTGAGCTTGAACACCTCTTCTTCCACCACCTCGTCCTCGGCATCCTGGGCGGGCGCGGCCTCCGGAGCCGGGGACGGCATCGGCTTGAAATCAAGTGTGGCCGGGTCGATCCCAAGCTCTTCGAGGGTCGTGTAGCGGACCGGGTTGCGCCACCCCTTCCAGACGTTCGGGAGGTCGATTTCCGCATATTCCGAGAAGGTGATCAGCCACCGTCCGGGAACCTCGGGAGAGGGCACGATGTCCTTGACGCGACCGATGAGGAACGCGGACGAGTGCGGCTCATGGCCTTCGACATGGGCGTGATGAGCGTTGCGCGTGCAGACAGCGTAGGGAAGCTGCCGGGCATGGGCGCGGTTAAGCGCCCATGAACAGGTTCCGCCAACGCTGAGGATATGTTCCCGGGATTTAAAGGTAAAGACGGCGATAACTTCGTTTGACATGCGGGCAATCTCCTGGGCTTGCGACCCTGATATTAATGGAACATTGCCCGCATGTTGTCAATACATTGACCAAAAGTATCGCCGATGTTGCGTCGGTATTGCGCTGATTGGCTAATAGCAGAGTATCTATGCCGCCGCCCCGGACTTCCCAGCGAGCCAAATTTTCCTACGGTTAGATGATGCAGAGACGTGAATCCCGAATTTCTTGGCAACCTCGGTGACGGTTGCCCCGGCGTCGAAAGCGGCGTTGACGGCAGCGATCCCGGCGTCCGTTAACCGGCCATCCGCCCGCTTGAAGAGATCGGGAGCAGACGATCCAGCGGACTTCGCCGCTGTCTGGGCCGTTTGGAGCAGTTTCTCGATTCGGGTGGCCAGTTTCCCGGCTGCCGCCTCCTGGGCGCGGGCCTCCTGGGCGATGGCCTGAAGTTCGGAAATGGTGGTGGCGTTCATGCATGGGCTCCCTGTTCAGATATCCAATGTCGTGCATCGGACATCAGGAATGTAGGCTCATCCTGAACTGACTTCAAGTATCAGAATATAGATTTCTGATATCAGATTGACAGACGTGCTAGGGGCCGATAAAAGCAGGATATCGAAAGTCAGGAGCCCGCCATGACCGCTGTTACCCCCTCGATCACCGGGGCTGTCACCACCCCCGTCGATCTTGCGGCGGTGGCGGATCGCGCCGCCGATCTGGCCGAGGGCGCGCGGGCCGAGGCGACCCGGCGGGCGTACCGCTCGGACTGGAAACACTTTGAGGAATGGTGCGCCAGTCACGGGTTCGCGGCGTTGCCTGCCACCCCTGAAACAGTTGGGCTGTATGTCGTCGCTCACGAGAACCAGCTTTCGATGGCGACCCTGACCCGGCGCTTGTCGAGCATCGCCACCGCGCACCGCATGGCCGGGCACCCGATGGACACGCGCCATCCGGCAGTTCGCGATGTCATGCGCGGCCTGCGGAGGTCCAAAGGTGTGGCGCAGCGTCATGCCGAAGCGTTGACGGTGCCGCTGGTACGTCGAGTTCTCGATACCTGCGCGGGGAAGCTCATCGACCTGCGCGACCGGGCACTGTTACTCGTTGCTTTCGCGGCGGCGCTGCGCCGGTCGGAACTGGTAGCTCTGACCGTAGATGACGTGGCCCTTGTGCCGGAAGGCTTGCGGATCACTATCCGGCGCTCCAAAGGCGATCAGGAGGGCGAGGGGCAAGTGATCGCGGTCGGACGCACCGGCTCCGCCACCTGCCCAGTCGCAGCCTACGAGGCGTGGATCACGGCGGCGGGGATCGAAGCGGGCCGGTTATTCCGTGCTGTCACTCGGCACGGCCATCTCGGGTCGAAGCTCTCGACCAACGCGGTCGCCCGCATCGTCCAGCGCCGGGCGGCGCTCGCCGGTCTCGATGCCCAGGCGTTCTCGGGCCACTCGATGCGGGCTGGGTTCGCCACCAGCGCCGCCATGCAGGGCATCGAGGAGCGCGTGATCGCCAAGGTCACGCGGCATCGCTCAACCGCCGTTCTGCGCCGCTACATCCGCGATGGGGAACTGTTTCAGCGGAATCTGTCTGCCGAACTTGGCCTATAGATAGACCGGCGTTCCTGCCCCCGAACCTGGGGACATTGGGAACAACATGGAAAGTCGTATCTCGTCCCTCGACAAGCGCACAACAGAGGCTCCACATTGACCCCGCTGCGGGCCGGTGTCCGATTCGTCTCGGCCCCTCCCCCGCAGCCCCCATGCCGTGATCGAACGAGGACTCTGCGGAGCAACCCAGATCAGTCGCGGGACGACATGGATTCACCGGAAGCGGTCGCGAACGTGGAAGGTGAGCCGATGCCCATCCATGAACGGCGGCAAATCCGTTCGATGGTGCGCTCAGTTCTCAACCCCAAAGGGTCGAGGCGCGCTGAGACCCGGAGGACTGACCCATGCGGTCAATTATCCGTGTCCAAATCAGGGTGAAGGTAGACGTTGGCGCGATCCTTTTAGGGTTTGTCGCTTTGCTGAAGTTCTTCATGTAACTGGACGACCCGCTTCGGCGGGTCGTTTCGTTTCTATATGCCTATTTCCTCCAGCGATATTCCCAGGCAGTAATTGCGTGACACTCGAATCAGAGGGTTCGAGCGGAAACAAAAATGTCAGCTTGGGGGCAAGACGTGGCAGAACGGATCGCAATAAAAAAACTCACCGCGAGCGACTGCACTCTGTTTGAGGCGGTGTTTCGAAAAATCGGGGCCGGAAACCAAAAGAGCATAAACCTAAACGCTGACGTTCTAACGGGTCAGCTTTATCCGAATCTGAGCACCGCTGCCGCTGCGAGCAATAACGAGATTGCGCTTGCCATCTCGTTATACGGTCCTTCTGGGAAACCAGCGCACAAACTTTCCCGAAAAATCATCAAGAACGCGACCTACAAGAACTGGCGTCTGAATGGCGAGTTCATATACGGTCCACCCTCAGACCCGACCCGGTATGACGATATCGTTCCGGGTGATTTTGCCATCATGGTCTTCAAGGGTGACGTAACACCTACTGGAATGGACCTGATAATTGTGGCCCAGGGAAGCCCTGAGGATGCGGCGCTTCACACGGCGCTCGCTGCCTTGTTTGGCAACAAGAGCATGATTGCGGTTTCATCAGGCGATATCGCCGCCGCAGCAGCCACGGCCAATGCTCCAGATGGGCATCCTATCTATGTAGCTGCGGCTGATCCGGAGATGGACGCCGCACTCGAAGATGCGGCTCAGGGTGGAGAGGCTGGAACCACGAAGTTACTCAAAAACAAAAAGGGCAAGAAGGTATCTCCTGCCGAATTCGCCAAATCCAAGGCCAAGACGGAGCTAACAGGCCAGGACGGCGAAGGGCTTGTGAATGCGTATCTCGCATCCCTGCTCGCATCCGGTAAGATCAACTCCTACACCTGGGCTTCAAGCGAAAATGCGATCTCCCCGTTCGACTTCGAGATAAATGAAGCCGGAACGAAGACGCTGATCGACGCCAAGGCAACAGGAGGTGATTTCACAAATCCCATTCACCTCTCGCTGGCCGAAATCGTTGAAGCAGCCGGGGAGACGCCCTACCGGATATATCGCGTATTCGACCTCAGTGAGAACGGTGGAAAGCTGCGCATATCCGACGACATCCGCCCCCTCGCCCAGACCCTAAAGGACACACACGAGAAGCACATCCCGAAGGGCGTACGGGTGGACAGCTTCTCTATTGCGATCTCCGCTTTGACCTGGGGGCCTGAGCTTTACGTGGAACGTCCGGACGGCGAGGAGTAGTCCCGTTCGGCTGCACCGATGCCATCGTGCTCTCCCTGAGCACTTTGTGCATGACCTCAGCGATTGCCCCTGCCATCAGGGGAGGAACGGCGTTTCCAATCTGCCGGAAAGCTGCGTTCATGGCCCCCTGAAATACGAATCCATCGGGAAACGACTGAAGCCTCGCAGCTTCCCGAACCGAGATCGTTCTTGCCTGGGTCGAATCCCAGTGGATGTGTGAGTAGGTGTCCTTGCCGATGTGAGCCATCAAGGTGCGCACCGGCCAGTCAGGTCTCAGCTTCCACCACTTGTTCGGGAATTTGGAAACATCATAGGGCGGCACGATGCTGGCATAGAGCTTGTCGTAGGCAGCGGTGCCGGGCCGGATGCGGCTTTCACGGGCCTTTCGCTCCACAATTCGTACTGCGGTGGCATGGGCCTCTGGATACTCGGCCCCCTGTCGCATCTCCGCGAAAACAAGGTGATCGCGCGGCAGGTATCGGATCACGTGGTCCTTTACGCCGCCACATGACTCGAACCCTGGCCACTGCCGCATCAGCTTCTGGTATTCACTGGCCCGAATGCCAGTCCGATACTTGACAAGCTCGGTGAACTTTCTGGCACCACGCTTCACACTCGTCCCAAGTATTGGGGGAAGGTCGCCGATGGCGTCTTGCGCTGAAACTGGCCCAGGAAGGGATTCATCACCCAGATCGGGGCTGATGTAGCCTGAGCCGTTGAAAAGATCGACATGCCGCAACGCAACGGCTCGTGTGCCCGCGTAGCCGGGCGGCAGAACCATGTGATTGGTTGCCTTGGGAAACGTGACTTTGGCCCCTAGCTCGCGACGGTAGCCGATTAGGAACACACGGTCACGCATTTGGGGAACGCCATAGAAGGCGCTGTTCAGAAGGCTGTAGCCAGCCGAATAGCCGAGTCCATCAAGGGCCTCGACCATTTCCTCGACAACGTTGTGGCCCCCGTAATGGAGAATATCCGGTACGTTCTCCATCAAGAGCGCGAGTGGCCGGAATGCCTCCACATAGGCGAGATATCGAAGAAACAGGTTCCCGCGCGGGTCCACCTTGAAGGCTTCCGGGTGGGCGGCAACTTCTCTCAGCTTGGCGCGGCCAACGCGGGCATACGCTTGGCAGGGTGGCCCGCCCACCAGCACGTCCACTGCATCTTCAACCGGCCCCAGGCCGAGTTCGGATGCAAGCTGATCAGGTTCGACGCGCGTTATATCACGTGCCCTGGCATGGGTTTCCAACACGTCCGGGTGGTCGGCATGGAAGTTCAGCGCATGGGTCAGCGCCGCAGTTGGATCGACTTCGACCGCGCCAGCTATCTGAAAACCGGCTCGCTGGAACCCAAGGGAGATGCCACCAGCACCCGCGAACAGGTCGAGGACACGGGGCTGCCCACCCGCTGCCAGCCGCTCAATCTTTCGGAGCACGGCGGTATCCTCCACCGTGCCGTGTCCAACCCCACTATCTTTGAATAGAATCTCCGACCTGCGTCCATCCAGGGATGCGGTCGAGGGCTGATGCGCTGGGACTTCCACAGTGTTCTCTCGATACTATGTAACAAAATATCTATTGCCCGTGACCCGGTGGCCCGAGAAACCTTCTGATGCGGTCTATAAGGTGTCCATCGTTAATTTCACATTCCCACAGCACTAATACGGACCAGCCGGATGCCTCCAGGGCAGTGAGGTTGCGTTCGTCGCGTTCCACGGTGGCTTCGAACTTGGAAGTCCAGAATTCTGATCTCGTTTTTGGGGTCGCGGCATATGAACAGCCAGGGTGCCTGTGCCAGAAACAGCCGCGCACTTCGATAATTTTTCGCCGTCCAGGGAAAACTATGTCCGGGCGGCCCGGCAACCCCTTGCCGTGGATGCGGTATCTGTAGCCAGCACGGTGGAGCATTCGCCGGATGATCAGTTCGGGCTTGGTGTTCTTGCCCGAATTCGCGGCCATGTTGCGCCGTCGAGCCTCGCTGGCATCTGCGAAAGAAGGCCGAGCGGATTTGCGGCGTGAGGTCGGTTCCCCTTCAGTCGAAGGGGCCTTCTTATCGCTCTCCACCATCAGATGCCGCCCATGATCCCTATGGGAACTGTCAGATTTCCCGCCAAGCCTGTGCAGGCAAAATGCAAATTTCCCGGCTTTTTCACAGGAAGCTGCGCCTTACTTTAGGACGATGCGGCATTGCCGCAAGCGCCCCGCTGGCAATCTGCTGTCGGCCTGCGACTTGCCGATCTGGTTGTATGACCGATCCATCCTCCCCACTCCCACTGGATGGTCAAATGGCTTCTGACCCTCGAATCTGCCCTGGCTCAGGGTTGAGCTTGTGTGGGGTTCATTGTGGGGGTCTTGGTCGGGTGAGCCCCACATTTTCCGGTTGTTCCCGGTTCATTCCGGTTTGAGGCTTCAGGCCAAAAACGAGAAAACCCCTGGAAAGCCAGGGGTTTGTTGGAGCGGGCGATGGGAATCGAACCCACGACATTCAGCTTGGGAAGCTGACGTTCTACCTCTGAACTACGCCCGCGCTCTTCCAGACCATATCGATCTTAGCCGCACTTCCGCAAGGGGTCAGCGGAAGTGCTTCGACAGTTTCAAGCCTTGAGCTTGGTAGTTGGAGCCGGCCCCTGCCCCGTAGAGCATCTTTGGACGCTCGGCCATACGCTCATAGACGAGGCGTCCAACGATCTGCCCATCTTCCAGGATGAAGGGGACATCGCGGGAGCGGACCTCGAGAACCGCGCGGGCCCCCTCCCCTCCTGCGCCGGCATGGCCGAAGCCTGGATCGAAGAAGCCGGCATAATGGACGCGGAACTCGCCCACGAGCGGGTCGAAGGGCACCATCTCGGCCGCATAGTCCGGCGGTACATGCACCGCCTCCTTCGAGGCCAGGATGTAGAACTGGCCCGGATCGAGGATCAGAGTCCGGCTGGCATCGGCATAAAGCGGCTCCCAGAAATCCGCGATCCGGCAGGAGCCAGGCTTGTCCACGTCCACGAGCCCCGTATGGCGCTTGGCGCGGTAGCCGATGAGATTGTCGGAGCCGAAACCCGCCAGATCGACGCTCACCGCCACACCGTCCTGGATCGACGGCTCGGCTGAGGTGACGACCCGTTCGCGCTCGTGCAGCGCCTGGAGCTCGGCATCGCTTAAGCGCACCTCGCCCTTGCGCAGGCGCAGCTGCGACAGGCGGGTGCCCGTCCGCACCAGGACGGGGAAGGTACGGGGCGAGATCTCCGCATAGAGTTGGCCGTCATAGCCCGCTCCAATGGTGTCGAACTCCTGACTGCGGTCGGTGATCACGCGGGTGAACACGTCGATGCGGCCCGTCGAACTCTTGGGGTTCGCGGCGGCGGAGAGGTCATCCGGCAGGGCCAGGCTTTCCTGCAGCTCGGCGATATAGACGCTGCCTGTCTCCAGGATAGCCCCGGCCGTGAGGTCGATTTCGTGGAAGCTCAGCTGGGCCAGGCGATCCTTCACCGTATGGTTGCGACCCGGCAGGAAGCTGGCGCGGACGCGATAGGCCTTTCGGCCCAGTCTCAGATCGAGGCTTGCAGGCTGCACCTGATCGGAGGCGAACGGCGTCTCCGGTTTGATCACGCCCGCTTCCGCAAGGCGCATGATGGCATCAGCCGATTGGATCCCGTCCTTCACCGCAACCATGATCTTCTTCCAGGCCCCCTGCCCCTACTCGAGGGTTCTTGAAACTTAGCTGTCGACGTCGTGTAGCGGAATTGTCAATCCGTTTCACCATTCTCGCCGCGAAATGCGTGCTAGGCCAGCCCCACCCGGCCCAAGGCGCTCATGAAGGTTAACCCGGCAAAGGCCTAGGCCAGGACCGGGAAGACCCCGGGATCGCAGGCGATATCGAGAAACTCGCCCCGGTCCGTCGGACGGTTGGCACGGGCGATGGCTCCGTCCAAACCATCGAGCACGCGGTTGAGAGCAAAGAGAAAGAAAGCTGCTAGCTCCAAGCCAAGTGCTAGCATGAAGGCCGCGGCTAATCCGGCTCCCAAGACCAACAGCGTTGTGGTATCGGCGGAGACGCCTGTACGGGCAAGCCCCTGTCCGTTCCGATTCAAGCGCGGATCGATCCTGCGCCCATCCACCCGTCAAGCATGCCCCTCCTTGAAGCCCTCGATTGACGAGGCTTCATGGCCGCCTTACCACGGGGACTGAGCATTCCACCACTGGCTTCAAGGGACCACTCATGTACAAGGCCGTTACCCGCGGCATCAGCGTGACGGTGATGCCCCGCTACCTGCCGGGAGAATCCTCGCCCGACGAAAACCGCTACTTCTTTGCTTACACAGTCGAGATCATCAACCTGAGCCTGGAGCGCGTGCAGCTGCGCGCCCGCTACTGGCGCATCACCGACGAGCAGGGCCGTGTGCAGGAAGTGCGCGGTGCAGGCGTCGTTGGCGAGGAGCCGGTGCTCGGCCCCGGCGAGAGCTACAGCTATACCAGCGGCTGCCCTCTGACGACACCGAGCGGCACGATGCAGGGCAGCTATGTGATGGAAACCGCCAACGGCGAGACCTTCAACGCCGAGATTCCCGCTTTTTCACTCGACATGCCGCGCAACAAGCGCGTGCTGCATTGAGGTTTGCATGTCCCCCAACGGTCAGCGGCTGACGCCGCTTGAAATGCTGGCTAAGCTGGTTGCGTTCGATACCGAGAGCGCGAAGTCCAACTTGAGCTTGATCGAATTCGTGGAAGGCTATCTGCAGAGCTGGAACGTGCCTTACGTGCGCGTGCCGAACGAAACCGGGGACAAGGCCGCGCTCTACGCCACGATCGGCCCGCAGGACAAGGGCGGCATTGTGCTGTCCGGCCACACCGATGTCGTGCCCGTGGCCGGCCAGGCCTGGACGTCCGACCCCTTCACCCTGCGCGTCGAGAACGGGCGTGCCTATGGGCGCGGCGCGGTGGATATGAAAGCCTTCGACGCCCTGGCGCTCGCACTGATCCCGGAATTTCAGGCCGCCAATCTCAAGACGCCGATCCACATCATGCTCTCATATGATGAGGAGACTACCTGCCTTGGCGTCGTCGACACCATTCGCCGCCTGGGCCGCGACCTGCCACTCCCGAAAGCGGTAATCGTCGGCGAGCCGACGATGCTGGAGATCGTGGACGCGCACAAGAGCGTCGTGACCTTCACAACGACGGTGCATGGATCGGAAGCGCATTCGTCCAAGCCCTATCTCGGCGCGAGCGCCGTGATGACGGCGGCGGAGATGATCGGTGAGCTCAATCGCATCGGCGACGAGATGATGGAGCGTGGCGACACGAGCGGGCGCTTCGATCCGCCCTACACCACAGTGCATGTGGGCGTGATCTCCGGCGGCACCGCCCGGAACATCATCTCGAAGTCATGCACCTTCCATTGGGAGTTCCGCGGCCTGCCCAATCAGGATCCGAACGAAATTCCGGACAGGCTCGAAAAATTCGCGCAGGAAGTTGCCTTGAAGCGCCTCAATCGCTTCGGTGATTTCGGACATATCGAAACGAAGGTCCATGCGCATGTGCCCGGGCTTGCGCCGGAGCCCGGATCGTTTGCGGAAACATTGGCGCTCCGTCTCGCTGGCAAGAACCGCACGCATACCGTGCCGTTCGGAACGGAGGCAGGTCACTTTCAAGCTGCCGGCATTCCCACCGTCGTTTGCGGCCCCGGCTCCATCGATCAGGCACATCAGGCGGATGAATACATCACCCTCGACCAGCTGGAAGCAGGCGCAGCCTTCATGCGCCGTTTGGCGGCAACCTGCGCCTCTTCTTGAAACCGTTCACAACTGCTCTGCCCTCATCCTGAGGAAGGCCGCAATCCTCCTCAGGATGAGGTGAGCGCATATCGAAATGTTAGTGCTGGGCTTCCGTCCTCGCGATCTCGGCTTCCACGTCAGCGGGATCGAGATCATAGAAGCGCGAGCAGAACTCGCAGGTGATGCCGATACGCCCATTGTCGCCCACCATGTCGCGGCGATCCTCGGGCGAGAAGCGGCGCATCATGCCCATGATACGCTCGTACGAGCAGGTGCATTCCTCATGCACGTGCTGGCCTCCGAACACGCGCACGCCGCGCTCGTGGAAGAGACGATAGAGCAGCCGCTCGCTCGACACCGCGGGATCGATGAGTTCGTGATCTTCCACCGTCGCCAGAAGCGACTTGGCCTCGACCCAGGCATCGTCCTCGGACGGTCCGGCGAGATCGTTGGAAGGATGCCCCTCCGGAATATCGCCGGGATGAAGGTCGGCCTGGCGCAGTCGCTCGGATGAGGACGGCAGGAACTGGATCATCAAGCCGCCGGCGCGATAGGTGTGACGACCGTTTTCGAACTGCTCGGCAACGGCGAGACGCACCTGCGTCGGGATCTGCTCCGACTGACGGAAATATTGGTGCGCGGCCTCCTCGAAGCCCTGACCTTCAAGCGCAACCACGCCCTGATAGCGGCTGCGCTCCGTCCCCTGGTCGATGGTCATCGCGAGATAACCGTTCCCGAGCAACTCGCCTGTGCCGGGCGTTGCGGAGCCGAGCGCTTCCAGCTTCTCCTTGTCGAAGCGGGCCGTCGCGCGCAACTTATCCGGCGCATTGAAGTCAATGACCACCATGTCGATGATGCCATCGGACTTGGTCTGAAGCTGGAAGCGTCCTTCGAGCTTCAGCGACGCGCCGAGCATGACGGTGAGCGCAGCCGCCTCACCGATGACGCGCGCGACCATGTCGGGATAGCCGTGACGGGTCAGGATGGTATCGATGGAGGGACCGAGGCGCACCACGCGCCCGCGCACGTCGAGCGGCTCCACCGCGAACGGCAGAACGACGTCATCATGTCCCTCGAACGAAGGTGAACTCATGCGCTTTCTGCTCCGAGGCACCACGCCAGGATGCCCTTTTGTGCATGAAGCCGGTTCTCGGCCTCATCGAAGACTACGGATTGCGGACCATCCATGACGTCATCCGTCACTTCCTCGCCGCGATGCGCCGGCAGGCAGTGCATGAAGACCGCATTCTTGGTGGCCACGCCCATCAGCTTGCTGTTGACCTGATAAGGCTTCAACAGGTTGTGGCGGCGGAACTCGTCGTCATCGCCCATGGACACCCAGCAATCGGTAATGACGGCATCGGCCCCCTCCGCCGCCTCGAAGGCGTCGGTCGTCACGCTGATCCTTGCTCCTTCCTGCTTTGCCCAGGACAAAAGCTCCGGGCGCGGAGCAAGTTCCGGCGGGGATGCGATCTTCAGCGTGAAATCAAGGCGCCCCGCGGCGTGGACCCAGGAGGCGAGCACGTTGTTGGCATCACCCACCCAGGCGATCGTACGCCCCTCGATGGAGCCGTTATGCTCCTCGAAGGTCATGAGGTCGGCCATGATCTGGCACGGATGCGTCATCTTGGTCAGACCGTTGATCACAGGGATCGAGGCGTACTGCGCAAGCTCCGTCACCATGGCATGATCGAGCGTGCGGATCATGATGGCGTCCACATAGCGCGAGAGAACACGCGCCGTATCGGCGATGCTCTCGCCGCGGCCAAGCTGCATCTCCTTACCCGTGAGCATCAGCGTCTCACCGCCAAGCTCGCGCATACCGACATCGAAAGAGACGCGGGTGCGGGTGGAGGGCTTGTCGAACACCATGGCAAGTGTCTTGCCCTCGAGCGGGCGCTCCTTGGAGCGCTCACCGCGGCGGCGCTTGGCCTTGATCTCGGATCCGATCTTCAGGATGTGGCGGATCTCAGCTCCGGAGAAATCGCTGAGATCGAGAAAGTGACGGATCTTCATTGAGCTGCTCCCGGCTGAGCGGTTGTCTTCAGCTCAGCTTCCATGGCCGTGCAGGCGGCATCCAGACGATTGAAGGCTTCCGTAATGTCCGCATCCGAGATGATGAGCGGCGGCAGAAGCCGAACCACGTTGTCGCCGGCGCCAATCAGGATAAGCTTCTGGGCACGGGCTGCGGCGACGAAGTCGGTATTGGGCACCACGGTGCGCAGGCCCATCAGGAGGCCGAAGCCGCGCACCTCGGCGACGATGGACGGATGGCGGTCCTTCAACTCGGCCAGACGCTGCTTGAGCAGAAGGCCTTTCTGCTCGACCTCTTTCAGGAAGCCGGGAGCGAGGATCACATCGAGCACCGCGTTGCCCACGGCCATGGCGAGCGGATTGCCGCCGAAGGTGGTGCCGTGGGTTCCCGCGGTCATGCCCCTGGCGGCTTCGCGGGTGGCGAGGCACGCGCCAAGCGGGAAGCCGCCGCCGATGCCTTTGGCGATCGACATGATATCGGGTGTCACGCCCGTCCACTCATAGGCAAAGAGCTTGCCGGTGCGGCCGACGCCGGTCTGGATCTCGTCGAAGATCAGCAGCAGACCGTGCTGGTCGCAAAGCGCACGCAGCTCCCGCAGGAAGGCGTTGTCCACCGAGCGGACGCCACCTTCGCCCTGGATCGGCTCGATCATGAGGGCCGCGGTCTCAGGTGTGATGGCGGCTTTCAGCGCTTCGAGATCATTGAGGGGGACCTGATCGAAGCCCTCGACCTTGGGGCCGAAGCCTTCAATGTACTTGGCCTGACCGCCGGCGGCGATGGTGGCGAGCGTCCGGCCGTGGAAGGCGCCTTCGAAGGTGATGATGCGGAAGCGCCCGGGATGGCCGCCCGCATGATGATACTTGCGAGCCATCTTGATGGCCGCCTCGTTCGCCTCAGCACCTGAGTTGGAGAAAAACACCACATCCGCGAAGGTATTCTCCACGAGCCGCTGGGCCAGCCGCTCCCCTTCGGGGATCTGATAAAGGTTCGAGGTGTGCCAGATCTTGGACGCCTGCTCCGTCAGAGCCCTGACCAAGTGCGGGTGAGCATGACCCAGGGCATTCACGGCGATGCCAGCCCCGAAGTCGAGATATCGCTGCCCATCTCGGCCGTAGAGCCAGGGGCCCTCCCCCTTCTCGAAAGAAAGCTCGGCACGTGCAAAAACAGGCAGTAATGGCGATGTCACGGGTTGTCTCCGCCTCACATGGTGACCCAAGGTCGCACCTGGAGGCCGGCCTTGAGCCTTAAAAAGAAAGCGCCGCCCAAGCGGGGCGGCACGATGGGGATTCTAACGAGGTGCGAAACTCTGTCAATTCAAGAGAAATGAAGTGACTCATCACGGGCAGATTTTCCGCAAGGTGACTTCCTTGGGGAAAACGACAGGGGGTGGCCGGGGACTCTTGCGCCCGAGTCCACCCATCCTGTAACTTCAGGGCAGTCGAGTACGACATTCGTGCGGCGGCTTTCACCCTCAGGAGCGACCCCTCTCAGCGCGGTCGGACATCAAATTTCTGTCCGCGAAGTATAGGGGATTCTGGGTTCAAAGAAGCGGCCACGATGGAGGCAGGTTTAAAAATGACAGATGCGGGCGCAACTTGGACGGATGAGCGGGTCGAACTTCTCAGGAAGCTCTGGACCGACGGCTTGAGCGCAAGCCAGATTGCTGCCGAGCTTGGCAACGTGACCCGCAATGCGGTGATCGGCAAGGTTCACCGCCTCGGCCTTTCCGGCCGCGCCAAGGACGTGAAGCCCGCCTCCACCGCTCCCCGTGCCCGCAAGATCACCCGGACGCCCAGCGCCCCGGCCCCGATTGCGCCCCAGGCACACGGCAATGTGGTTCTCGCCCCCATCCCGCTCCAGCCGGTGCGAGAGGAGCGGGAGGTGATGGTCGAGGAGGAGGATGTGGCGATCCCCATGTCCGAGCGCGTAACCATCATGGATCTGCGCGAGTCCATGTGCCGCTGGCCCATGGGCGATCCCACGAAGCCGGAGTTCCGCTTCTGCGGCGCCCGCTCCATCACGGGCCTGCCCTATTGCACGCACCACGCCCGGATCGCCTACCAGCCCGTGGCCGACCGCAAGCGCGAGCGCAAGCTGGCCCGCGCCTGAAGCGCGATATCGAGTTTCAAACAAAAAGGCCGCGCTGATGATCTCAGCGCGGCCTTTTTGATTTCTGGAAAGACGATCTCAGCCCTCGGCGTTCGCGGCCTGCTCGGCCCGGGCGAATGTTTCGTCAAAGGAATAGCCGGCCCCGCGCACCGTGCGGATGGGATCGGGCATCTTGGGAAGGTTGATCGCCTTGCGCAGGCGGCCGACATGCACGTCCACCGTGCGTTCGTCGATATAGACGTCGTGCCCCCAAACCGCATTGAGCAGATGCTCCCGGGAAAAGACGCGACCCGGGCTCTGCATGAGAAACTCCAGCAGGCGGAACTCCGTGGGTCCCAGATGCAGGTCCTTGCCGGAGCGGCGCACACGGTGGGTCTCGCGGTCAAGCTCCATGTCGCCGGCCCGCAGCAATGTCGCGATATGTGCGGGCTTCGTGCGGCGCAGCAGCGCGCGCACGCGGGCCAGTAGCTCCGGCACGGAGAAGGGTTTGACGATGTAATCGTCCGCGCCGGTGGACAGGCCGCGGATGCGGTCGCCCTCTTCGCCACGCGCTGTGAGCATAATGATCGGCAAACGTTCCGTTTCCGAACGCACACGGATGCGGCGGCAGAGTTCGATGCCGGAGAGGCCTGGCAGCATCCAATCGAGCAGCACAATATCAGGCACCTGCTCGCGCAGGCGGATCTCAGCCTCGTCCCCGCGCGAGACGCTGTCCACCTCATAGCCCTCGGCTTCGAGGTTGTACCGCAGGAGCAGCGTCAACGGCTCCTCGTCCTCCACGATCAGAACGCGAGGCCCCATGCTCAGGCTCCTGCCTCGGTGCTGGTGTCGATCGACCGGTCATTCTTCGGTCGATCAATCGCAAGCGTCTCGCCCGTCACCAAGTAGTGCACTGTTTCGGCAATGTTGGTGGTGTGGTCGCCGATGCGCTCGATATTCTTGGCGCAGAACAGGAGATGCGTGCAGAACGAAATGTTGCGCGGGTCTTCCATCATGTAGGTCAAAAGCTCGCGGAAGAGCGAGGTGTAGAGCGCATCGATGGCTCCATCACGCTTCCACACGTCGAGAGCGCGAGCCGTGTCTTTCTGCGCATAGGCATCGAGCACGTCCTTGAGCTGACCCAGCACCAGGTCGCTCATGTGCTGAAGGCCCAGCACGATCTTCTGCGGCTGGAAGTCGGTGCCGATGGCGAGCGCGCGCTTGGCGATGTTCTTGGCAAGATCGCCGATCCGCTCCACGTCGCCGGAGACGCGGATGGCCGAGATGGTTTCGCGCAGGTCCACCGCCAGAGGCTGGCGGCGGGCGATAGTGAGGATGGCGCTTTCCTCCACCTCGCGCTGAAGCACGTCCAGGCGCTTGTCCGAAGCAATGACGGTTTGCGCCAAGGCCGTGTCGTGGCGGACAAGTGCATGTATCGCATCGACCAGCATCTTCTCGGCGATGCCGCCCATCTCGGAGATGCGGCGGCGGAGGGCCTGCAGGTCGTTATCGTAAGAGCTGACGATATGCTCCGCCATGGGAAGCCTCCTTGAAGCGCTTCGGTCAGCCGAAGCGGCCCGTGATGTAATCTTGTGTTTGTTTCTTGGACGGGTTCATGAACATCTTGGTCGTCGGCCCGAACTCGATGAGCTCGCCCAGATACATGAAGGCGGTAAATTGCGAGATGCGCGCCGCCTGCTGCATATTGTGGGTGACGATGACGATGGTGAACTCGGAGCGGAGTTGCTCGATCAGTTCCTCGATCTTGCCGGTGGAGATCGGATCGAGCGCGGAGGTCGGCTCGTCGAGCAGGATCACCTCGGGACGCTGCGCGATGGTGCGCGCGATGCAAAGGCGCTGCTGCTGACCACCGGAGAGACCCATGCCTGACTGGCGCAGCTTGTCCTTCACCTCGTCCCACAAGGCCGCCTTGCGTAGCGCTTCCTCAACGCGACCGTCGAGCTCGCTCCTGGGTAGTCTCTCATAGAGGCGAATGCCGAAGGCGATGTTGTCGTAGATCGACATCGGGAACGGCGTCGGCTTCTGGAAGACCATGCCCACGCGCGCGCGCAGCTCGTTCACGTCGATGGCTGGCGAGAGAACATTTTGTCCATCGAGCAAGATCTGACCTTCGGCACGCTGCTCCGGATAAAGGCTGTAGATCCGGTTGAACGTGCGCAGCAGCGTCGACTTTCCGCAGCCGGAGGGGCCGATAAGAGCCGTCACCTGACGGTCGAAGAAATCGATGGAGATGTCCTTCAGGCTGCGAAAATCGCCGTAATAGAAGTTGAGATCCTTGACGGCGATGCGAACTGCTGCATCGCTATCGGCAGCGGCCGCATTCCCGATGGCGCTGCTCGTATTCACGGCAATCGTGCTGCTCATCGGACTTTATCCTTCTTCAAGAGCAGGCGCGCCACGATGGACAGCGCCAGGATGGACAGGGTGATGATGAGGGCGCCGGCCCAGGCGAGTTGCCGCCAGTTTTCATAAGGTGCCAGCGCAAATTGATAGATCGTGACAGGCAGGTTCGAGACGCCACCCATCAGGTTCGGGCTGAACCAGAAGGTATTGTTGAGCGCCGTGAAGAGCAGCGGCGCGGTCTCGCCGGCGATGCGGGCAGTGGCAAGGATCACGCCCGTGACCATGCCGGCGCGCGCGGCCTTCCAGCTGATCTTCACGATCACCGTGGACATGGGCGCACCGAGCGCCGCACCGGCTTCGCGCAGGGAGCCCGGCACGAGGCGCAACATGTCCTCGGTCGAGCGCACGATGACGGGAACCGCAATGATCGCAAGCGCCACGCCGCCAGCCCAACCGGAATAGCCACCCATAGGTTGCACCATGAGCATGTAGACAAAGAGACCAATGAGAATGCTGGGTGCTGCCAGCAGAATATCGTTGACGAAGCGGATCACCGTCGCGAGCGTCGAGTTCTTTCCGTATTCGGCGAGATAGGTTCCAGCGAGCACGCCGACCGGCGTCGCGACCACAATGCCGAGAACGGTCAGCACCAAGCTGCCGACGATAGCGTTGGCGATGCCACCCCCTTCAGTGCCGGGACCAGGCGTCGTCTCTAGGAAAACTGCTGGCGAGAGGCCACCGATGCCCTCGACCAGGAGCATCAGCAAAATCCATCCGAGCACGAAGGCTCCGAGAGCCGTAAACAGCGTGCAGATGATCTTCAGCGCACGGTCAGCAACATGGCGGCTTCGGCGCACACGCCCCCAGGGCGCAGGAGCAGCCGTCGTGGTATGACTATAGACAGCGGTATCCATCATCCACCTCTTCAGTGCGTTTTCACGCGAGCGATCAGGAGACGCGCGAGGGCCAGAACAATGAAGGTCACGACAAAGAGAATGCAGCCGAGCGCAAGCAGAGCGTTCATCTGCATACCGGCCGCTTCGTTGAACTCGTTGGCGATGCGGGATGCGATCGTCGAACTCGGGTCAAAGAGCGAAAGCGACAGGCGGTTCGCATTGCCGATCACGAAGGTGACCGCCATCGTCTCACCAAGTGCGCGGCCGAGGCCCAGCATGACGGCGCCGATGATGCTGACGCCGGCTTGCGGCAGAAGGACATAGCGCACCACTTCCCAGGTGGTGCAGCCGATGCCGTAGGCGCTTTCGCGCAGCACGGTCGGGATCTGGTCGAGAATGTCGCGTGTGATCGAGGCGATGAAAGGAATGATCATGATCGCAAGGATGATCCCCGCCGTCATCATGCCCACACCGGACGGCACGCGCGCGTAGAGTACGGTCCCGAGGATCGGCATGCCCTCGACAATCGAGGTCAGCGGGACCTGGACGTATTTGGCGAAGAGCGGTGCGAAGACGAAAAGACCCCACATGCCGTAGATGATGCTGGGCACCGCAGCAAGGAGCTCGATCACCGTTGAAACGGGACGGCGCAGCCAGGGCGGGCAAAGCTGGGTGAGGAAAATCGCGATGCCGATGGAAATCGGAACACCAATCACGAGCGCGATAAGAGCCGATGTGAGCGTGCCGGAGATGGCGACCCATGCGCCATACTGATCCTGGCCCACATTCCATATGCTGGACGTGACGAAACCGAAACCGAATTCCTGGAAGGCGGGCCATCCACCATAAACCATGGTGCCGATGATGCCGGCAAGGACAGCGAGAACGATCAGGGCAGAGCCGTAAGCAGCCCAGCGGAAGCCCTGATCGAAAGCAGGAGAGGAGCGGCGGACGGTCTGCATGTTCGATACGGTCATCTTATCAGACACGACAGCCATCCGCCTCACTCCTCTCGACAAGCTACGTAGAGCTGTCTTTCTTACTTCTTGTAGACCGGCTGGCCCGAGGCGTTCTTGATCTCGTTCGCCCAGGTCGTGCGGATCTGCTCGACGACGTTGTCAGGCAGCGGCACGTAGTCAAGGTCGCTGGCGAGCTTGTCACCGTTCTTGTAGGCCCAGTCGAAGAACTTCAGAACCTCTGCGGTCTGTTCCGGCTTCTCCGCGGTCTTATAGACCAGGATGAAGGTGGGGTTCGTGATCGGCCAAGCGTCGTCGCCAGGCTGATTGGTCAGTGAGATGCCGAAGCCGGGAGCGGACGACCAGTTGGCGCTGGCGGCAGCAGCCTGGAACGACTTCATCTCGGGCTGCGGGTACTTGCCGGCCTGGTTCTGGAGCAGAGTATAAGGAATATTGTTCTGCTTGGCGTAGGCGTACTCGACATAGCCGATCGAGTTCGGAACCTGCTTCACGGTTGCGGCGACGCCTTCGTTGCCCTTGCCGCCCTGGCCGACCGGCCAGCTGATCGTGGTGCCTGCACCGAACTCACTCTTCCAGGCCTCGGAAACCTGCGAGAGGTAGGTGGTGAACACGCTGGTCGTGCCTGAAGAATCGGAGCGATAGACCGGGGTAATGTTGGCATTCGGCAGGTTCACGCCGGCATTCAGCTGGGCGATCTTGGCATCGTTCCACTTGGCGATCTTACCCTGGAAGATATCCGCCAAAACTTGGCCCGTGAGCTTGAGCTGACCAGCCTGAACGCCCTGAATGTTCACGACAGGAACGACAGCGCCCATCACGGTCGGGAACTGGACGAAGCCGTTCTTCTCGAGATCGTCACCCTTCATCGGAGCGTCGGTCGCGCCGAAATCGACGGTCTTGGCCTGGATCTGCTTGATGCCGCCACCGGAACCGATCGACTGATAGTTCATACCGGTGCCTGTCTCCTTCTTGTAGGCTTCAGCCCACTTTGAATAGACCGGGAAGGGGAAAGTCGCGCCTGCGCCGGTGATGTCGGCAGCGGACGCCGTGGTCGTCAGGCTCGCGACGGCAAGGCCGGCCGCAATGGCGAAGGACATGATCTTCACGGTAAATCTCCCTGTTCATACAAGCGCGGCGGGTGGTTCCACGACCTGCTCCGGACCGCGCGAGGGGACAGCTAGGCCCGGCGCATGTCGCCTCTACGACAGTTGGATGACAATTAAATGACACCCCAAAAGGATCCCACGGCAACGCCTTGGAATTACGCCTTCACGCGGCAGATGGAGCCTGTGGAAGCGTCACGGTAAACCGTGCACCTTGCCCTGGCTCGCTGGCGATATCGAGCTGGCCACGGTGTCGGTTGACGATGTGCTTGACGATAGCGAGACCCAAGCCCGTGCCGCCCTTGTCCCGGCTTTCGGCAACATCGACGCGGTAGAACCGTTCCGTCAGACGCGGCAGATGCTCCGGCGCGATGCCGGGACCGTAATCTCGGACGGAGAAAACCGCTGAGCGGCCATTGGAGTTGTGGTCTGCCTCGACACTCTCAACCCTAACGTCGACCGCCCCGCCACTCTCGCCATATTTCACGGCGTTCTCAATCAGGTTCTCGATGACGCGCAGAAGCTCGTCCCGGTCGCCGAGGACCAAAACAGGCTGCGGCGGCAGTGCCATCCGGATCTCGACTCCCCTCTCCTTGGCTTTGGGCGTAAACGTCTCGACCATTGGAACGACGAGAGAACCAAGATCGACGATTTGCGTCGGGGAAAGATGGGCCCGCATCTCGATGCGCGAGAGGGACAGAAGGTCATCGATCAGCCGCCTCATGCGCATGGCCTGCAGTCGCATGATCTCGAGGAAACGCTCCCGTGCCCTGGGATCGTCCTTGGCCGGTCCCTGCAGGGTCTCGATGAATCCTAAGAGAGAGGCGAGAGGCGTACGCAGTTCATGACTCGCATTGGCTACGAAATCCGCCCGCATGGCCTCAAGCCGTCGCGCCGAGGTGAGGTCGCGGAAGAACAGGACGACACCGGACTGCCCGGCCACGCCCGCCCCTTCGGTGTGCAGGGGGCCGATATGGACCTCGAAGGTGCGTTCCGTAGGAACTCGCTCGGAATACTCGATACGCAACGGAGTTGCCGCCTGCAGCACCTCCTCGATGCCGTCGAGCACATCAGGACTGCGCAGGGCAAAGGAGAGGGGATGGCCAAATTTCAACCCCGGCAGGAGGAGATGAGCAGCCTTGTTCGCCTCAAGAACTACGGCCCTTCGATCGACAAGGATGACGGGATCGGGAATATGGGCCAGCACCGCCTCTGCCATGCCGCTCCGGGCGGAGGCCTTGGGACGCGTTTGCAGGGCTTGGCCCAGGCGCTGACGCTGCGGACCGCTCAAGGCGACGCTGAGCCCAATGGCGCCGATGGCCCCAGCCACGAACCAGATGTCGCCGTATCCGCGCCAAAGCGCAACAAGGCTCAGCAGCAGGCAGGCCAGGAGTGCCCCGCGAAACGCGGCCATACGCAGCGGATTGGTGCCTGAAGAGTTGCCTTCCGACCTGATCTCGCTGGGATCTGTCATGATGCTGCGGGGCCCTGAATGAGTTTTGCGTCCTCATTAAGACGCGTACCCTAAAGAGTCATCTCCCTGCCAAGCTTTCCTCTGCGGCGTCCTCATCCGGCTTGAAAGCTCCCCGCGAGGAGCGCAGGCGGTTGCGGACCTCATAGGCTCCCAGAAGCGCGAGCGCCACGATGAAGGGGATCAGGTAATAGCAGAGGCGGTAGAGCAGGAGCGCGCCCAGCACCGGCTCCCGGGGATAACTCGAGAGGGCCAGGAGAATGGTGGCCTCGAAGACGCCCAAGCCTCCCGGCGCATGGCTTGCCACACCCAGCATGACGGCAAAGATGTAGACCGCCAGGAATGTCTCGAAGCTCAGGCCATGTCCGCCCGGCAGCAGGACGAAAAGGACCCCCGCCCCGGCGCAGACATCGGCGGCGCCGATCAGGATCTGCCCAAGGGAAAGGCGCAGGCCCGGCAGCTCCAGCCTCCAGCCTTGAATCCGCACCACCCGACGCTTCAACGAGACCCAGATCAGGTAACCGGCGACGAATACGGCCGCGGCGAGGCCGATCAGCTGGTTGACCCAGATATGGGTGTACACAAGGCTCGCCAGTTCATCCGCCTTGCGGATCAGGCTCCAGGCGAGGACGAGGGCCATGCCGAGCCAGAAGGTGACGCCGGTGATGACGGTGAGGCTTGCCACCCGTCCCGGACTGACGCCCTTTGGGGAATAGATCCAGTAGCGAACAGTGCCTGCGGTGAGAAGCGGGAAGCCGAGGGTGAAGCTCACCGCATAGCTGGTGAAGGAGGCCATCGCCGTGGTGCGATAGGGAATCGTCAGCTTGAGCTGTCTCAGGGCGATGGCGTCGTAGCAGGTCAGCAGGCTGTAGCTGATTGTCGTGAAGAGGATGGCAAGGCCGATCTGCCGTAAGCTCGCTGCCGTGAAGGCGGATTTGAGCTCATTGACGTCGATTTCGGAGACAATCCTCCAGAGAACGACGAGAGACGCACCGAACAGAATCACACTGGCTGCCATTCCGATCCAGGCAAACCGGCGGGACCGCCGCTCCCTGGGATGCAGGGCTTCGGCAGATGTGATGTCCGGCGGGGCAACCGGATGGGGGCTCATTTCGTTCATGAAAGGGTTCAATCAGCCTCAGCGTGAAAACACCCAAAGGGTTCAGAAGCAGCCCTGCATCTATGCGCTCGAACAGCGGAGTGCCAGCCTGTGAGGCGGTTTCTTAATGCTTTCTCATCATCGGGGCTACTCTTTCGCCCCAAAATCACAGTTTGATCACGATTTAGGTTGTCAGCATTGAAAAGGCCCACAACAATGAGGTTCCCTTTGGCAGGAGAACAGGCGGCAAGTCGCGCCCCCAGGGAGATCCGCGTGGATTTCAACGAAACGGAAAATCAGTTTGCCGTTCTGGCGGAATCCCTGCCGCAACTCGTCTGGTCGGCCAGATCCGATGGATCCCACGATTATTTCAACCGCCGCTGGCACGAGTTCACGGGCATGTCTCCGGAACAATCCGCCGGAAATGGCTGGCAGGATGCAGTTCACCCAAAGGATCTGAGCCACGTGCAGGCGCAGTGGCACCAATGTATCGAAACCGGTGCATCTTACGAAGTTGAGTACAGAATCAGGAATGCCGCGGGTGATTACGAATGGGTTCTCAGCCGCGCCGTTCCCATTCAGGACCTCTCAGGTCATACCGTGCGGTGGTTTGGAACCAGCACCAATATCGATGCGCAGAAAAAGGCCGAGGAAGCATTACGCAGCCTCGATACCCGTTATCGCTTGGCGCTCGAGGCCGCCGATCTCGGCACGTGGCAGATCGACCTGGAGAAAGGACAGATCCTCTGGGACGAGGGAACCTGCGCGCTCTATCAGATTCCTCACGACGGATCGTTCAGCATGCCCCTCGAACAGGCGATCGGCATGATCCATCCTGATGATCGTGAAACCGCGCGGGCGCGCATCGCAAAAGCCTGCGATCCGCAATCCGATGGTCATTATGAAAACGAGTACCGGGCCATTCTGCCCGATGGCAGGACCCGTTGGTATCGTTCAATCGGACAGGCTCTTTTTGCACCGGATGGCGACAAGCCTCATGCTGTGAGCCTCTCCGGTGTGATCAGCGACATCACCGAGCGTCATGCTTTCGAGGAAGCCCAACAGCTTCTCACACGGGAACTGAACCATCGCGTCAAAAACCTGTTCGCCATCGCGAACGGCATGGTCTCGATGACGGCGCGCACGGCCAAGGACCCGAAGGAAATGGCTACTGCTCTGCGCGGCCGTCTGAGCGCACTCTCGCGCGCTCACGAGTTGGTCCAGCCGGCAGCCGCTGTGGGACATGGCGCAGGGGCAGATGTCGATCTCGCCCGATTATGCGAGGCCGTTCTCGAGCCCTACGCGCAGACCGGTGCAAACAGAGTCTCGGTGGAAGGGCCGAGTGTGCGCGTAGGATCCAACACCACGACGAGCCTTGCCCTCGTTCTTCACGAGCTTGCCACTAACGCCGCGAAATATGGATGCCTGTCCAATCCCGACGGCCGGCTTGAGATCCGCTGGATGCTTCATGACGAGATGGTCGATCTTCTCTGGACGGAGACCGGTGGCCCAACCGTGGAGACACCGCCGGATTTCGAAGGCTTCGGCACTCAGCTTTCCCAGAGAAGCATCGCTGGCCAGCTCGGCGGCACATTGGAGCGGGAGTGGCTGCCGGGCGGATTGCGTGTGCACATGACCTTGCCTCTTGCCCGGCTGGCAGCCTAACGCTCCGTTCGTTGAAATCCACCCGGAAGCATGCATGATGATCCATCGCCGCGTTCTCGTTCTGGGCGGAGCCCGTTCGGGCAAGAGCCGAACGGCTCTTGAGCTGGCGGAAGCCTCGTCTGAAACACGCATTCTCATCGCGACGGCGCAAGGCTTCGACGATGAGATGCGCGAACGCATCGCGCACCATCGATCGGAGCGCAATCCGTCCTGGGAGACGGTGGAGGCTCCGCTCGATCTCATCGCTGCCCTTCGTGCGAATGCAGGTCCAGATCGGATCGTCCTCGTCGACTGCCTGACATTGTGGCTCTCAAATCTCCTCATGAACGAGCGCGATCCAAGCCGCGAAGTCGATGCATTGGTCGATGCCTTGACAGGCATCGCGGGCCCGGTGGTCCTCGTGTCCAATGAAGTCGGTCAGGGGATCGTCCCCGCAACGGCTCTCGGGTGCTCTTTCCGAGATCACCAGGGTCGATTGAACCAGCGCATCGCCGAAGCGTGCGATGCGGTCGTCCTCGTCGCGGCGGGATGCCCGGTTCTCCTCAAACCCGCTCCTCCCCTGGATCTGCGTTTGGGTTGAGCCATCGCATCTTTAACGCACCTTCGCCCTGATCTCTGCCGCCAGGGCGTCGATCGCAGCAGGAGTCGAAGGCCCGCCACAGATCGTGAGCTTCCTCGGCACCACGAGACGGCGCTCCAGTGGAACCGCGTGCACGAGCGCCGGGTGAACGAAAAGCGCCGTGCCATTGTCGACGGCTTTATCCGAGTCATCATCCAGGAGGAGGAAATCCGGAGGCGTGGTGACGATGGTTTCAAGGCGAGCCATGCCGCCATGCGGCAGACCCAGAGCCTGCTGATGCGGCTTGAAACCCATATGGATCAGAAGCTCGTTCATGGGAGAATCCGTCGAAGACACCCAGCTTCCCCGATCGTAGACAAGGACGCTCGGTTCGCCCTGGACGATATCCTTCGTGCGTTGGAGCGCGGCATCGATCCGTGAGATCAGCGCCTCACCCCGCTCCGGATGGCCGAGCGCACGCGCCATGGTGCGGATCTGCTCCTGTCCCTCCTTGAGACTCGTCCAAGGGCCAAGGGTCAGCACCTTGAGGCCCTGCGCCTTCAGAAGAGCGGCCTGGCCCTGCTGGCCATAGGTGCCGGACAGCACGAGATCAGGCCCGCTGAACAGGATGGTCTCGGCTCTTCCATCATTGACCGGCAATTCCTGGGCCTGCTCCGTCATGAAGGAGATCGACGGATCCTTGATGAGAAAGCTCAACGAGGCGATCTGATCGCGGTCGGCGAGCGTGAGCAGCATCTCGTCGGTGCAGAGGTTGAGGGACACCACGCGCTGGGGTCGGGATTGTGCTCCCGCGACGCCCCCCCAAAGGAGGGCGATGCAGATTGGCAACATCCATCTGGAAAACCGACTGAGGCGTAGTTGCGGCATGGGAGGCAAGCCCGTAAAGAGGTGGTCCGACGTTGGTGCCTCGACTTGATCGAGGTGAAACGGGAACACGGTGCGGACCTTGTCCTATTCCGTGGCTGCCCCCGCAACTGTAAGCGGCGAGCGGCAATCCTTCATGCCACTGAATCTTTGGGCGAGACAAGTTCAAGAGGATTTGGGAAGGCGGATTGCTCGCGATGACCCGCAAGCCAGGAGACCGGCCGGCGTCAAAACGCAACCCGTATTGCTCGCCGGTGGGGCGGGCAGGAGGTCTCCATGGTCGTGCCTTCACGCCGCGTGCTCGCGGTATCCGTGTCCTTTTTCGCCCTCTCGCTGGGCGCTCTCCAGGCGCAAACCTTCACCGAACCGGTGCCAGCCCCCGACTTTGTCGTCACGGCCACGCGCTCACCGCTCGCGATTTCGCAGGCCGGCAGCGCAATCTCCGTGATCACAGCCGAGGAGATTGCAAAGGAATCGCTGACGAGCCCCGCAGAGGTGCTGCGCCGCGTTCCGGGCGTGACGGTCGTCGAGACCGGCGGTCCAGGCTCGACGACGACGGTGCGCCTGCGCGGCGCCGAATCCGGCCAGACCCTCGTTCTCATCGACGGCATTCGCGTGAACGATCCCTCGACGGATTCCGGCGAGTTCGATTTCTCGAATCTCGCCGCCGTCGATATCGAGCGGATCGAGGTTCTGCGCGGCCCGCAATCCGCCATCTATGGCTCCGATGCCATGGGCGGCGTGATCAACATCATCACGCGCAAGGGCAAGGGCGCACCACGCGTCAGCGTCGGCATGGAAGGCGGAAGCTACGGCACGAAGGCCGGGCGAGCTGCAGTCTCCGGCAGCAACGGCCCTGTGTCCTATGCCTTCTCGACCACGGGCTTCGATACCGCCGGCTTCTCCCGCTACGGCTATCGCATCGGCCGGATCGAAGATGCCCTTTCCTTCCCTCTCGAGCCCGACAGCGCGCAGCGTCTTGGTGCGGCAGGTCGCGTCTCGGTTGCCATCTCGCCGGATGTTGAGTTCGAGATCGGCGGCTATTCCAGCTACAACAGGGTGCAGATCGATAACGCCGCATCGGCCTTCGAATTTCTTCCCGATGCCCCCTCGCAAACTCAGCAGCGTTTGTACGAGGGTCATTCGCGCCTGACCATCAACGCCTTCGACGGCATTCTCAAGAACACGTTTCTTGTCTCCGGCAGCCGGACGGATCGCGACTACCGTCTCGTGGGAATCTCACCATTCTCCGGCTTTTACTGGAACAATTACGGGTACCAGGGCGAGCGTTTGTCGGCGGAGTATCAGGGTGATCTGAAGCTCGGCTCTTACGGGCTCCTCACTTTTGGTGCGAAGGCCGAGCAGGAAAATCTGATCTCCACGTCACGCAGCGTTCTCCCCTTCTCCACTCCGGAGAATGAAGACATCGATGCATCGCAAACCACACGCTCGGTCTATGCGCTCCATCAGTTCAGCCTCTTCGAGAATCTGCATCTCTCGCTCGGCGGCCGTGTCGACGATATCGAGGATGGTGACACCTTCGGCACATGGCGCGCCACGGCAGCCTATGAAATCCCGAGCTCTGGCACGAAGCTGCGCGCCAGCGTCGGCACGGGCGCGAAGGCTCCGACCCTGTATCAGAAGTTCGATCCATTCTCGGGCACGGCGGACCTCGAGGCTGAACGCTCCATCGGCTTCGACGTCGGCATCGATCAGCGCCTCGCGGATGACCGCGTGCTTCTCTCGGCCACGTTCTTCGCCAATCGCTTCCGCAATCTGATCGCGTATGGCGTGGCGGATACTTGCCGGCCGGATCAGTTCTATGGCTGCTTCATCAACGTGAACCGGGCCCGGACCAGCGGCGTCGAACTCTCGGCCGATGTGGATGTCGTTCCCGCCTGGCTTCGCGTCAAGGCAAGCTACACGTATCTGGAAGCGTTCGACGAGGAGTCGGATCTGCGCCTTGCGCGCCGTCCAGAGAACCAGGGCCGTCTCGGCATTGCGATCACGCCCCTGCCGGGCCTGTCCATCGAGCCGTCTGTCGTATTCGTGGGAAGCCGCTTCTCCTCGCCTGGCGAGTTGAACGAACTCGCACCCTATGCCCGCTTCGATCTCTATGCGGATTATAAGATCAACGACACCTTCAGCGTCTATGCCCGCGCGGAAAACCTAACCGACGCAGATTATCAGGAGGTGTACGATTACGGCACAGCAGGTCGCTCCTTCTATGCCGGTCTACGCGCGACTTGGTAACAGTCGCGACGATCGTACCCATATGAACTGCAAAGGTCGGGTGCTGCAGCACCCGACCTTTTCTTTTGCCTGCCGAGAATGTGTCAATTCAGTGCAACCGACGCGGTAGAGGATGGTTCGCGATGGTGCTCCGAGCAGCCTGAACAAAAGAGGGTTCCGTTGCGACAACTCGTCCCGTCGCGAGTTGGAACTGACTGAGGAGTTTCAAAAAACCCTCCGAATGCAGAGGCTTACTCTTCATTCAAGCGGGCGACCGTTCGTCGCAACCATGAAGATTTGCCTATTATAAGGCCAAGCTGACCTATTCTGGACATATCCACCTAGCACATACTTGCTCTCGTTTAATCAAGAAGGGCTGCGCACCGTCTCGGCGGATAAGCAGTCGTTTGAGGGGGCTAATCCGAATGCGGGTTGTTCTGACAGCGCTTTACCGCGCATGCCAGTCATCGGTGTTTCGTCAGAGGGGCAAGTATTACTTCAGGCTTCAGTCGCCTGTCGCGCTGAATAGCCTCTCGATCTTTTGCAACCGTCGAGCGTTGCTTGGCATTGCCACGAGCGCGTGCTTCGGTGCATGCGTCACCGCAAGCCCGATGGCCGCTCCCGCTGAAGCGAACACATCTCAGAAGGACTCCACGTCTGCGCGTGCGTCTACGCCTGCGCCGATCATGCTGCCGAGCAGCGACCCCTTGGAGAACATTGTTCAGCCGGAGCCCGCGAAGATTCTCACCTATGCCGAGCTGCAGGAACTGTTCATCATGACCATGCCGCTCACCAATCCGCCCGCTGTGGAAGGCGACACCGAGGACGATGTCGACGTCACGCCTGTCGAATATCTTGAGTTCGAGGAAATGCGCGTGCCGCTCTGGATCGTCGACACGATCATGCGCGCGTCCGAAGTCACCGGGGCCGATCCCGTCTATATGATGGCGCTGGCGGATAAGGAATCGAGCTTTCTCCCCGGCAACAAGGCCTCCACCTCCTCTGCAGTGGGCCTGTTCCAGTTCATCTCGGGCACGTGGCTTGAGGCCGTTCGCTCATTCGGCCCCAAGCATGGCCTGATCATGGAAGCGGCAGCCATCGAAAACCAGGGCGGCAAGCTCTCCGTTCCGGATGAAACCAAGCGTGAGTACATCCTGGGCCTGCGCCGCAATCCCTTCATCTCAGCACTGATGGCTGCGGAAATGATGAAGCGCGACAAGACCAAGATCGAGGCACGCCTGGGCCGCAAGCTCAGCCGCTCCGAGTTCTATCTCTCCCACTTCTTCGGCGTGGACAGCGCCAGCAGGTTCATAGCGCTCGTAGACGATAAGCCGAAGAAGAGTGCCGAGAGCGCGTTCCCGGCTGCGGCGCGTTCCAACAAGTCACTGTTCTTCGCCAAGAATGGCAAGAAGACGCGCGAGCTCACGGTCTCGGAAGTCTATGAGAAAATCGACACGATGATCGACAAGCGACTGAACCGCTATGAGGACGTCTCCTCCCGGATGACGGCAGATGCGGCGTTCTGATCCGCCTGCTTCCTGTTATCCGCTGCCGTCTCCGTAAGAGTGACCACGGCAGGAGCGGCGGAGCTGCTGGGAGTGATGGTCACGAACTCGCCCTTGGGTGTGCGCCGAACCTGCACGATGCGCAGGATGATGAAAGCGGCAAGGCCCAGAGAGGCAAGCGCCGAATAGATGAAGAGACCTTGCGGCCCAAGGAGCTCCATGGCCCCCGCCCCGAACAAGGGGCCGATCGTAACGCCTACCGCCCACGCGAAAAGCAGCGTTCCGACCGTCGACACGATGCGGCCAGGATCGACAATATCGCAGGCATGGGCCACACAGACCGAGTAGATACAGAGAGCCAAGCCTCCCCAGGCGGCGAAGCTCCAGAGGATCGTCTGCTGCGCACCTTGCGCGCTCGCGATCAGGATAAGGATCGAAACCAGGCTCGTTCCCGCGGCCAATCCCGCGATGACATAGCGGCGGTCCGCCCTGTCCGAGAGCCAGCCGAGCGGCCATTGCATCACGAGGCTTCCTGCCTGCAATGCGACGAGCAGCGCTGCTGCTGTCTCCTGGTTCATGCCGATGCTCACGCCAAAGACAGGCGTGATGGCGATCACCGGACCATTGACGAGGCCAACGACGAATGATCCGACGACCGCCGAGGGTGCGGCAGTGAAGAGACCTTTCACGTCGATCTTCACGTTCAAGGGCGCAGGCGGCTCCTTCGTGGTTGTCGCTGCGACGGGAAGCAGCGAGAGCGACATCACCGCGCTGATCGCCATGAACAGCCCATCGGTCCTGATATCACCAAAGCCAATGCCGAGCGGCGACAACATGAGCGCCACTTTCGTTGAGATCATATAAATCGACAGAATGCGTCCGCGGTGGCTCGACGTGGCGCGAGCGCTGATCCAGCCGTCAGTCACGGTAAAGATGCAGGCGAGCGTGACGCCCGTCAGTCCGCGCAGCAGAACCCACGCCAGCGTCGTGTGTGCCTGCGTCATCGCCAGCACGAGCACCGCCACCATGACCGCCAGGCTCGCGAAGGCGCGGATATAGCCGACGTGACGGATGAAGGAGGGAGCCAGGAAACAGCCCGTCGAGAAACCAAGACCATAGGCCGCCGCGACGATACCGATAGCGGTGACGGAGAGACCCTCTGCCTGCATGCGCAGCGGCATCACGGCCTGAAGCAAGCCATTGGCCGCCTGCAACAGGGTGGTTGCGGCCGTCACGGACCAGATAAGAGCGAGAGAGGAATTCACGGATCCACGCGAGGAAAAGGCGGCGGACGCCGCACTCGCGAAGTAGAGAGCAGACGTCCTACCAGATCAAGCCCGATCCACTCTGTATCGATCCCTCTTCAAAAAGTTTCATGCAATCGATCAGTCCGGCTTATTGGTGCGCTCCATTCTTCTGGAACGACGCGAACAGGTAGAAGCCGTTGAAGCGAACGCCGGTCATGGCAGCCTCCCTGTCGAAGCCGAGAGGGGCCTCGCCATTGTCGAGACGTCCGCCGAACTGCCATTGTGGGCTGGTCACGAAGGCAGGAACCGAACGCTCCTCCGGAACCGCACAGACGAGGCCGTCCTGCTGCGTGCTGCGGAACAAATTGTAAGCGTACATGCCCTCCTCCATCGTCATCCCCCAAAGCCATCGCATCGCATCGCGAATCGCAATGTGCCGGAGAACCATGACGGGAGTGTGATATTGCAGCGCAACAAGAACAGAAATCTTTGGATCTCTTTGCTGATGCCCTGTTGCGGCGGGCAAAAGGTTGGGACAGCCTCGTCCGTTACCGTGTTAAGAGCAAGTGCCCGTGTAAGAGCAAGTGCCCATGCGTGTCATTGCGATTGGCAGGGAGGGACAGGTCGCCCGCGCTTTGGCCGAGCGTTCTCCGGCGTAGGGCCTGGATTACAGCCCTTTGGCAGGAACTTCGTGAAGACGGTGCTGCGTCTCGGCAAGGACCGGGAGGAGGTCGGTGTCGTGGCCGACCAGCTCGGCTCTCCGACAAGTGCTCTTGATATTGCCGACGGCATCTTTGCGGTTGCCAAGAGCCTTCTGGAAAGGCTCCAGGAACGCGCCCTACGCGGCGTCTTTCACATGGCAGGATCAGGCTTTGCGAGCTGGGCCGAGTCCGCGTCCGAGATTTTCATCCTGTCGGCCCGATGCGGCGGGCCCAGCACCAGGAGGCGCCCTATCACGACGACGGATTATCCAACCTCTGCCAAACGGCCTCCCAATTCACGGCTGGACGGCATGAAGCTTGAGACGATCCATGAGGTTAAGCTCCCCTCTCGGCAGGCCTCACTAGGGTTTTGTGTCGAGCGTCTCGTTGCGGAGATGCGGGAAAGCGGTATCTCTTGAGTCGAACCGGCAACGGCTGTCTTTTTCTCCAAACAAAACAATTGTTCTTTTAAAAGAACGAACTTAGTATCGGCCTATGACGACGCAACACGACCCCGAGTACCGCCTCGAAACCCGCCTCGTTCACGAGGGCCAGCAGCGCACGCCCTTTGGCGAAACGTCCGAGGCCCTCTTCATCACGCAGGGCTTCATCTATGAGAGCGCGGAGAGCGCCGAACGGCGGTTCCTCAACGAGGAGCCGGGCTACAGCTACAGCCGCTATTCTAACCCGACCATCGATATGTTCGAGCAGCGTATGGCCTCGCTCGAAGGCGCTGAAGCCGCCCGCGCGACGGCGAGCGGCATGGCGGCGGTGACAGCCGCCATGGTGAGCCAGGTTCAGGCAGGAGACCATGTGGTGGCCGCCCGCGGCCTCTTCGGATCCTGTCGATGGGTGGTCGAGGATCTCCTGCCCCGCTTCGGCGTGGGTTGTACTCTGGTCGACGGCGTGGACCTCGATGCCTGGCGCGAGGCCGTCCGGCCCGAGACGAAGGCTTTCCTCCTGGAGACTCCTTCCAACCCGAGTCTCCAGATCATCGACATCGCCGCCGTCGCCGAGATCGCCCATCAGGCCGGAGCGACGCTGACCGTCGACAATGTCTTTGCGACGCCCCTCTACCAGAAGCCTCTCACGCTGGGCGCCGATTGCGTCGTCTATTCCGCGACGAAGCATATCGATGGCCAGGGCCGATGTCTCGGCGGTGTCATCCTGGGCTCCACCGAATTCATCGAGAACAAGGTGCAGCAGTTCCTGCGCATGACGGGACCGTCTATATCGCCCTTCAACGCATGGGTTCTCCTGAAAGGTCTCGAGACCCTCTCCTTGCGGGTGGAGCGGCAGACCGCGAATGCAGGCTTCCTCGCCGACGCCCTACACAAACACCCGAAGCTCGTAAACCTCACCTATCCCGGTCGCGCGGATCACCCGCAGTCCGAGCTGATCCGGCGCCAGATGAGCGGCGCCTCCACCATGATCGCGCTGGAGGTGAAGGGGGGGAAGGAAGCCGCATTCCGCTTCATGAACGCACTGCGCCTCATCCGCATCTCGAACAATCTCGGTGATGCGAAAAGCCTCGTCACCCACCCGTCGACTACCACCCATCAGCGCTTCGCGCCGGAGCTGCGCGCGGAAATGGGGATCTCGGACGGCCTCGTCCGCCTGTCAGTCGGCCTGGAGCACCGTGAGGACCTGCTGGCCGATCTGGTGAATGCACTTGAGCGCGTATGACGGCTGCATTCACGAAAAATTGTTCGGGTTCCTGCGTCCAGCCTTAAGCAATAACCCGCCTCGATCCACATGGCTGCGCCCCACGCAAGGAAGCCGAGATCCCAATAGCTCCAATGCTCGCACACCACGGTCTCGTTGACGTGGTGGATGCCCAAGATCTGATGGCGGATCGTGCCCACAACCGGATTGAACAGCCCCAAGCCCTTCAGCAATGGGTCAAGCAGCAGCACCGCGCAGAGCTGCGCGCTCACCTTCATTCAAGATTTCCGTCTAAACAATGCCGCCGGAACGGCAAGTAAACGCCAAGACCTCTCCCAATGCATACTCCGTTTTCAAGGAGTACCCCTTGAAGTTCCGGCCGGATTGACACACCCTTTACTCGGGAATAACGCGCTCCGGCACAAGAAAGCGCGATCCTTCACAACAATCAGGGGGTGAGGGAGGAAGCCATGAAGAAAGGCAAATCCCCGGAGGGTAAACTTTCGGGACCGTCTAAACATTCGCGCCGTCGTTTCCTGCAGGTTGCCGGCCTCGGCGCTGCCGCAACCATCGCATCGCCGCAGGTCTCGCGAGCGCAAACGGCAACCTGGAAATTCCAATCCACTTGGCCCAACCGGGACATCTTTCACGAATTCTGCAATGACTTCGCCAAGCGCGTGAACGACATGTCGGGCGGGCGCCTGAAGCTCGAAGTTCTCGCCTCCGGTGCCGTCGTTCCGGCCTTTCAGCTGCAGGACGCCGTCCACGCCGGCATTCTGGACGGCGGCCATGGCGTCGCCGCCTACTGGTACGGCAAGAACAAGGCCTTCGCCCTGTTCGGCACGGGACCATCCTTCGGATGGAACGCCAATTCGTTTCTTGGCTGGATGAATTACGGTGGCGGCTACGATCTCTATAACGAGCTGCAGCAACAGATCCTGAAGCTCAACATCGTCGGCTTTCTCACCGGCCCGATGCCGGCTCAGCCCCTCGGGTGGTTCAAGAGTGAGATTACCTCGGCCGATGCGTTCAAGGGCCTGAAGTATCGCACCGTCGGTCTTGCAGCCGATCTCAACCGACAGCTCGGCGCAGCCGTCACCATTCTCGCCGGCGGCGAGATCGTTCCTGCCTTGGAACGTGGTGTGATCGACGGAGCGGAGTTCAACAATCCCTCCTCCGATCTGGTGCTCGGCTTCCCGGACGTCTCGAAGAACCTCATGCTTCAAAGCTATCATCAGGCAGGCGAGACCTTTGAGATCATCTTCAACAAGACGAAGTACGATGCGCTGTCTGCGGAGCTGAAGGCGATCGTCAAATACGCAGCAGAGGCAGCCTCGGCTGACATGTCGTGGAAAGCGCTCGACCGCTACTCGAAGGATCTGGAAGTCATCAGGAGCCGCGGCGTCAACGTGAAGAAGACTCCCGACTCTGTCCTGCAAGTCCAGCTCGATGCCTGGAACAAGGTGATCGATGAGTTCTCGAAGGACCCGTTCTTCAAGAAGGTCATCGACAGTCAGAAGGCTTGGGTACAGCGCACCTATGCCTATGAGCGCCTGAACGAGCCCTCGCGCGACATGGCCTACGATCACTTCTTCAGGGCGACGTAAGGCGCAGCGCAGCTTGCAACGATTGAGGACGGCACCTTTTGTGCCGTCCTCGCCATGCCTCACATCAGATCTAAGAAGGGCTCTTGCATGCGTTTCGTCTACTTCGTGGATCGCATCAATACGCTCATCGGCAAGACCGTGAGCTGGGCCATCGTCGTGCTCACCTTCGCAGTCTGCTACGAGGTCTTCGCCCGTTACGTACTGCGCGCACCGACCGAATGGGCGTTTGACGCAAGCTATATGCTCTACGGCCTACTGTTCATGGCGGCCGGGCCCTATACGCTCGCCCGCAACAACCATGTGCGGGGTGACTTCATCTATCGCAACTGGCTGCCGCGCCGACAGGCAGCCATGGATCTCGTTCTCTACTTCCTCTTCTTTTTCCCCGGCATTCTTGCGCTCGTTTATGCGGGCATTCCCTTCATGCAGATGTCCTGGCTCATGAACGAGCATTCCATGAACTCGCCGAACGGACCGCCGATCTATCCGTTCAAGGCGCTCATCCCCATTGTCGGCTCATTAATGGCGCTCCAGGGCCTAGCCGAGGTGATCCGCTGCATCACCTGCCTGCGTGACGGTGCCTGGCCTCCCCGCCTTCACGATGTGGAGGAGACCGAGAAGCTTATTCTCGAACGAGCCGAACAAGAAGGCCTCAAGAAAGGAACTGTCTGATGCTGGCATCATGGGGGCTTGGAAACCCTGAACTGGGCGTGCTGATGCTCGGCCTCTTCATCGTATTCATCATGTTCGGATTTCCCATCGCCTTCACGTTGATGGCGCTAGGCTTCAGCTTCGGCTACATGGCCATGGGCGACATCGTGTTCGCGCTCGTGGTGCAGCGCGCCTACTCCGTCATGACGAACGATACGCTGGTCGCCATCCCGCTCTTCGTCTTCATGGGGTACATCATCGAACGAGCGAACATTCTCGACCGGCTCTTCCACTCAATTCAGATCGCCGTCGGCGGCATTCCCGGCTCGCTCGCCATCGCGACGCTTCTGACCTGCGCGCTGTTTGCCACCGCCACCGGCATCGTTGGCGCGGTGGTGACGCTGATGGGCCTTCTGGCATTTCCCGCAATGCTGCGGGCGGGCTACGATACCCGCCTGGCGGCGGGTGTCGTCTGCGCCGGCGGCTGTCTCGGTATTCTCATTCCACCCAGCGTCATGCTCATCCTTTATGGCGCCACAGCCGGCGTCTCGGTGCCGAAGCTCTATGCCGGCGCTCTCTTCCCGGGTCTGATGCTGGCAGGCCTCTACATGCTCTATGTCATCGTTCGCTGCACGCTCAATCCAAGCCTTGCGCCCAAGCTCCCGCCGGAACAGCGCAAAATCTCGCTCGCAAAAGTTGTTTGGGCGCTTGCCACATCCTTCTTCCCTCTGGCGCTTCTCATCCTGTCCGTTCTCGGCGCCATCTTCTTCGGCATCGCGACACCGACAGAGGCGGCGGCAGTAGGCGCTCTGGGCAGCCTTCTTCTCGCAGCCGCCTATCGCTCTCTTTCCTTCGCAAAGCTCAAGGAATCCATCATTCTTACTGCCCGCACATCGGCCATGGTGTGCTGGCTCTTCGTCGGATCCTTCATCTTCTCGTCGATCTTCGCCTTCCTTGGCGGCCATCAGCCCATCGAGAGCTTCGTCACGCACCTGAATCTCTCGCCCTTCTGGTTCATGATCCTGACGCAGGCCATCATCTTCGTTCTTGGCTGGCCGCTCGAATGGACGGAGATCGTGGTGATCTTCGTGCCGATCTTCCTGCCGCTCCTCGACAATTTCGGCATTGACCCGATCTTCTTCGGCGTTCTGATCGCACTCAACATCCAGACGTCGTTCCTGTCTCCACCGGTAGCCATGGCGCCCTTCTACCTGAAGGGGATTGCGCCGCCCCATGTGAGCATCAACGAAATTTTCGCAGGCGTGATGCCGTTCCTCTTCCTCGTTCTCGTCGCCATGGCGATGTTCTACGTCTTCCCGCAACTCGGCCTTTGGCTGCCTGGCTATCTCTATAGCTGAGGTTACGGTCGGCGTTGCCGAAGAGCCCACGCCTGACGGCGGAACATGGCTTGATTCATGGCGTTGGCCTTCCATCACGCCAGCAAGGAGGCTGCCATGAAGTGCCAATTCTGCCACCAGGACGTGGACGACCCCTGCCACAACGCACAGCAGATGCAGCAGCGTGCCATGAGCCATGTCGAGCGCTGCGAGCACGCGCTCCAGGCTCAACAGGACATGGGCTCAGGTGCGCACCGCCGTGATGTCCAAGGCAATGGGTGACGTCATGGCCGGCAAGGGTGAAGATCGTGCTCGAGGCCTCGCCGAGCGGAGCGTGAACACCAGCATCGTCCATCCCGATCAGAGCAATCCGGACCACCAGGAGCAGGGTGATCGGACGGCAAGTGATCGCGTTCTTACGGAAAACCAGCAACGGGAAGGTCTGGAGAAGACCGATCCCGATCGTCCGAAACCGGAAGATCGCTATAATCCTTGAGGAACAGCCATGGCCGGTAAAGCCCGCATGAGACCATCCGGGAAGAAACAGAAGCGACGCAAGGATAAGCCATCCGGATCACGCGAGGAGCGTGTCACGCAGCGCAGCTGACACATTGCTTCGTCAGTCAGAAAAGCAGCCTGCCTCGGCAGGCTGCTTTTATTTTTACAGCATTAAACATGGAAAACGATATAACAGTCGTTAGCTTCTAGAGTGTTCATTGTGATTTTACACACATGACAATTAGTGGGATTGTGATCAAAGCAATAAATGTAACCCAAAAGGGAATACTTTCAGGAGGAAGCACTATGACTGCATCGTCTCTCAGTTTCAGATTGGCCGTTCTTTTCGTGATTGCAGGCATGGCCATGGGCATTGGCATGGCCGCGTCGCAGGATCACGCGATCATGCCGGCTCATGCCCATCTGAACCTTCTCGGATGGGTGTCCTTGTTTCTCTTCGGAATTTATTACGAGCGCCGCCCTGCTCTGAATGCGAGCCGCCTGGCGCTGATCCAGGTTGCCCTGTGGTCCGTCGGCACGGTCATCATGACGGTTGCTGTGGCCGCCATTCATCTCGGCTATGAAGCCGCCGATCCGGTTGCCGCCATTTCCGCTATCATCGTTCTCGCCGCGATGCTGATGTTTGCGTATTTCGTTTTCCGCCCTGCGCCGGTCGCAGAAGCTGGCTCCAATGTTCGCATGACACCGGCCGAATAAGCACCGATTATTGCAGAACCATTATAAAAAAGGCCCCGCACAGAAGGCGGGGCCTGCTTTGAAATGTCAGCTTCAAAATGAGATGGTGATGAGCAATCCCTGAAAAAGACCGCAACTCATCAAAATTGAAGTGTCAGAAATTGCAGCGGACGGAAGTGACGTTGTCCGTGCAAAGGTACCGGAGCGAGACGACTCTCGTGAGAGCCGCCTCTGATCAACAGAATCACGTTAGATCACGAAGAAGTCTGCGGCGGTGAGCGCAGCCTTGTTGTGGATCATAGCGAACGTCACCGCAGCAGCAGAACCCGAGCCGTCCTTGTCGTAGGACAACGCGCCGGTGTCCTTGTTGTAGACGATATAGTCGTTGCTATCCAAAGCCTTCTCGCCGACCCTGAAGAAGCTCGACGACAGCGCACCGGTGCTTGTCAGCTTCGTGAAGATGCTGTTCTCAAGACGGAACGAGTCGTGGGTCGGGTTGAAGTCCATGACCCAATCCACATCCTTGCCGATGGCCGTGTCGAACACGAAGGCATCGGCGTCGGAATCCGTACCGCCATACATCACATCGGAGCCAGCCTTGCCCCACAGCACGTCACGGCCTGCATTGCCCTTGAGCAGATCATTGCCTGAAGTGCCAGTGACATAATTGTTGCTGTTCGATCCCTGGATGGTCTTGGTCGTGACAGGGAGCGTCGAGTCCGAAGTCGAATCCGAGGAGGACGTGGTATCCGGAGTCGGCGTAGGCGTCGGAGTGGGAGATGGCGTAGGGCTCGATGTGGTCGGTGCCGAAGGAGTCGTCGTCGTGCCATCGTGATTGAACGACAGCGCATAGAACGACGTCTGGCCGTAGCCCGAACCATTGGTCTCGTTGGCACCGAGATAGGCGCCAGCCTTGAAGTAGAAGGTATCCGACTGCCACACGCTGTTGATGCTGGTATGGGAGTGATAAACCTTGCCGTCGGCATAGACGTCGACGTCGAGCACATTGCCCTTGGCGTTGATGGTGTACGAGAACTTCTCGTTCAGGGACACGTCCGGCGCGGAACCGTCGGCCGCCTTGAAGGTGAAGTTGTGCTCTTTGTTGTCGGAGCCCGACTGGTCATTGGCGAAGTACAGCTTGTTGTCTTGCCAGTAGAGACGAACCAGCTCGTCGTCCTGACCATGGATCTGGCCGACCACGATCTTATGGCCCTGGCCATCGCGCATCGGAGCCGCATCGACTTCGAGAGTGGCGCTCATGAAGCCGCCGGTGGAGAGATTCCAGGCAGCCTTGGAAGTGCCGTTCATCTCACGCAGCTCGGAACGAGCATAGGACGAGCCGCTGGTGGTCGCGCCATTGACGGGAGCATAGAAGACCATTGCACCATCGGAGCCAGTGTAGAAATACTTGCTGTTCTGATAGCCGCTCAGGTTTTGCACCTCCACCGCCGTGCCGGAAAAGCTGCCGGAGGAATCGACAGGAAGGGTAAGCTTCCAATTGGACAGGTCAAAATTGCCGCTGGGTGCGACGTTCGGATTCAAAGACATGAGTATTGCCCCAAACGTCTACTGAGCTTCTTTTTTGATGCTTCTGAGACGCTTTTGATAGAGAGATGAACAAAAGTTAGTCAGAACGACCGAAGGATACGCAACAGACACTTAAAAATGTATAATGGTACTTCAAAGCACCAACTTTTACTTCAGACCTCGGAGATCACTCTTCCGTAATCTGTAGAAAGCCTTTTCTATATCAATTAGGGCGAAATCGTGACGATATTGAACTAATGTTCGATTTCTAAAGGTACTTACCTTCCAAAGGCTCAACTTACTCTTCAGCAGGAAGGCCATTGAGATATAGAGAGAGGATCCTCTGTCCATGCGGTGACAGGCCATCCCTCACACGCAGGAAAGACGAAACAGCTGAGCGACTTGATGAGAAATACTTAAAAGACTGGCATTCCTACATTCGCTGCTCGCCACAGCTCAGGAGCAACGCGAGGCCTTCGCATGCAAACCGTCTCCCTCCTCGCATTTTCTCGTCGCGAGCCACATTGCCGGAAAGCGCCTTACCTCCAATTTCGATCAACTAACCCTTAGTTGCAGTGGATACTGAATTTCGATGGAGCTTTCCTTGGCTGGCTTTAATGCACAGAGAGGGAATCGGCCATGGCTGCACCAATCTTCACTGTTGCCCCAGCCACAGGCGACGCCAGGAAGGATACAGCCGCCATCAAAGCGGCGATTCAAGCAGCCCATCAGGCCTACCTGCAGAATCCTACCGAACAGGTGAAAGTGCAACTCGGTACGGGAACATACGTCGTCACAGGTGATCCTAATAATTCATCGGTCGGCCCTGTAGAGTTGTTGTCAGGCGTTGCCCTCGTCGGCAACGGCATGGGGCAAACCACAATCAAGCTCGCCGATGACTTCAATGCCAGGATCAACGGCATCGTTCGGACAGCGCTGCAGACAGTCGAACACGTCACGGTTGCCAACCTGACCATCGATGGCAATCGGGCCAACAACGTCGAGCATCAGGCGGGCTTCATCTGCGGCATCAAGGAGGACGGGTCGGGGCGCACTCAATCCGACATCACCTTGTCGGGCGTCGAGATCAAGAATTGCACGGCCTACGGCTTCAACCCTCACGAGATCACCTATGACGTCACGATCAAGGACTGCGTCTCTCACGGCAATGGCCTTGATGGTTTTGTGGCCGATGGCGTAGTTGGCGGCACGTACGAAAACAACCTGGCTTTCGATAACGATCGTCACGGTTTCAACATCCAAAACGCAACCGCCAATCTCGATCTGATCAACAACAAGGCTTACGCAAACGGATCGGCAGGCGTCACCATCCAGCGCGGCGATCTCTTCCGCGAGGGTGAGACGACCATCGAATGGGTAACCGACATTCAGATCATCGGCGGCGAGTATTACGGGAATACGAAGGAAGGCATTCTCGTCAAACTCTCGGACGACGTCACCATCGATGGGGCGAGGATTCACGACAACCTGCGTCAAGGCATCCGGATTGAGGGATCGACTGACACGGTCGTGCAAAACAGCATGGTCTTCAACAATTCGCAGGAAGCCGACAATACCTATGACGAGATTCAGATCCGCCTGCGTGTGGATACTGTCACGGGCAAGACCTATTACGCGACCCAAACACAGGTCCTGAGCAACACGATCTACTCGGATGGCAGCATCAACGCGCGCTACGGTGTGCGCGAAGAAGCCACGAATGATGATGGCGGACCGACGGGAACACTCGTCTCCGGCAATTCGATTTCCGGAATGGACTCTGGCTCCGTTTCCGTACCGAACTACATCTGGCTTGGCACGAGTGGAGACGACACCCTTGAAGGCACGACGGGCGGCGAGGAGATGCGCGGTTTGGCGGGCAACGACACCTATGTCGTCAATCATTCCGGAGATAAAATTGTCGAAGCTGCGGGAGAAGGAACTGACACTGTCCGATCGAGCATTACGTATACCTTGCTGGCCAATGTCGAAAACCTGACTCTGACAGGCACGAAGGTCATCAATGGACACGGGAATGAACTTAACAATACCGTCGTCGGCAACAGTGCCGCCAATACCTTGAAAGGCAATGACGGCAACGATACGGTCGAGGGTGGGCTCGGAGCGGATTCACTCTACGGTGGATTGGGCGACGATGCCTTCGTCTTGCGCAAGGGCGAGTTCGGAGGCGATACGATCTTCGACTTCTCCGGCAACGGCAGCGCCACAGGAGACCGGCTGGAGTTCGTCGGGTTTACCAGCAACGCGACACTGACCCAGACCGGTGCCAACACCTGGAGGGTCACGGACGGGACCTACACGGAGACATTCCAAATCGCAGGTGGAGCAGCCGTCCATTCAAGCGACCACAATCTGAAATCCGGCTCAGAGCCCCCTCCCCCGACAACGCAGTATCCAGCCATCGCCATTGGCACCACGCAGTTGGAAAAGCTGGCGTTGAACAAGTTCACCCTTGTCAGCCTCAGCACCGCTCAAGGCGGGCAGGCCGTCGAGAACAGAACCAAGGGTGTGGAGGCCACCGCAAAAGGTACGTTCACGGGTGAGACCGGAACCTACAAGGTGAAGGTTGTCTATTACGATGAGAGCGACGGTGCCTCTCCCATGGGCATTCGCGTCAACGGAACCACAGTCAGCTCCTGGGTCGCCGACAAGCAGCTCGGTTCAACGGGTGCGGATTCCAAAACGCTCACCTTCTACGAAGCCACTCTGCAGCTCACGACGGGAGCGACCCTGGAAATTTACGGCACACGTCAAGGTGATGAACTCGTGCGGATCGACACTCTCTCTGTCAACAAGTGGGACCTGATTGCGTGAGCCTGCCAGACGACGAGAAAAGGCAGCGGGGCGATGAAAAGGCCCCGCGCAGAGACTCAAGCGAGGGATTGCGGATCCTCATCGATTGCAATTGCCTGCTTGAGATTGTCCGATCACGTGGCGGATCCGAACGTCCTGGACATGACCCGGAAGAATTGCCTTCACGCTGTAGGCCCGCAATGCGGGCCGTCACCAGAACACGTCATCGGGGACCAAAGACAAATTCGTGCGGCTCTGTTCTCAAGCTCAATGCCATTTCATCCGCGTGCCCCTTGCCTCGTCAATTCCGGCAATAGCCCAGCCACTGTTTACAACGATGCTTAGGTAGAGGTCCATCAGGAGAGAGAATGGAAGCAGGGCAAGATCATCCTCCTGAACCAGGATATAGATGATTGCCGTCATAAGATTCAGAAGCCCCACCCCCAAAAGCCATGTCAGGATGCCAGACAGATCCACGCCGACTGCACCTGCGGTCGCCACGAAAGCCCAAAAAGCAAAATTGACGATAGGGATGAGCAGGATGTCGAGGCTATAGGCCGCCTTCACCACGAAGTTAGTGCGAGGATTGTTCACTCGTGCGAGCTCCTTGAGCTCACGCCGGTAGGCGCGGATCACTTGGAACGTGCCGCGCATCCACCGATAGCGTTGGCTGATCAGCGTATCGGGCCGGCTTGGGCCTTTCGTAAAGGCGACTGCACGCGGCTCATAAACCACCCTGCCGCCCAAAGCCAGGGCCGAAAGGGATAGCTGGAAATCCTCGGCGAAGGTTTCTCCAGACAAGGGCCCATAAACCTTTCCGCGCTCGTCGCCATGACTATCAACAGGGCGGTTATTGCAGGGTAATGCCGCTACTTTTTCCATGATGGACCTGCGATAGAGCCCAATCGCACCCGGAACAATTGTTACAGTTCCAAAGGCGCTGAGGCACATTCGCATTCCTCCATTGCCGAGAACATACTCCAGCGCCTGGAGACGCGTCAGCAAATTGAAGCGGTTACGGATCGTCACCTGACCGGCAACCGCGACAATCCCGGGATCACGCTGGATCCGTGCGACTGCGATCCAGAGCGTGTCGTGCCTCAGTCGAGAGTCGGCATCCACGCACAGAATGAGTTCGCCCCTGGATCGTTGGTATCCGAAATTGAGGGCGCTCCACTTGCCACCATTGGGTTTCGTGTAGACCCGCACACTGCACCGGTCGTAGTCGCCCTCAAGGGCCTTCGCGAGAGCATACGTCTCGTCCTTGGAGCCGTCATCGACCACGATGACCTCGAAGCTGGGATAATCAAGTGCTATAAGCGACTGGATTGCCGCCGCCATGGTCTCGGCCTCGTTGCAGGCGGGGACCAGAATTGAGACGAAGGGCTGAACGGAGGCTTTGACAGGCTTGGTCTGCGCCTCCTTATTGAAGGTATGGAACGCAATCCCGTGAACCAGGCACCAGCGCAGCATGGTGAGGAAGCACAGGGCCCCCAGGATCAGATTGCCGATGAAAGCGAACCAGCCCCAGTCATAGGTCAGGAGGATCGTCTCCTGGAGTGACCACGGAAGTGTCAGCGTTAGAAACAGACCATACGCGTAGGTCGTCCCCATGAGCATCTGGACCAGCACATGAGGATAATCGCGCGTCAGCGAGCGAAACTCGGACTGCGCTGCCGTGGAGCCACTACTCATGAGATTGCTCTTGTGAACCTATATGCGGATCAGAGTGCCGCACCCGCGCCTGCTGTCAGGCCTGGGCACGATCCGACGATGGGGATGACGTGGAACTCCGCTCTCCATCATCGCCAGAGTGGCTGGCTCGGTATAATGCGGGCAGAATGGAGACTTCACCAGGATGGGGCTCAGCGGCCGAGACAGTCACGGAGATGCGCAATGAGGGTTTGTCATCGAAGGTCAGGTTTTCGGCTGTGCTGTGAACTCGCTGTGCCACCACTTCGACACCCGCCTGGTCGGTTTCCGGCAAAAGCAGCACAAGCTCCTCCCCGGACCAGCGACCCACTTTGTCGCTTTCCCGCATCCCGGAGCAGCGTTCCGCAAGAGATTGAAACACCAGATTACCCACATCCCGCCCATAGGCTTTGTTGATGTCCCGCAGGTTATCAATTCTGATCAGAAGAATCCCGAGGGGCGTGTGGTTCGAAATGGCGTTTCGGATGTCGGCCTCCGCCGCTTCCAGGAAGCGATCTCTGGTCAGGATCGTACGGGCCATGTTTTGCGGCCTGCGGCTTCTGAACTCCACGACAGTGCCGGTTGTCTCAGGGGTGGGTGCTGCCTGCGGTTGAGCCTCAAGATTTGAGTCGCGCTGCCTGCGGCTTGAGCCAAACCCAAGGCAGATAAGACCCACAACGGCCAGCAATGCCCCTCCCTGGAAGCCCCGACCGGCGTAAAAGGCGGGCTGCCAGAGCAGCCGGACTTTCACATCTCGCCCGGCCCCGAGAGCTGTCACCGTCTCGAGGGGAAGTTCAACGTCAAAGAGAGCAACCACTCGACCTGGCTCTGAGGTCCTTTCGATCTTCTGGAACTTGCCATCGAACCGCTTGACCAGCGTCGGGTCTTCCAGCGCAAACTGCACGCCTTCGGTGCTTGCTACGCTATCGGCTTCACGCTCGAACATCAGCACGCGGGCCGTAAAACCGCTCCCTGAGGCAATGGCAAGTACTGGTGCATTGTCCGCAGCAAGGCCGGGAGATGGGTGGCGGTACACGACCTTGCCTTCGAACGGAACCTTGGCGATGGTGGTTTCGGTAATCTTTTGACGTTCTGCCTGGAGCGTTTCCACCCGCGTCTTGGCCGCTGCCATCTCACTCTCGACTTGAGAATTGGCGCGCGCGCGGTCTGCTTCGAGCAGGCGCTCGACGTCCTGGTCGGCAGTCTTAAGTTCGGCCGCTTTTTTGTCGGCTTCGATGATGCTCTGGCGAACAGCTTCAAGCTGCTGTGTGAAGGTGGCGTTCGAGGTCTCGTACCGCTCGTTGAGCGACTCAGCACGACGTTGAAGCTCTGTGACAGCAACCTGATCCCGATTGTGATCGAGTTGGAGCGCGAGGTAAGCGCTCGTGCGCTCCTCGACCCTTTGGGATGTCGTCAGTTGCTGGCTGAACATCTTTTGCACGCGGTCCAGCGCAACCTTCGCTGCTTCGACTTGAGCCGTGGTCGTCTCAAGAGACTTCTTTGCCGCGGCAAGATCGGCGTCAATCTGAGCCTTATCCCGTGCCCAACCAGCCTGCAAGGCAAGGTGGTCCCGCTCCAGATCGCGCCACGACCGCTGCAGCTCAAATTGCAGCTGCCGCTGCTGATCAAGTTGAGCCCTTAACTGCGCCTGCCGCTGAACCAGAATGACATCCAATGGGAGCGCCCGAGCCTGAAGGGTCTCAATCTGGGTGGCAGCTTCTTTGATCTGTTTGTCAATGACGGCAAGTTGCCCTTCGATAGCGGTCGGACGGAACTCAGCAACCACGGCGCCCGGTGTCACACGCTCCTGGTGCGCAATCAGCGACACAGTGGCGTCGCGGCGGTTGTGAACAACAAACAGGTCCTTCCCTTCGACTACGCCGGAGCGTGGCGTGAAAGTATCCACGGCCCAACTCGCAACCGTGGCAAGGAAGCCTAAAGCAAGAGCCGTAAAACCGATTTTGACAAGAGTGGGTGTGGTCGAGACCGCGCCTCTGTTTCGTCTTACCCAGACAACGGAGGTATAGGAGACGACGAAGATGACGAGCCCCACGAAGCCACTGAAGATGGCAATGCGAAGCAAGTCGCCTGTTGCTAATTCGACCATAACCATGCCCCTTTTGCCACCGACAGCGACCCTGTCTTACTGTCGGTCCCGTCCCACTTATTTATAAGCAACCTAATATTTAGCAGCCCCGCTGCATGGGCTTAACTAATGGATCTTAGCTTAGACCTAGTATTTTTCCCATATCTATTGAATGTCTATCTCAATCGCTCAGCCAGCAAACGTGCGATTCTGCATATCTTATTGTAAAATGGCCACACAGCAGCTTTCATTGACATCAGAACCGCAACAAAACTTTTATATTTTGTTATATCGATGCAATATAGCCTCTAAGATCTTAGTCGCGTCTTTCTCACTGAGAAATAAAAACCTAATTCACAGTGGATTACTACTTTGTAGGTATATCCATTTTGCAATTTTTCGATGAAAGCTAACCCTATCAGCTAACCGTCAGGCTCGCTTAACAGCGATTGATGCAAAAAAGGCGGGGCGGGTCGCAGGAAATACGTCTCGAATGAGGCTCTCTAAGCGGTCCCGGCGAAAGCCGTCTCGATAATCACAAACCACAAGCCTGAACAGCAACACGCACATCACGCGCGTGGAGAAACACGGTTGCATCAATGATCCTGAGCTTCACAAGCTACCTGCTTCAGAACAGCAAGATTTCAGTCAGCGCAGTCCTCAGTGACGGCACTCTGAAAGACGGAACACTCACCCAGAGCCAGTTCTCGACCTTCTACACGGATTGGCTGAAGGCGATCTTCAGCAACACCACGGTTCACGATTGGGTCCAGCAGACATCTGCGTCTGGCTTCACCTACGACGTGAGCAACTTCACCATCAACATCAACCAGAATGGCAGCCTCCTGCCGACGATTACGAACGCCGCAGGCCAGACGCTCGACCAGACCGTTCTGAATGCTCTCTTCACCGACAAGGACTCAATGCTTGTCGGCACCGGCAAGACCTCGCAAGAGCGTTCCTATGTCTACGGCTTTGAGCAAACGACCCTGAAGGCCATGTTCGCCCCCAAGGTTTCAGGTCCCGTGACCGGAGAGGCTACGGAAGACGGCAATGCTGTGTCGCTGAGTGCTCTTGCCAAAGTGACGGATGCCGATACGCCAACCTCATCTCTCACGGTGAATGCCCCGACCAGCTTGCCCCCAGGGGTCTCGTACGATGCTCAGGCGAAGTCCTTCATCCTCGATCCGACGCACACCTCTTTCCAAAGCCTCGCTGCGGGTTCAGAAACCAAGGTAACAGTTGATTACACCATTACAGATGACAGCGGCTTTACAACCTCGGCCTCGGTCATTTGGACTGTGAAGGGAATTAACGACGCTGCTTCGATCAGCGGAGCGCATACTGGCTCGGTCACGGAAGATGGCGTCCAGACGACCAGTGGCACCCTGACGGTCAACGACATCGATACCGGTGAGAACGTCTTCGAAGCCGTCCTGGCAGGTGACCTGACCAAGGACTATGGCAGCTTCACATTTGATGAGAGCAATGGTGCCTGGCAGTTCACGATCGACAATGCGGCGGCCCAGTCGCTCGGCGCCAATGATGTCGTTCACCAGAAGCTGACTGTCATCTCTAAGGACGGCACTGCAAACGAGACCATCACGGTGGACGTGCATGGCGTCAATGACGCTGCTTCAATCACAGGCACGAACGCTGGCTCCGTCACCGAAGACAATATCCAGACGGCAAACGGCACGCTGGCCGTCCACGATGTCGATTCTGGCGAGAACCTCTTCCAGGCCGTAGCCTCTGCCGATCTCGCGAAGGCTTATGGCAGCTTCACGTTCGATGCGGACACCGGCGCCTGGGATTTCACGATCGACAACGACGCCGCCCAATCGTTGGGAACCGGTGAGATCGCTCTGCAAAGCCTTACCGTCCTCTCGAAGGATGGCACAGCGTCCGAGACGATCACGGTTGAGGTTCACGGAATCAACGATGCCGCCTCAATTAGCGGCACGAAGTCCGGGACCGTTTATGAGGACGCTGCCTCACCGGGCGAACTCTCCACGGCCTCAGGCACTCTGACCGTGTCCGACGTGGACAGCGGCGAGAACGTCTTCCAAGCTGTGTCGGCCGGAAGCCTCGTGAAGGAGTACGGTGCCTTCACCTTCGATGCCAAGACCGGCGCTTGGGAGTTCACCATCGATAACGCTGCGGCGCAGTCGCTGGGGGCTGGCCAAGTGGTCCAGCAGACCCTTACCGTCACGTCAGAAGACGGGACGGCCTCCGAGACCATCACGGTTAACGTTGTGGGCAAGGCCGAGCCGGTAATGACCCCAACCAAGGTCGTTCTCTCCGACTTTGAGACTGGGACGCTTGCGTCCAATGGCTGGACCGTCACGACCGGCGGCGTTGGAAATGACGGCGGAGCAACCGCTGCCATCACAACAGTAGCGGGAAACAAGGCCGCTGAAATTGTCGCCACAGCGTCGATCAGCAAAACCGTCTCTCTCACGGCCGGCGACGTGTTCCAGTTCGACTGGATGTTTGACTCCGTTCGCCCTTCGGTCGCAGACCAGGGCAACGACATCGCGTACTATATCGACCAAGCAGGGGCGAAGCACACGCTTGCAACCGCGTTCAGCGGCGATACGGCCTGGGCGACGAGCAAATTCACCGCTGCTGCGGATGGCACGTACACCTTTGTGATTGGCGTCGAAAACGACGGAACGGCAACTTACGCGAACACCTATGACTCGAAGCTCTACGTTGACAACGTTCTGTTGTTTGACATCTAGGCCAACGAGTTCTGCTCGGCAAAAGGGGGCTAAGCGCCCCCTATTGTTGTTCTCATCGTGGGCGAACTCCGCTTGAATCGGGCTCGATGAACAACCCATTCCCTCAGTCAAGGCACGAATGGCCTCGAGGCGGAGTCCAGGTTCGGCGCTGACGCTGCGCACGTGTCCTCAGCGGTCAACGGTTTCTACCCGGTTCATGCGGCCGCGTAATGGGCTTGCAGCGGCCGGAACCTGGTCTCGCCTGCGGCAACCGGTGGGGTCTCTCTAAAACGGTGGCGGAGGGAGATCATTTCCCTCCGCCCGCTCGGCTTACTCGATGACTTCGATCACGCGGCGCGTCTCGGGCTCGACCAGCGCAGCCTCATCGTCGATCACCACGTAGCGATAGGTGCGAAGCTCCGGCACCTCCGAGACGATCGTCTGCGGCACCTCCAGGATCTCTACCTCCTGGGGCAGCGTAATCCCTTCGCGCAGTTCCACCTTGGTCGAGGTCGTACGCGTGGATCCGGTGGTCTCTACCGAGGTCTTGAACTTCTTGCGCTGCTCGCTGCTCAGGCTGACGGAGGCGGACTTACGGGAGCCTCCGGACTTGTGGATCACCTCCACGATCTTCTTCGTCCGGGGCTCGACGATCACGATCTCGTCCCGCACCACGACGTACTGGTAACCGCGGTACTGCGGGACGATCCGCACCACCTCAGCCGGCAGCGGCGCCAGACGGACCTCATCCGTGATGGTGGAGCCGACCGACACATTGAAGTTGACGTTCGAGACCGTGTTCACGTTGGTGTTGCTGAAGACCTGCGTCACCTCGGAGCGCTGCTCGGTGTTCAGGTTCGCCACAGCGTTCGTCGTGGTGTTCGACGAAGCGGTAGATGACGTGCTGGACGAGGCTCCTGCCGCGCCGCTCTGCTGGGTTGTGGAGCCCTGTTGCGTACTGGAGCCCGACTGCTGTGTGGTGGAGGCCGATTCCGACTGGGTGCTCTGCGGCTGCGAGGAACCCGTGGTCGAGCGCTGCTGGCTGTTGCCGGTTGTCTGCGAAGTCGAGCCGGAGCCCGTCTTCTGGTTCTCCTGTGCGCTGGTTGCCGATTGCGTAGAGCCCTGCTGCGGCCGCTTCTGGTTATCGGTGGCCTGGGTCGAGCCCTGCGAGCCAGAGGCTGCGCCTGCCGCAGGGGGGCGCTGGCTCTGCTCGGCCGATCCTGTCGAAGACGGCTTGGACGCATCTTGCGAAGACGAACCCTGACGCTGGACCTGGCTCGGCTGCTCTGATGCGGAGCCGGAGGACGCGGTCGAGCTCTGACTACGGCCGGGGGCGGCCTCGGACTTGCCGGGGGCGTCAGACGAGGCGCTGGGGCGGTTCTGGCCGGGAGCGCTTTCGGACTTTCCAGGCGTCTCCGGCGAGGCTGCCGGCGGCTTGATCTGGCCAGGCGCGGTGCCTGAGGAGCCCGGGGCTTGTGCTTGGGCGAGGACAGGAGCGATGCCAAGAGCCAGGGCTATTGCGGCGGCTGTCGAAAACAGAGTCGTACGCACTGAACGTTCTCCTTTGGATCTGTTCTAATCTCAACAGTCCAACGGAGCGTGGCAGGATCCGTTCCAACATCCCTGCCTAGCATTCAGCAGGCGGATCACCCTGCGGATACGGATCAATGTGGGATACGCACTGCCTGAAACTGCAGAAGATAAAAGATGTTCCCAAGGCTCCTGAAGCCCCTGCCGATGTGAAGCTGTTGCCCGAGATCCGGGATCTGCTCGCAACTAATCAGACCACGCGGCGGGGATAACTACAGGTTGCCTCCGGCGGGTGCAGGATAATTGCAATCGTCCCAAGACTGAAACTCCTCGATGCCGAGTGGACCAGATCGTGGGTTCCGGACGGACACACCCAGCGACGTCAGCCGAGAAGCGTCTCATGGGAGCTCGAGGGAACGGAGCTGTCCTCGTCGCTGCCTGGGGAATGAGTCTCACCTACGGTTTTCAACCTTGGGTACCTTCGGCCTAGATGATGAAGTCTGGTCGACGACATCTTCATAGCCGAGAAGCCCTGAAACCTTCCTAATCCTGCCTCCTGCCCGCTTTGTTACACTCAGAACGATCGTGGACGTTCGCGTCAGCCAGTAAGCGGCGCATCGACTGCACAAACAACGCCGCTTGGGGCGAACTCGATTTTGACTTCACCTCCGAGATCGTCCGCCAAGCTCCGCTCGATCAGACGAGACCCAAACCCACGCCGAGCAGGCTTGTGGACAGGCGGCCCGCCCGTCTCCTCCCACATCAGGTACAAGCGATTGGGGGCATTCGTGCCGTTCAGCTTCCAGCGAATCTTGATTTCTCCGATGCTATTCGACAGCGCCCCGTACTTCACCGCGTTGGTAGCCAGTTCTTGCAGCGCCATCGCGAGGGCGAGGGCCATGCGTGGCGGTACTTGTATGGGGGGTCCCTGCACGTGGATACGGTCTTCCCCGCGACTGCGGTATGGCGCGACGGCTTGCGCGACGATGTCGTGAAGGCCCACGTCAGCCCAGCTTCGGTCAGTCAGGACGTTGTGGACTTGCGACAGCGCAATAAGACGGCTCTCGATTGCACTGGAGGCGTGATCCAGGTCCGGCGCATTGCGAAGGGTTTGCGAGGCGATGGACTGCACCGTCGTCAGCGTGTTCTTTACCCGATGGTTCAACTCGCCGATGAGAAGGTCCTTTTCTCTCACCGCCGCCCTCAACTGGTCCACGACACGCAGACGCTCAAGGGCTGCCCCAAGGAGATTGGCGTAGCTCCTGAGAAACTCGATATCCGCTTGCGTGAAGTTCCGGGGCGTTTTGCTATCCACTTGAAGAACACCGAAGGGCGGGCGCCCACTGCTGCTCAAAATCAGCACATTCGCGAAAGCCTTAACCCCATGCTCTTTCATGAAATCGTGGTACTCGAACCGTTCTTCCTCCGCGATATTGTTCGAGATGACCGCCCCATCCTTGAGGGTCAGCCCCTCCGGCGAGTTTTCAGCAGCAGTGACAATTACGTGCCCGATGACGCCAGGGTCCCAACCATAGCCCGCGCGAGCTTTGAATGTCCTGCCATCAGGCAGGAGTTCCATGACCTTCGCGAGAGCAGTATCGAGGGCACGACCGACCAACTCGCAACCTTTGTTGAGGATGTCGTCCAAGGCTTCCGTCTTGAGGGCGAGTTCGCCGAACTCCGCCAAGACACGCTGCTGTTCCAGCAAATCGTCTTGGTTTGTGTCCTTCTGATCAGCCATCTCGTGCCTTGCCAAGGTTAATACAGCAAGGTTTTCAATCCTGTTGGTCGGCCTATGGTTCCAAGCAGGTATGGCTAATACCCTCGGCCTTCAGCCCCTTTGTCTTTTTGCGTCCGGTCAATTCATCATCCATGGAGCAACGACCGTCAAAGCCCTCCGCACTCCCGTGAGGGTAAATGATAGGCGAGCGGAAAGCCGTCTACCGCCCTCTGGCCAGGTGCTGCCTGATTCCCTCTTGGGCTGCATCCAGATCGGCGTAGGTTGGCTGACCCAGTCCTTCCAGCCGACCGAACCCTGCTTCCAGGTACCAATGCCCTGATACGCTATCGTACTGGTCACCGAGGTGGGTCAGCACCGCTACAAGCCGATGGTTCTCATCGAAGACCAGCATGCCCTCTTCGTCGCTGCCATTGCCAACCCGCACCGGCTGAAGGGAGAGGCTCATGCGGCCGCATCCTCGCGCACCAAATGAAGGTAGGTCGGGTCGAACTCACCCATCTGCTTCAGCCTGTCCCAATCAGGAATGGTCAACCGTGTTCCTTGCGTGACGATCAGGCCCTCGGCCCGCAGTTGCTGCAGAACCCGGTTGACGTGAACCGTTGTGAAGCCGAGCGCATCGGCGAACTCGCCTTGGGTGATCGGCAGGTCACAGACATGGTCCTCGACCAGGCCCACAGCCCTCAGGCGCACCATCAGCTCACACAGGACATGGGCCATTCGGGTGGGGCCTTCGCGCCGGCCCACATTTATCACCCATTCCCGGAAGATGGCGGCATCGATCAGGGTCTCGCGCCAGAAGGCGGCGGCGAGGCGCGGATAGCGGGTGCAGAGGTCCCACAGGGCCTCGTGGGCGATGAAACCGGCCGTGCAAGGGCTGATCGTGGCCACGCTGTTGTCGAGCACCTTCAGGTGCAGGCTCTGGAGGTCGGGAATGTCGCCGGCGATGGCGAAGGACACGATCTGGCGCTTGCCTTGAACGGTCATCTTGTAGACGCAGGCGAAACCACTCAGGATCAGGCATGAGCGGGAGGGGCGGTCCCCTTCACGCACGATATCCTGGTCTTCTTTGATGACCGTGACCTGCATCGGCAGGCTTTGGAGAGCCTGGCGCTCGTCATTAGTGAGCGTAAAGATGCTCTCCAGCTTGCGGATAAGCGGATTGTGATCGGGATGGAAATTTGAAGGCATGATGGCGCTCCCTTTATTGTAGGCGGGAGCACTCGGATCTCTCAGTCACCAGCGCCTGAAATCGGTTGCCGATAATGAAATCACCATCGCATGCAAGCGAACGTCTGTCATAGACCTATGTTAGTTTCAGAGATTAATTTCACCAATCCAGGCTGACGTGTCTGTGATGGCCGTAATTCCGATCGGCCCCTCTCGACAAGGATCCGGTACAGCTCAGGTCAACTTAAGTGAATGCTGGCTTCTCCGGCCTCCTCTACCGATAAGTTTAGGAGTAGAGAAATGCTGGATCAGCCCCGCTGCTTGATTGTCGAGGATCAGATTCTCATTGCCTTGTTGATCGAGGCATACCTCGAGGAAGCAGGCATTGCCGTGCAGACGGTGGCCTCCATTGCCGAGGCGCGAGCCTGGCTGGAGACCAACACAGCCGACATCGTCATTGTCGGCTTCATGCTCAAAGACCGCCCTGCCACGGAGCTGACAGGTGAACTCAACAGACGCGCCATCCCATTCGTCATCTATTCTGGATACCCTCTGCGCCAGAGCATACCCTCTGAGCTTCAGGGAGCGCCGTGGCTCAAAAAACCGACGAGCCGTAACGATTTGCTGAAGATTGTTCTGAAGACCCTCATGGCCATGTCAGGGCAGGCGCCATCCGCTCCGACGCTTCATTCTTGATCTTTACCTTCCCATCGATCTCCTCCACGAGAAGATGATCGATCCCCCGAGATTGCCAGCCGTTGCACAGGCCCAACTTCGTATCATCACAAAGCCATTTCCGCTCGAGGAAGACAATCAGAACGTAAATGTCGTCAACGGGGCCAACCACGAAATCCCCTGCCTTTGCGAATGTCCACGTCGGCCAGACTAGTTGTCTTCGGGCTTAAATTTCAGAACCGCTAAACAGAGGTCATTTGACGGGTGGCGGACAGGTCAGCGCCTTTTCACGGCAAAGGGTGAGAAGGCCTGCATGATTGGCATCATCTGCATGCGATTAATATTCAAGTGCCGTGGCAGCGTGCAGGACCAGAAGATTGTCTCCGCAATGTCCTCAGCCGTCATTGGAGTGAGGCCCTCATAAATCTTCCCGGCTCGTCCCTGATCCCCCTTCATCCGCACGACTGAGAATTCCGTTTCGGCCATTCCGGGTTCGATGTTGGTGACCCGCACGTTGGAGCCCAGAAGATCCGCGCGTAGGTTGAGCGCGAACTGTTTCACAAACGCTTTCGTGGCACCGTAAACATTGCCGCCAGGATAGGGATAGTCGCCGGCCACCGACCCGAGAAGGACCAGATGTCCTTCGTCGCGCGCGACCATACCCGGCAGAACGGCGCGCACCGTGGAGACCGCACCGTTGATATTTGTTGCGATCATCTGCTCCCAATCGGCGATATCAGCCTCGTGAGCAGGCTCAAGTCCTAGAGCAAGACCAGCATTTGCGACGCACACGTTAGGACGCTTAAAGGGTTCTGGGAGCAATTCAATTGCCTCGAACACTGCCTCTCGGTTCGTGACGTCGAGTTCGATTGTATGACAGCGTTCGCCGAACTCGTCCTTGAGCGCGGCCAAGCGGTCCCGACGTCGCCCCGCTGCAATCACCTTCGCTCCTGCCTGATGGAAACGTCGGCACACAGCGGCCCCGAAGCCAGCTGTTGCACCGGTGACAAGCACCGTCAGGCTCTGTGGATCGAGCATCTGGATCATATTTCAGTCCTCCAAGGTCGGGAGCAAGAGACGTACAGCTGTCGTCTCCCGAACGTTAAAAGCATTCGCTGCATCATGCTTGCAGGCGGAGCAATGGTTCACATTCAAGTGCGCTCATTGTCGATCGGCCGAAAGATTCGGTAAGCAGAGGTGATGTCCTCGTCAGCAAAGCCATTGGCGATAAGCCACTGGTGAAGCTCCGCAACAATTGCCGTGATCGGCATGACGGCGTGGACGGCCTGGCCGAGCGACTGCACCAGCTTCAGGTCCTTTACTAGGCTCTGAATAGTTCCCGTCGGAGCAAAGTCATTCTCAACCATGCGAGGCCAGAGTTGCCGGAGCATTGTTGAATCGGCACGCCCGCCGGCTAAAGCGGCAGGTAGCGCCGCTACATCGAGGCCCGTCCGCTTTGCCAAGCCGAGCGCTTCCGCGAGCACCATCATCGTGCAGGCGACAATGGTCTGGTTGATGAGCTTGGTCGTCTGTCCAGAGCCGATGTCTCCCATGAGAGTCATGCGCTTTCCAAGATGAGCCACGAATGGTCGGATCCGGTCCAGATTAGCCGATGACCCTCCAACCATGATGGTCAACGTTCCGGTCTGCGCTCCTGTCGTGCCTCCCGAGACCGGAGCGTCGACCCACTCCCTCCCGCACCGGCTCTTCAGCTCTGCCGCCATCCGGATGGTTGCATCGGGAGCTACCGTCGACATATCCACAAGAATGCCTCCGGATCGCCGTGCCGTGCCAATCCCTTCGGGCCCGAGGACGACCTCCTCCACGGCAGCAGTGTCGCTGAGGCACGTGAAAATGATCTCCGCATTTTCAGCCATATCCCTCGGGCTCGAACTTGCGATGGCGCCCGCCTGGAGCATGGGATCAAGGCGATCCGGATTACGGGCCCAGACGCGAACAGGAAGTCCGGCGGACAAAAGCCGCATCACCATGGGACTGCCCATTTTGCCCAGTCCGATATATCCGAGAGTGGGATTCAAGGTAGTCATGCAAGTTCAGCTTTCATTCGATCCGGACGCATTCTGGCAGTTCGTCATCGCGCGATGAGCGCGTTTCCGTTCTATTGAGTGAAGCGGCCAGCACCGCCCGCAACATCGAGCTTTCGGGTGCTGTCAAAGAATTCCGCGGCCGGATCGCTGGTCAATCCCACCATTTCCAACACAGGTCGCTCGGTCCATCCGATCGAGCCGAGATCCTCCATCACCGCATTGAAATCAATCGTGCCACACCCTACCGGATCGTGCTTGTAGACTGACAGTCCGGTGTCAGACAGGTGGATCATCTTTAAACGCGATCTGCACCGGCGCAATGCTTCCCGGATGTCCTCTCGGATGAAGGCTCCATTCGCCACATCATAGAGGACACCGACCTCATCGGATCCATAGGCCTCTAGCGTCATCATCAGGCTTTCCGCATCGGGTACAAATGCAAAAGGCATATTTTCGACGAGGATTCGCGTCCCGACTTTGTTTGCAAGAGGCACGAGGACGTCCAGCGCACGATAGAGATGCTCGACAGCCTGCTCACGCGGGATAGGAACGAGCGGATTCAATTTTCCCGGCCCGATGACGACATCCGGCACACATAGGTCACCCGCCAGCTCGACAGTCTTGCGAAGCAAGGAGAGTGAATAGTCCCGCATCTCGCGTGTAGCGGCGGCGATATTGAGATCGATGTTCGGCTGATTGAGCGACCTCAAAGTGAGTGAACGTTCAGACAAAGAGGTCTTGAGCTGCTGACGCGCGCCGCGATCCATATCAGCCGGCCACGCGTGCCCTGGATACATCACCAGTTCGAAGGCGTTGAAGCCCCACTCGGCCAACGCGCTCATGCATTGCTCAGCCGTGTGAGTAACGACATACGAATATGTGGTGATGGCATAATCTGAAGCGGCCATGAGGTTTTCGTTCCTGCGGTTGATATTCTGGCTCCGTGTCAGCCGGGAAAGCCGACAAAACCTTGACAACTTGGGTGCGTCGCACCTGCCCAAGGCAGCAGCAGGGAGACTCCGGTGGTCAGGCGCCCCTCCAGCGCCCGATGCGCCTGCGCAGCATCGACCAAGGAGAAAGTCTGCCTCACCGGGACATCGACAACGCGATTCGATATCGCATCGAAGACCTCTTGGGCCATTGCCAGGAGTTTCTCCCGGGTCGCTGTGAAGGTGGCCAGAGTAGGACGCGTCACATAAAGAGAACCTTTCTGCCCGATCAGAAGGAGATCGAAGTTCTTGATTGGTCCCGATGCATTTCCGAAAGCGCAAAGGAGCCCGCGCGGCTTGATACAGTCCAAAGATGCCGGATACGTCGTCCGACCGATGCCGTCGTAGACAACATCGCAAAGCCCGCCTTTCGTGTAGCTTTTGACGGCAGCCGCGAAGTCCTGATCCGTGTAGATGATCACTTCGTCGCACCCTGCGGCCTTTGCCAGGGCGACCTTCTTGTCCGAGCCGACCGTTCCGATAACCTTTGCGCCCAGGTGCTTGGCCCATCTGCAGAGGATCTGCCCGACACCGCCCGATGCCGCATGGACGAGGATCGTTTGTCCCGCTTCCACCCGGAACGATTGACGCAGAAGATAGTGTGCCGTCATCCCCTTCAGGCAGGCGGCTGCCGCCGTCCGATCGTCGATTGCGTCCGGCAGGGGAATGAGAAAGCGAGTGTCCAGGTTGCGCATCTCGGCATAGGCGCCACCGGTTGCGGTGGCGTAGGCGACCCTGTCTCCTTCCTTGAAATCTGTCACGCCGGGACCGACCATCGTCACGACGCCTGCCGCCTCATTGCCTGGAATGAACGGGAGTTGAGGCGCCTTGTTGATGCCGGTGCGAAAATAAGTGTCAATGAAATTGACGCCGATCGCCCGGTGCCTGATCTGGACCTGTCCTGGACCTGGTGGCACGAGGTCTTCATTCTCGACCTTCAGGACCTCCGGTGCGCCAGTCTCGTAGAAACGTACGACAACGCTCATGAGGCATCCCCCTCTTCAAGTCTCCGACGTTGGATCCGCGCGCCACGGATCAAGGTAGACCATCCTGAGGGTTCCGCCTGCCCGGATTCCAGAACCACCATTTCCGATCCATCACCCAATCCCTGACATCCTCGCGGAAGGCCAAATAGTGCGACGACTTCCGGTGAACCTCGAGTGCCGCATCATCCGCGTAGATTTCGATGAGCAGGAACAAGGTGGGATCATCCCGCTCCTGGAAGAAATCGAACCGCAGACATCCGTCCTCCCGTTCCAGGCTGATGGCCGCATGGCGCTCCAGCCTGGCGCGGAACGGTTCAATCACATCTTCCCTCACCTTCAGGTGAGCCGTGTGCAGAAGGGACATCGTCAGTTCAGAGATTGAAAAGCATCAGGCGTTCTTCGGTCATGTCCCGGATCGCGTAGCGCGGGCCCTCCCGCCCGATGCCACTATCCTTTACACCACCATAAGCGAGCTGATCCGTGCGCCAGGTCGAGCTGCCATTGATGATGACGCCACCTGTGCGGATCGTGCGAACGGCCCGGATGGCGAGATCGATGGATTTGGTGAAGACGCCGCACTGCAATCCGAACCGGCTGTCGCTGATCGTGCGGCAGACCTCGTCGAAATCCTTGTAGGGCAGAATACTGACGACGGGACCGAACACCTCGTCACACACGACTTTCATCGATGACTTTACGTCGACGAGAACGGTCGGCTGAAGTTGCGCTCCTCTGCGCTCTCCCCCTGTGAGGACACGCGCTCCACCCGCCACGGCTTCCTTGACCCATGACTCGACGCGCTGCGCCGTCGGCTCGTTGATCAGCGTGCCGACGTCGGTCGACGGATCGAGCGGATCGCCGAGCTTCAGCTTGGACACCTCGGAGACAACGCCCTCGACGAAGACGCTGTAGACATCCTCATGGACGTAAACGGTCTGCACGGAGATGCAGCTCTGCCCTGCGAGACGCATGGAATTGCGGGCGCAGACTGTGGCGGCCTCCTTGATATCTGCGTCCTTGTGAACAACGGTCTGCCCTGCTCCGCCAAGTTCGAGCGCTACCCGGCGCAGGCCGGATGCCGCCTTGATTTCGGCGCCTACGCGGGTCGAGCCCGTGAAGGTCACGAAGTCGACGCGCGGATCACGCACGAGAGCCGGCCCGACTTCGGGACCATAGAGCGTGTTGAGAACGCCGGCCGGTGTCCCCGCGTCGAAGAACAGGCGGGCCAGTTCGTGCACCACTCCCGGTGCCTGGGGCGGCGCCTTCAGTACGATGGCGTTGCCGGCTGCAATCGCTGGCGCCACCTTGTGGCAGGCGAGATTGAAAGGAGCATTGAAGGGCGTAATCCCAGCTACAACGCCGACTGGGAAGCGCAGCATGATAGCGATCTTACCCGCGCCCATCGCGCTGCCATCCAGCGGGATATGCTCGCCCTCGATACGAATGGCCTCCTCGGCCGAAAGATTGATCGTGTCCTGGGAACGCACAACCTCCCCGCGCGCGTCCTTCAGCGCCTTTCCGGTCTCGCGGGACATGATCTCCGCAATCATGTCGGCCCGTTCCACGAGAAGCGAGGAAACGCGCCGCAGGAGCGCAGCGCGCTCGAAACCGGGCATTCCGGCAATGATCGAGCGGGCGGCAACCGCGGCGCTGAGCGCCGCATCGAGGTCCAGCAGCGTCGAATGCGGCTGATACGACACGATCTCGTTGCGATATGGATCTTTCACAGGATCGGTCTGCGCTCCCTCGCGCCACTCGCCGCCAATCAGCATCGGAATGGTCGGAGCATCGACACGGGCATTCGCAGCTGTACTGGCCATCATCTCTCTCCCTCTTTTATCAGCGTGATCGGCCCCAAAGAACCTATCCTGCAGTATGTAACTGGCGGTATCGCCCGCAAAACTTCACTCGCAGCCGGGCAATATTCCGGCTTTGCGGTAAGCCTCGAATTGCTTTTGGAACATCTGTGCGGAATCCACCGACCCCGCGAAGCCGGTCTGACGAAGACGCGTCAGGCTGGAAAGCAGGTCCCAGTCCTGCCGGAACACGAAATCGCCGAACGCCCACAACGCCACTGATTCCAACGGGCGCCGCTGAAGCCCGTGCCGCGCGACGATCCGATCCCAGACAGGGCCCTTGTCCTGCATCCACGATGCAAGACGGATATCCCGTGGCTCGCCGCATTTGACGCCGAGCATGTCGGCAAGACGTGGCCACATGTAGCGCCAGCGAAAGGCGTCGCCATTCGTGATGTTGAAGGCGCAGTTAGCTCCTTCCACCCTGGTCGACAACCAGAGGATCGCCTCCGCAAGATGATTGCCGTCCGTCACTTCCGTCAGTGTGTCATAGCCCAATACGGTTCCCGGAAAATCGAAGGGAACCGACAGCTCACGGCAGATGGCAGCATAAGCGGCAATGATGGTCGTGAGGTTGCGTGCTCGTGACGGCGCGAAATCACACACGACATTCGGCCGGCAGGCCGACCAGGTCCACCGCTTCCCGCGCTGCAAGGCGGCAAGCGCGTCCTCCTGGTCGTAATAGAAGTTGGGCGGCATATGCCTGGGGTCGTCCTCCTGCGTCGGAGTACGATGGGGACCGAGATGCACGCCATACCATTTCGTGCCCTCGACGAGATGGACATGGGCCAGCTCCGATGAATGCGCCTCGGCCGCTTCGACCACATTCACCAGCATCCGCACATTGGACTCGACATCCTCGATCCCGCCCTCCCCATGCGGCGCGCGGGCGGCATAGAAGACGTGGGTGATCGGCCCTGCCTGGGAGATCGCTCGCCGGACCGATACCCCGTCGAGAAGATCAGCGGCAAGATGAATGAAACCGGACTCCCGCAGGGGCGCCGAGCGCGATATTCCGTGGATTGCCCAGTCGCCCTGGCGCGCCATGGCCGCTACCAGCGAAGAGCCGATGGCACCGGTCGGCCCGACGACGAGAGCGCTCCTACGGACCATGGATCAGCTCCCTGCCTTATAACCGAGAGCGGCAAGTTTTCTCGCGCTGTCAATCGTGTCCATGTCCGGATTTCGCGAGATGACCTCGAGGACCGGCAGCTCGGAATAGCCGATTTCCTCCAGCACCGGAGGCACGGCAGCGAAGGGAACATCGCCGAGACCCACCGCATCGTGCCGGTAGACGGACTTTCCGGTATCGGAAAAGTGCACGAGGCCGAGTCGCTTCTTCACCGTCCTCAAGCCCTGGCATGGGTCCTCGCCGATGAAATGGCCGTTGGCGACGTCATAGATGATACCGATATCGTCATTTCCGTATTCATCGAGAGTCTGCACGAGCGACTGCGCGTCGGGCAGGAAGGCGAAGGGCATGTTCTCGACGAGGAGGCGCACCCCGCTCTTCTTCGCGATGGGATAGAGATGATCGAGCGCCTTGAAGAAATGCCCGACGAGGAACTCGCGGCTCGGCGCGAAGAGTGGGTTGGCCTTTCCAGGGCCGATGACGATGGCGGGAGCCCCCAGATCGCCTGCGAGCGCGACGAACTGAGACAGGAGGCCCAGCGAATACTCACGCATCTGCGGCGAAGCGCCGACGATGTTGAGATCGATGTTGGGCATATTGAGCGATACGATCCGCGTGCCGCTCTCCTCGCAGGCTCGAATGACGTCGCGCTTCGTCGAAGTATCAGCCTCCGAGGGCCAGAGATGGCCGGGATACATCATGAGCTCGAAGCCGGGATAACCCTGCTGGGCGAGATGCCGGATGCATTCGGCGGCAGACATATCGAACGTATAGGAATAGGTGTTGACGGCGAAGATCTTGGCAGGGTCAGTCATGGAAAAGCGATCCGATCGGTGGAGTGCGGGAACGAAAGAGCGAAATTCGCAACTGCCTAGCGAACGGCAAAATCACGCCACGTAAATTGCGGCTCGTATCCGAGTTTCTCTCGAGCATGGGTGATGTCGAACACACCGGCTCTGGGGTTTCTGGAATAAACGTCGCGGCGAATTTCCGGCACCTTGCCAAGGCGCTCCTCGTATATCTCCAGCGTCGGTCGCTCGTTCAACCCATCGGCAGCTCCAATGAAGAAGCAATCATAGCTACCATCAGGATGCTCCAGAGCCAACTGAAGTCCCTGTGCCACGTCCTGCGGCGCGACGTATCCCCAGAAATGATAATTGTGCACGTCCGAGCCGCGTTCCCGCAGTTCCGGATATTCGGGCTCGAACACGATGTGACCGGGGCGGATGACGAGAACCTCCAACTTGCCGCGCGCGGAGAAGCACTTGGAGATGGACTCCGTCACCTCCTTCGAGAGTGAATAGACTTCGCTAGGCCGGATCGGATGCTTCTCGTCGACAGGCAGGTACTGAGGCGCCCAGTTCTTAGGGTTGTAGTGCAGGCCCGTCGCGGAATCGCTCGAGGCGACGACGGCCCGCTTCACGCCGGCATCCTCGGCCGCCTGAAGCACGGCCCATGTGCCCTGCGTGTTAACGCGAAAACAAATCTCAGGGCTGCTCGTCCTCGGGTTCGGAACGGCTGCGAGATGGATCACAGCGTCCACACCCTGAAAGGCCTCGGTCAATCCTGCAAGATCCGTAATGTCCACACTCTGGTAGGCGACACCCGGCACGTCCGACGGCCTCACATCGATAACGGTGATCTCATACTTGTCTTTCAGACGATCCACCACGAAGCGGCCCAGGCGCCCGCTGCCCCCTGTCACGACAACCTTCTTATAGCCCATTTCGTCTATCCTCCCGATATTCGTAAGTTGTATTCTTAGCGCACAAGATCGATCCACCGGCGCTCGGCATGCGAGCGGTAGATCGCTTCTTCGATGCGTAGAGCTTCCAGATATTCGGATGCTACGTTCTCGACCGGCGTTCCTTCCCGGAGATGGCGCACCACATGCTCCTGCAGAGCATGGACGGAGTCGCCCGCATATCCTTTGTTCTCCCAGGAATAGGTGTGTTCCGTCTCAGCGCTGCCGCGCCTGCGGAGCTTAATCCTGCCGAAGCCGTCAACGCGCAGGCTCCCGTCCGAGCCCTCGATCAGCAACTCTCCCATGGTGAGACGCGGGTTCTCGGCCTCGAAGTCGAGAAGCCGGTTGCCGTCGAAAACGCCGGCCGCACCCGAAGCGAAGCTGAACGTCACATAGCCGGAATCCTCACCGGCAATCGCTGGATTGAGACGGCGCAGATGAGCGAAGACCCCGGTGACCTCCCCCATGAGATAGCGGAACACATCGATGGTATGAATCCCGGTTTCATGGATGAGGAAGCGCGGCATCTTTTGAAAATAAGGCTGCCGGTCCAGATAAGCGGAAGGTCCCTGCCCGTCGCCGGGGCGCATTCTGAAGAGTACGTTGTAAGGCTCGCCGATCACGCCGTCGCGCAGCAGGCGACCGGCCTCGCGGTTCCACGGACGGAAGCGCCAGTTCTCATGTGCAACGATGAGGGTGCCTGTGCGCCCCGCTGTCTCCACCAAGGCTCGTGCCTCCTCGAAGGTTGGCGCGAGCGGCTTCTGACAGATGATGGGAATATTCCGCGCTGCTGCAAGCTTGACGAGGGCCGCGTGGCTTTCAGGGGTCGTGATGATGTCGACTAGATCCGGCTTGGTCGTATCGAGCATCTCCTCGGGGTTGGTAAAGACCGCCTTTGCTCCATAGCGACCGGCGAATTCCTCAGCGCGGGCGGTGTTGGAGTGGACACAGATGCCAACCAGTTCGACGCCAGGGATCCGGCTCCAGCTATCGTAGTGATAGTTACTGAAGAACCCTGTCCCGAAAGCAGCGACACGCATCTTGACCTCCGTCCCCGATCGTTGGGAGACAATAGACATCTCACAATCGCAAATGTCAATTTACAATGCTGAATTTTGCGCAAGGAAAGCGAGCGCATAGATTCCGGTCTGCGCATTTTTCGAGATGTCTTCAGGCAAGACGGAGAGCAGCGTATTCAAAGCCGCGTCGGCGCCGTCGCGGTCGGTCGCATGCACGACGATGACGGAGCCGACATAGCGATCCTCGCCTCCGCGCAACTGCTTTTCCCTCGTCGCAATCGTTGAGCGTTCACGGTCGGCCTCCCAGAGCTCGACACCAACGACGCTGTCTTTGTTTATGAGAATGTCCGACACAGTCTTCCAATTCCAATCGTTGGGGGCGGCCTCGTCCCGCTGCGCATCGATGCGCATGGTGACGGCATAGCCACCCTCGGCTTGGCCTACACGGCTCTTCCGCACGCAGACAGTGCGTGAATTGTTGAGGAAGCGTGGTTGAGATTGCAGCGTCCATGGCGTCGGATTGTTGAGACGCACGAGATATTCCTCTGAGGAGAGGACGCCAACATTCTGCGTTACGTAGCGAATGAAGAGGGCAGGACTGCCCTGGACGGCATGATAGCGCCGGACGCTGATGAAGCCGGGAACAGCCAGCCGCTCGAAATGGTGCTCAGCATTATACCAGGCAAGAACCTTCGAGGTGTAATCGGGAATGATATCATGCCAGATCGCCAGTATCCCGCGCTGCTCAGTGTCCATTGTCACACCCCGTTTTGCGATGATGTGAGTTAAGCTACCAAATCAAGAAAAGGCAACCGCCTTATTGGCCCTTGTTGGCAGGTTCCGCATAATTTCATGTTGCGGAAGCAAAGTTAGCGCGCGATGCCGTCTCATGGAAAGAAAGAAGGGCAGCGACTTCTCCATCGCTGCTCGTCCTGTTCGATCAGGCCGGCCGCCGATAACCCAGTTCCTCCGACAATTCAGCCGCCGTTGTCCGGACGCGTTGCGTGATTAGGTCCATCCTCTGGAGGTTCATGCGCCAGATGGGGCCGGACACACCGACCGCCCCGACAGCCTGCCCGGTGAAATCGTAGATGGGAGCAGCGACACAGCGCACTTCGTCGTTGAACTCCGCATCATCGAACCCGACGCCGGACTGCCTCACGCGCTCGATCTCGGCACGAAGCTGCGTGGGATCTGTAATTGTTTTCGGGGTCCAAACCTGCAATTCGGCGCTCGCCAAATACGACTCGAATTGGGCCTCCGGCATCGCGGCCAGGAGCACCTTGCCAAGTCCCGTGCAATGAGCTGGACGAAGTCCGCCCGCGCGCTCGACGAGTTGGAAGGCCCCTGTCCCCGCCACCCTAGCCGCAATGACTACATCATTGCCGGAGCGCAGCGCCAAGTGGCTGCTCTCGCCGCTCTCCCGCGCCAATTCTTCGAGGAAGGGCGTTGCGGTCGCAATCAGGTCGACCTCGCTCGAGGAGCTGGCCGCCAAGCTGAAAATAGTGCGCCCTAGGTGGTAGCGCTTGGTCGCTTTGGCCTGCCTAACCACCCCGAGTTCAACCATTGTGCGGACAAGGTGGAAGGTGGTGCTTGTGTGCAGCCCCACGCATTTGGACAGCTCCGCAAGACTGATCCCTTCCTGGTGCTGGGCAATATGGCTCAAAATGGCAAAGGCGCGCTCAATCGACTGGACTCCGCTCCGCTCCTTGCTCGTATCATTATCAAGTTTCACAGGCTCTTGAACGGACGAGGTCTGTGCCATGTTGTGAACTCCAATTCGATCACTGGAAAAGCCTCAGCAGGTGTTTTGGCGCGCAGCCTTGGCAGAGCGGAGGCTTTTCATCGTTATAAGGGGCGTTTAGGTGGAACTCCATATGCCATGTTGCGAAATAGTGGGAGGTTCCTTCCAAAATAATGCGACTGATCGCCTTGCCCTGCCGCCATCATTCAAAGAAAGGCGATTATAGCCTATTTCCACCCCATCATTTCCACTCCGCCGCAGACGCTGATGGCTTGGCCGGAGATTGCCATGCCGAACGGGGAGCAAAGATACAGGGCCATGTTGGCGATATCCTCGCGCTCCACCTTCATCCCGAGGGCAACGGGATCCAGCACCCTCCGCTCCATGTCCCCGGGAGTCATCCCCAAAGCTGCGGCGCGGCGCTCCACGAGGCCTGAGAACCGTGTCGTGTTGACGTGGCCCGGCAAGATCGCATTGACGCGGATCCCATCACGTCCGACTTCCATCGCGAGACTCTTGGTGAAGCCGATCACCCCCCATTTCGCGGCGGCATAGGGTGTACGGTTCGGATAGGACAGGCGCCCGGCTACGGAAGCAAGGTTGACCACGTGCCCGGAGCCTTCCCTGCGCATCAGCGGCACGGCCCGCTTGGCACAGTGAAACATGCTCTCGACATCGATGGCAAGGGTTTCCCGCAGCGCCTCGGCGCTGACATCGGTGATACCACCCGTTGGCCCCGCAATGCCGGCATTGTTCACGAGGATGTCGAGGCCGCCGAACCGGCGCTCCACCTCATCGAACATGGCGTTGACGGCTGCGGGATCGGAGACATCCGTGCGGCTTGCCGAGATCTCCGGAATGTCCGTCTTGATTTCATCAATCGCCTCCAGCGCCACATCGCAGACATGGACACGCGCTCCGGCAGTCAGAAATCCCTCGGCGATGACGCGGCCGATGCCTGCGGCACCGGCTGTTACGACAACGCGCTTGCCGGAGAGGTCTACAGGTAAGAAACGCTGCTCAGTCATTGTCATTGTGCTCCTTTCGCTTGTCCGAGTGGAAAGACCGTTCAGACGGCTTCCTTCAGCAGCGACACGGCGCGGGCATCGTATTGCGCATCGAACCCGAGCACCTCACGGCTCCGCGTCAGATCGTAGAGAGGCGCGAAGGGATTCTGCTCGTAGATTTCAGGACGGCGGACTTCCGGCAGCCGGCCGAGCACCCGCGCGAGCCGCTCAAGGGTGGGTTCGGGCGAAAGCGTCACATTGGCGGAAACGAAGAAGCGGTCGAAGCCGGTATATTTCATCTCGAGCGCGAGGCGGAATGCGCGGGCTGCGTCACGCGGGTCCACATGATGCCAGCAAGGACCGCCGCCCGCAGAGGATGGGCCGCCGGCCGGAGTGCCCTTGTAAGTCTCGGGCGACATAGATCGCGCACGGATCTCGCCGTACATTTCCGGATAGGCTACGAAGACGGGACGCAGCACGATCACTTCCATCTTGCCTCGCAAGGCAAAGCTGCGGCCCAAATCCTCGCCGAGCAGCTTGCTGAGGCCATATGGATCGGTTGCGTTGAGAGGGTGGTCCAAATCGACTGGCAGGTATTCCGGAGAGTGCATTGCCCCCTCACGCACCGTAAAGCCGACCACGGAATCACTCGAGCAGATCACGACCCGCTTGACGCCCGCGTCCTCTGCCGCGGCAAGGAGCAAGTAGAGACCGACGACATTCACCTTCATGGTCGTCTCGCCGGTGCCCGACCAGATGTTCGGGATAGCGGCGACCTGGATGATCGCATCCTGTCCTTTCACGGCATCCGCTACGGCAGCGGGATCGGTAAGATTGCCGACGCGCCAGTTAATAGGCGCGCTTCCCTGCTTCAAATCGAAGCCGGTGACCCGGCAACGTCCTGTCAGTTCCCGTACGATCGCCTGACCGAGAAGCCCGCCTGCGCCAGTGACCAAGACATTTTCGTATTTCATGACTTTTCCTCTTGAGAGACGATGCGTCCCCCTTTTCTCGTTTCAACAGGCCCTCGATGAAGCTGTGTCATCACCGTTGAAGGAGTTCCACATTGTCCTTCATCCAGGCCGCAAAAGCGGCGACGCCCTCGGTCAGCGGCAGCGAGGGCTTATAGCCTGTATCGTCCTTCAGGCGCGTGCCTGCGAGCGGTCCGCGCATCCGGTTGTAGGTGGTCCATGGCATGGTCCCAGGCCCGACCTCGACGACGGCGCCAGGCACCGCGGCCCTGACAGCCTCGGCCACCTCATAGGTTGTCCAATTCCGGCCGTGCCCGAGATGATAGATATCGTAATTGAGGGTCGGCGCATTGTAGGCTGCGAGCAGCCCCGACGCCACATCGTCCACATGCGTGAAACTCGCTGCGAAGTCGCCGCCGCCGGCCTCCCGAATCGGAATGCCCAGAACAGCCTCGCGCAGGAAGGCGACGACAGGCCCTCGTGGAAGATCGCGCTCGGCGGGAACCAGCGGCGGACCGTAAACAAAGGAGATCCGCACCGTCGCCGCCGAGAGACCATATTGCTTACGATACATTCCGACAAACAATTCGCCGGCAGCCTTCGTGGAGCCATAAAGAGTGGATGGAGAAAGGGAATGATCCTCGATAAGAGGCTCGTCGAGACGCATATCCTTCTGGAAGACCGATCCTGTGCTCACATAGATGAAGCGCCGCCAGCTCCGAAGCCGCGCCAGTTCCAGCAGCGCGGCCGTCGCAGTCGCATTGGTTTGCACCGTCTCCCACGGAATGGCATGCGCTACCCGATCGTTCGGCACCGCCGCCGTATGAACACAGCCGTCGATGTCGTGCGCCGAAGTCACAGCAGCGAGAGAGAACGGGTCGTCGAGAGCGCAATGCACCCATCGAACGCTTCCTCCGAGCTGATCGACGATCGCCTGCGGGACGGGCGAGCGGTGCTGAGCAACCACGTCCATCCCGGCTTTCACCGCAAGCCTGACGACGGTCAGTCCCACATGCCCTGTCGCGCCAGTGACCAGGAGTGCCATCTCATCCCCCGTTACATCAAAAAAGGCATGATTCCTCTTTTCCGAATTCCGTGAGGCGTTGATCACTCGTCATAGATGGGCGACGTGATCACCAGGAACACGAGGTTTTCCAGGCCAGTGTTATAGAAGGCATGCTCGACACCTGGCGGAATGAATACGACGTCGTGCGCACGCACGACCTGCTTCACATCGCCATGCTCGAACAGTCCCTCGCCCGAAAGCACGTGATAGATTTGCTCCTGCACCTTGTGCTTGTGGCGCGCGACATAGGCCATGGGAGCGTACGAGGAGATCCGATGATCGATCTGCTGCGCCCCGAGTCCCTCCAGGTCGACGAGAGGCTTTGATAGTGCCCCACCATGATGACCGGGAAACTCCTTCCACGGCACTTCAGCGATATTGCGGATTACAGCCTTCGGCTCGCTCATGTCCCTACTCCCCTGCCTTCTGAATAACTTTTGACATTTCGCTATGTGAACTGTCTTATGTCAATGTAGAATATTGAGATATCTACGGGGCGAATGGATGCGCGTCCTTTCCGCACCTCACCATCCCAAACCGCAATATCATGACGAGGGCCACGATGCAGGCAACGAAACGCTGGAAAATCCTGATGCTTCAAGGCGCCAACATGAATTATCTCGGGCGTCGGGAGCCTGAGCGCTACGGCACCACGACTGCAACGGAAGTCGACGCCATGATGAGCGCCTACGCGGCCGAGCGTGGCGTGGATCTCGAGATCTTCTACACCAACATCGAAGGTGAAGCGATCAATCGGATCTATCGCGCTAACAATGAAGGTATGGACGGATTGCTCATGAATCCCGCCGGTTTCCAATATGCCGGCTTCGCCCTGCGCGACTGCCTCGCCGCCGTTAAACCGACCCTGCCCTATGTGGAAGTTCATATCACGCACCGCTCCATTACGGGCGGCCTTCAGACAGTGACGGCGGAAATGTGCGAGGGCTTGGTGCTTGGCTTCGGCACCGATTCTTATCTGCTCGGCTTCGACGGATTGTTGCGGATCCTGGAGCGGCGGCGATAATTCCGCCGCCATGTCTTGACCGGCCATCATGGCAGTGCCGCCGCGTCTCTTGCCGCCACATAGCCAAATGTCAGAGCGGGACCCAAGGTGATTCCGGGGCCGGGATAGGCCCCATTCATCACCGAATTCATATCGTTGCCGCAAGCGTAGAGACCAGGGATCGGTGTACCATCCTCCATGAGGACCCGAGCCCGTGCATCCGTTCTCAGGCCGGCAGCTGTACCGAGATCCGCCGGATAGACGGCGACTGCGTAATAGGGCGGTTTGCGGATCGGCGCAACGCAAGGATTGGGCCTGACGTCTGCATCGCCCAGATGTCTCTGGTAGATGTCTCCTCCCCGGCCGAACTCGGGATCCTCTCCTATCTCTGCTTTCGCATTATATGCATTGATAGTGTCCTGCAGCGCCTGCGGCGGCAGGCGGAGCTTGTCTGCAAGCTCCGTGATCGTCTCCGCACGATAAAGATAGCCACTCGCAATATCGTTCTTGCAGGATAGGCTGAACGGCTTGATGCGGCCCAAACCGTATTTCCAGAGGAAGCCGCTGTCGCAGATCAGATAGGCGGGAATGGCGCTGTCGGGTTGGCGCAGCATGGCCAGTACGAATTCATGGTAGGAGCGGGCCTCGTTCACGAAGCGCCTGCCGTTGCGACCCACTGCGATGAGTCCCGGCTTTCCGCGATCAGTGACTGTATGCGGGAACACGCCTTGCGTACCGTCCTTGCGCATGAAACGCGATGCCGGCACCCAGAAGGCGCGATTGGCGGCACGCTCGTCAATGCGTCCACCCACGGCGCGTGCCAAACTCGCACCTGATGCCGCTCCGGAGGAAATCGTCGCCGAGACTGCCTGCGCTGCCGGAGGCAAATGTGCCTTACGAAGATCCAGATCGTGAGAGAAGCCGCCACTCGCCAAGATCACGGCCTTGGCTCTCAGCTTCGCTCTTTCTCCATCTCGGCAACCGATCTCGACACCGCAGACGCGGCCCTCCTCGACGATCAGCCGTTCGACGGCGGTGCCAAGGCGGATATGAACGCCCATTTCGAGTACCGATTTGAACAGCCGCCCCGTCAGCGCATTGCCCAGATAGAGGGTCGTCCCGCGCGGTGCCGTCATCCGCTGCCTGGCATAGCGCGCGAGGAGCTTCATGACTTTCCACGTCGATGCCGGCCGCCGAAACACGTTGCGCAAATGCGGAATGTCCGCGCGGCTGATCATCATGCCGCCGAACAAGGTGAATTCCGGAAGAGGCGGCCGCAACAGGGCGAACTTCTCTCCCAGCTCTGCCCCGTCGAAGGGCTGCGCCTCAAGCACGCGGCCGCCGGACGTGGCGCCGGGAAGATTCGGATAATAATCGGGATAGACGGGAACGGGCTGGAATTTCAGTGACGTCTTGCTTTCGAGATACTCGACCGCCTCCCCTGCCCGCGCGAGAAACGCTTCCCGCACGCTCTCGTTTTCAAGACCGAAAGCGGTTTCGCGCAGGTAGGTCCGCGCCGCAGCGATCGTATCGCCCTTCTGCTTGGGATTGGCCGGCATCCACACCATTCCGCCGGAAATGGCGCTCGTTCCGCCGATCAACGGCGTCGCTTCGAGGAGAGCGACGCGGCCTTTCTCCGCAGCCGCCACGGCTGCTGCCGTGAGCCCGGCCGCGCCGGCCCCCACGACAACCACATCGTATGTCTTCTCGCTCATCGGCCCGACCCCACGTCAGATCAGGATGACCGCTTTGCCGCGATATAAGCAGCAAACCCGTCGCGCATCGAGAAGCGCGGCAGATAGCCGAAAGCCTTATGGGCGCGGTTGCAATCCAGCGCCCCTTTGCGCACGGCAACGATGCCAGGTGCGACCTCGTAGTCACCCGCCGAGATCGCGATATCCGCTCCAGGGACAAGTTCGCGGATGATCTCGACCATCTCACCAAGACTCAAAGCCACTCCGGTTGTGATGTGATACGTGTCGTGCTCGTGCTCACGATGATCGAGGGCCTTGACGATACCCTGCACGAGATCGTCGATATAGATCTGATCAACCCGGTAATCCGCGCCGCCTGCCACGTGCAGCCTGCGCCCTTCGATTGCCGCATCCAGGAACGTCTTCGGAATCCGCGGACGCGGAAGCTCGGGTCCATAGACCCAGCATGTCCGGATATTGATGACCGTCTTCCCGTTGGCACGAGCAAAGTCCCTGGCGAGTTGCTCCACGGCAAATTTCGAGATGCCATAGGGCTGCACCGGAAAACAAGGGTGTCCCTCGTCGATCGTGTCAGCCTGGAAGGGGCCATAGACCTCCTCCGAAGAGAGATTGATCATGCGCGGCACATCCAACAGGCGCATGGCGGAAAGCACGTTCAGTGAGCCCTCCACATTCACGCGCATCGTGTAGAGCGGACTTGTCAGGGAATTGACGATCCCGACGACAGCGGCACAGTGAATCACGGCATCGGGTCGGGACGCCTTCATCGCCTCGGCAAGTTGCGGCCATTCGGTCAGCTCGCCGGGGAAGAAGGACACGTTCCGATACTGCTCCCGCAACCGCTTCAGTGCAGGGCCCTCGGCTATGTCGAAGGCAGCAATCTCGTCCCCACGCCGGGCAAGGTTTTCCGCAATAGCGGCTCCGATGAAGCCGCTACCGCCCGTCACGAATATTCTGGCCATTGCGCTTCCATCCTCTCCGGCTTCGTCTTACACCAGCTCTGCAGGCAGGATACGCTTTCCGAAGACCGGCTCTTTGTAGGGCACGGGCGGCAGTGACCAGGCGCCGGTCGCCGGCGGGCGAACATCGGCATCCACATGCACATCGATAAGATAAGGCCGATTGGCGCGAATCGCGTGCTCCAGTGCACCCGCGAAATCCTCGGAACGTGTGACCGTGACTGCCTCCACGCCCGCGGCCCTCGCCCACATGGCGAAATCGGGATTGTACGGCTCGCCGTTCGGGCCGGCATAGAATGCCGTTCCGATCTCGCGCCCATTGAACAAGCCATACTGGATATCGCGGATCGCGCCCCAAGCAAAGTTGTTCCACACCACCCATACGACAGGGATGTTGTATTCCACCGCGGTGCACAGGACGTGAGGCACCATGGCGAAGCCGCCATCGCCACACACAGAGATCACAGGTCGGTCGGGTGCGGCCAGTTTGGCGCCGAGTGCGCTTGATGGTCCGAAGCCCATGCCGGAGAAGCCCCAGCTGTTGAGCATCGTCTGCGGACGCCGCGCCTTCCAGAACTGCATGAACCAATTGTGATGGACGCCGGCATCGAAGGTAATGATGGCATCGTCCGGCAGGACGTCGCGGCAATCGGCAACAATGCGCTCCGGCCGGATCGGCTTGGTGTGCAGATCGAAGTTCGGCCTCGTGAAAGCGTCCCATTCATCCCGCCAGCCGTTGATCTGATTCAGCCACTCCCGATTACGGGGTTCAGCGGTGACGCCGCGCTGGTCAAGAGCAGCCAGGATCTGCCTGAGGAAGCTGCGCGCATCCGCAAGGATCGGCAGATCCGGGGCATAGTTGCGCCCGAGCTCGGCATGATCGACATCCACATGAATCAGCTTGGTGGTCGGGAAGTTCCAGGAATAGCCCGGCATCCAAGAGGACGAAGAGCGATCATCGAAGCGCGCGCCGACGGCTAAGACGAGATCGCTGAGGCGGCCGGCCTGGTTGGCAGGATAAGCGCCATTGCGCCCGATGAATCCGAGCGAGAGCGGATCCTCCATATCGATGCAGCCCATGCCGTTCGGCGAGCTGATGACGGGGATCGACAGCCGGTGCGCCAGTGCACTGAGCTCATCGCATGCTTCCGAGATCGCAACGCCGTGTCCGATGAAGAGCACCGGACGATTGGCAGCGAGCAGCATGTCCACAGCGCGCGCGACATCTTCGGGCGCTGCGGCGCTGCGGCGTTCGTTGAGAATGGCGCGCGAACCGCTTTCAAGGTTGATGTCAGCCTCTTCCTGGAACACGTTGAACGGCACGTCGAGATTGACGGGTCCGGGACGCCCCGACAGCATGGTCGACATGGACTGGCGCAGAGCCAACGGCAGCATGTCCACCCGGGTGGGCTGGAAGCTGCGCTTGACGACCGGCCGCATGACGTTCGCAAAGTCGGCTTGGTTGTGCCTGTTGATCTCCTGAAATGGACTGCGATTGAACTGCGAGGTCGGGACATTGGCCGTAATCGCTAGAAAGGCCGAGGAATCGGTCAGCGCCAGGGCCGTTCCCATGACGAGATTGGCGGAGCCGGGGCCGCAGGAGGTCAGGGTAGCCACCGCTTCGTGTTTCACGCGGAAATAACCGTCGGCCATGTGAGCCGCCACCTGCTCGTGGCGGGGCGAAATCAGGGTGATGTCTCCCCGCGCCTCATAGAGCGCATCGAGCATGCCCACGTTGCCATGGCCGCAAATGCCGAAAACGTATGGGACTTTCTCTTTGACCAGAAATTCGGTGATCAGTTCGGCGCCCTTGGGCATCTCTATGTCCTCTTGGTTTTTCCTGGCACGAAGCCTGTTCATTACTCATAACGCATTTGTCATTTTGAAATGTCAATTGTCATTGTGAAAAAACGTAGGAGACAATGATGTTTCTCGCCGCACCCAGTAATCCGGTCACGACATTTCTCACTGCGGGCTGCGCGTATTCGCAGCTTTGTACTGCCGACCGATCGGCAGGCTGAATGCTGCTTAGGCTGGAGCGGCTTGTTTCTTACGATGCTGCAGCGGGCTTCAAAGATCTTTCAGCGACACTGTCCTTGCCGACCAAGGCGTTCATCGGCGAGTGCGGCGAGAGTCGTCCCTCTCGCCGCATCGATCCTGTTCACGCTGCTGATTGCCGGAAGCGGAAGCCCCGGAACAATCTCTCCCAACCTCTTCCGAGACCCCGCTTGAAGGCCTCGTTCTGCAGGCACAGGGACATAACAATGAGCGCCAGCAGCACCAGCGCGACGGGCCGGGTCACAAAGGGCTCGATGCTGCCGGTCGAACCCAGCAGAGCGCGACGCAGGCTCACGTCCGCCATGGAACCCAGGAGCACGCCGATCACGAGCGGAGCAACCGGGTAGCCGATCTCCTCGAGCAGATAGACCACCGCTCCGAAGCCCAGCATGAGATAGACGTTGAAGAGATTGAGCCCGAGCGCCCAAGACCCGAGAGTCGCCAGGAAGGCCACGACGGGCATGAGGATTGCGGTTGGAAGCCGCAGCACCATCACCGACAGACGCGCCATCGAAAGGCCGATCACGAAAATTCCGATGGCAGCCCAGAACAGCATCGCTCCCATTTGGGCGATAAAGTTCGGGAACTCGAAGGACAGCATAGGTCCAGGGCGAACGCCGTGCAGATTCAGTGCGCCGAGCAGCATGGCGGCCGGAGGAGACCCAGGGACGCCGAGAGTGAGAACAGGGATGATGGCTCCGCCGATGCAGGAGTTGTTCGCAACCTCTGGGCAGATGACGCCGGTCGGATTGCCCTTGCCGAAGGTCTCCGGATGGGGATCGGCTTTCTTTGCGGCATCGTAGGAGGCCCAGGCAGCGATATCTTCGCCAACGCCGGGAATGACCCCGACGCCGACGCCGATGGCTCCGGATCGAACGATTCCGACTTTTCTCTTCCAGAGTTCGCCCCATCTCGGCCACAGGCTGTTGACGGTGCGTACGCTTCCGGCCTGATCATCGAGATCGCGTAGAACACGAATAATCTGCGGAATGGCAAAGCCGCCCAGGATCACAGGAACGAGATCGATACCCCCTGCCAGTTCAGCGATACCGAAGGTGAAGCGAGGATAGCCTTGGATCGTCTCCATACCCACGGATGCGATGAGGAGGCCAAGAAGCCCTGCAATCCAACCCTTGGCAGGCATGTCCGGCGAGGTCAGCGAGCCGCAGATCAGCACGCCGAACAACGCCAGCAGGAAGAATTCGGCCGAAGTGAACTGCAGGGCAAGCTCGATCAGGATTGGCGAGAGAGCGATCAGTGCGAAGAGACCAAGAATCGTGCCGATCACTGAGGCCGTCGTCGACATTGAGATCGCCTCGCCCGCGCGGCCCTGTTGCGCCATGGCATAACCATCGAGAGCCGTGGCGGCTCCGGCTGCGCTGCCGGGAATGCCCAGCAGGATCGATGCATGCGACGGGCCGTAAATCGCCCCGACATAAGCGCCGATCAAAGCAATCATCGCGAGATCGACGGGCAGAGTGAACGTCACGGTGCTAAGCAGAGCGACGGCCAGCGTTGCGGTCAGACCCGGAAGTGCGCCGAAAATAATGCCGAGCGTTACCGACCCAGCCATGACGGCCATGTTGATCGGCGTCACCATGGCGAAGATTTCATAGATGAAGGAGAGAAGCATCGTCGTCACCGCGTTTCAGAGAGGTGGCTGTTCAAGGCATCGGCACGAAGAGGAATGTCGAAAACAGGTAGGAAATGACAAAAGGAACACCGACGGACACCGCGAGAGTGACAGCAACGGTTCGGACCCAATGATGCTGGGCGTCCTTCCACCAGAAAATCGCAATCGATGCGAAGAGAAAGATGCTGCTGGCGACGACGAAATTGATCTTGCCGAGGCCAAAGAAGATGTAGACCATCATCAGCAGCGTGATGATGATCGCCCTGTGGATCGGGCGGTTTCGTGGCAACCCACGAATCCAATTTGAGGTGGCCTCTCCAATTCCGTTGAACCCGCCCTCTTTGATCGCGGTCAGCAGGACGCGTGCGCTGAATAGGATCAGAAGCGCCCCCACGACGGTTGGGAAGAGCCCTGGTGAGAGATACCATTGCGCGGCACCGCCGGTGAGGGTGCTCGTCCACGGCATCTGTGATCCGGAATAGATCACGGCAACACCAAGGCCAATCATGGCGCATGAGGCAACGACGTCAGCGCGCCGAAGTGACTTGTGCGGCAGCATATCCTGCTCCTTGAAAAGAAGTGGGACGGCGGACCATGGAGACCCGCCGCCATTTCCAATGGATTTAAGGCTTTGCGATGCCGAACGTGTCGGGAGATTTCTTGGCAACGCCAAGTTCGTAGAGTTTCCAGCTCATGGCGTCCTCCATTTTCTGGAGGCTCTTTTCGGCTGCGTCGCCATACTCGCCGTAAAGCTCGAACATGCGCTCGCTTCTGAGCGACTGCACCTTAGGATCGTCCATCGCTTTCACGAAGGCTGCATCGACCTTGGCCACGATCTCCGGGGGAGTATCCTTCGGGATGGCCATGCCAAGCCACTGGCGAGCGGGGATCTTCTGGATGTCAGGATACTTGGCGCCGGCCGCTGGAATCATTCCAATCTTCGGAAACTCGAAGGGCTTCATCTCAATCATCGCAAGCGGGCGCAGCTTGCCGGCGCGAATGAATTCGGCCTGTTCGGCAATACCCGTCACAACCGCGTCGACTTCGCCGGTGAGACCCGCCATGTGCGCCGGGCCGCTGCCGTCATACGGGATGTAGTTCAGTTCGACGCCAGCGGCCTGCCCAAGAGCGAGGGCCTTCATGTGCCAAACACAGCCGATAGGGCAATGCCCGACCTTCACCGACTTCGGATTTTTTCTTGTTGCCTCGATCAAATCATCGAGGCTCTTATAGGGAGAATCCGCCCTGACGGAGATTACGCCCGGCGCGCCCGCGACAATGTACCAGCGCCAGTCCTTTGTCCCAGTATTGTGGAACTCCATGACCTTGACGATCTGCTGCGCTTCTGAGGCCCCAAGCCAAGTGTAGCCGTCATGAGGCTGCGACCAGACGTGGTTCATCGCGACGCCGCCGCCGCCGCCCGTGCGATTGGATACGTTGATCTTGCCACCGAGATGCTTCTCCATAGCCTGCGCAAGATAGCGGTTTGTCGTATCCGTACCGCCGCCGGCTGCAGCCCATACCGACAGATCGATCGGCCGCGACGGAAAGTTCTGTGCGAATGCCGATGATGACAGCACCATCGCACCCGCAACGAAGACCGCCTTCTTGAGCCATTTCCTTGATTGCATCGTTTTCTCCCTTAGCGCCTGAATTCGCGTTTTTTCTTCATGATGGCCGTCCGTTGGCCGGAGTTGCGGAAGAAACCGGACGCACCTGTCCGATATTCTCCTCGCTCCGTCACTTGAGACCATTCGCTGGCATTTTGGCTTACGAAGCTTCTTCAAGAATTCTGATCGGTGCTCCACAATGAAGGCCCGACCGCCAGTCTGCGCCGATCTCTTTGAAGTCCTCGAGGCACCTCCCGCGCGACAATGGCCACAAATCCGTTGCCAATGTGGGAAGCGTAAATTTTATTTTGGTGGCAAGTCAACTCTCATTATGAGATTTCTTCCGGAGAGGTCGTGATTTATTGTTTGCGGCTGTTTCCGGCACGAAAGGCTTGAACGTCGGGTCTAACTGTTATGATAGAACGCCTGAGAGTGCTTCACAGGGCAAGCTTGACCTCTTCTCCTATGCAAAATAGGACATGAGAACCTTCAAGAAGAAGCTATTTTTTCATAATGTAAATTGCAATTTCTAAATTGCAGTCCTAACCTGATCGGCGCAGGTTAGTCTGAGAGATTCCGTGCCAGAGGCTGCAACAACATCAACGAGGTATGGTCCAGTGCTGCCTGCTCACCAAATCTCGGGCGCGTGGTGACCGGCCGCAGTTGGGCAGAGAGGACCTCGCCCGATATGGCCTTTATCATACGAGCCGAACTCTTCATGCCTGAGAACACCATACCTTGGGCCTATATCCCAAGCCGCAAGGGAGCCATTCGTGACCAGACCCCTCGCCATCAACTGCTATTCCTATATCTGGCGGCTCTCCGCCTGCGAAACTCTGGCCCATCTCGCCGAACACGGACATCGCCACTTCGAACTGATGGTGAACTGGCCGCATCTGTGGCCCTCCGCGATGGGGAATGCGGCTCGGCATCGAATCGGCCGTCTGCTCGAAGAGAAGAATCTTAAAGTCCTTTCGCTTGCGCCTCCGATGCTCGACCTGAATCTCGTCAGCAACTCCCCTGAGGTGCGGCGCTACTCCATCGACCACTATATCGACGTCATCCGTCTCGCAGGCGAATGGCGCACGCCCTGGGTCGTCGTGGTCCCCGGGAAGATCCACCCCCTGCTCCCGCTGCCGTCCCATTTCAGGGACCGGTGGTTCGAGGACGCCCTCGAAGAGATGGACCGCGCCGCGGAAAGCGAAGGTGTCAAGCTGACCATCGAGAATGTGCCGTCATCCTACCTGCCGCATGCCGGCGACCTCATGCGTCGCCTGAGGGAGATCGGCAATCCGCGCCTCGGTGTGACCTACGATGTTGCGAATGCCGTCTTCGCCAGCGAGGATCCAGCGGAGGGACTACGCATCGTCGCGCCGAAGCTGGAATTCGTCCATCTGTCGGATACGGGCCTGAGCACTTGGGCTCATTCGACGATTGGCACAGGCGTGGTTCCCTTCGACAGAATCGCCAGCGCCCTCGCAGAGATTGGTTTCAAAGGCCCCTCCACGCTTGAGGTCATTTCGCAGACCCCGGACGAAGATATTGCGGCAAGCTGTAAAGCTCTCTCGGCATTCGGCTGGAGCACCGCCGACAGGACAGGATGAGCCGCGGTTCGCCGGGCTCCCAGCATTCCGAGCGCAGAAGCGGGCATCACCAGCGCTGGGGGCAAGCTCCTCCCTCTTAACGGCAGATAATCCGCCATGGATCTGCAAAGGACGTCTGACGTTTACACGCGACGGATCGCGCATCGGCCTTATCGCGTGCGAACCAGGTTCGTATCTGGCTGATGGCCTTACAATAAAGATAGGAGCACTGTACTGCTGCATCGGCAGCCCGGTGCTCCCCTTCAGCCAGATTCCTTGTTATCTAGATCAGGCCGCCGTTAGGCTGAACGGTCTGACCATGCACCCACGATGCCTTGTCAGACGCGAGAAAGCTGATGATGTTGGCCACCTCCTCGGGTCGGCCGACGCGGTTGAATGGACTTAGGGCGGCGGAGCGATTGATCGCCTCTTCCGTCTTTCCGGAGCGGAACAAGTCGGTATCCACCGGGCCCGGTGCAACCGCATTCACCCGGATGCCACGGCCGCCAAGCTCTTTCGCCATGGAGCGGATGAGGCATTCAACCGCCGCTTTCGTGGCACTGTAGGGACCGACACCTGGAACAGCATGACGCACGAGCGACGTGGTCAGAGCAATGATTGAACCGCCATCGGCAACTCTTTGCGCCGCCTGATGCAGAATGTTGAATGCCCCGACGAGGTTAATTTCGACGAGTCGTCGGAAAGTATCCAACTCGAACTGCGCTATGGGAGCAGGCGGCACATTGATGCCCGCATTCGCGACAATGCAATGCGGCGCCTCGCCGAAATCCTTCTCAACATCGGTGAAGACTCTGGCAACTGCAGCAGGATCAGCAATATCGACCTGATATGCCTTGAAACTGGCATCCCTGACCGAAGGTAACTCGTGTGGGGCCTCATTCACATAAGTGAACGCCACGTCGAAACCATCCTGTGCTAACGCATTGACGCTTGCCGCGCCAATTCCGCGCGATCCTCCGAATACAAGAGCAACTTTCCGTTTCATTAGCTTTCCTCGAAGACAGGGCCTCCCAAACACACGGGGGCAATTCTGGATTAATCGATTATCATGAAGGCGTTGTTCGTCTCGGGACTTCCTTCTTTTTGGCCGCAGTCAGAGAAGAGATGTCACTCGCATTCGAGATCAGGCGTTTAGCTGAATAAGGCGGACGACAATCCCTCCATCCTTAATTGATCAAATCCATGGAACGCACATCCCACGCCTTCGGATCAGAGAAAGCTCAGCCGCCATTCGAGACCCGGCTGTGAACGGTCCTAATGACAGCTGAAACGCTGAGAAGACTTGCGAAGATGGGAGTCACTCTGACCACAGCGGCATCCACTTCTCCGATCAATCGATCGCGTAGATCAGAATTCTCATCAGGTTTGATCGTCCCGATAAAAGATCGATGATGTCCCCTCCGTTCTCTGGAGTGTTTTCAGGGTGAATCTGTGCCCCTTGATCTCGCCCTACGGGGCAACGTCGCGGCCACTTGCGTTTAATCTAGGTCTTTATACGTCCATGTCGCAAGCACTTTCTGATTGTAGCAATCAACCTTTTGCCGTTTGGCCAGACGGAATTCCGAGCGGCTGCATCGTAAAGTGAGACTCTCCTTCTGAAACGCCGACTGAAACGAGCGTCAGCAATAAGCTCTACAGCACCTGACTTTCTCAGATTTGCCGACGAATTCTACAATGCAGGAAAATATCTCACTGAGCGGCAAAATGGTGATGCGGAGCAGTGCGGCAGGCGTGATGGACTGCGGGGCGTGCTCCATGCAGATGGGCGGGCCCCACGGCGACCAGAGCGTTGTCTCGCTGGCCCATGGAACGCAGTCAGCGAGCGCATGCATCGCGAAATGGCGATGGAGTACACGGGCAACGCCGATGCCGACTTCGCCCGCAACATGATCGCCCCTCACCAGGGCGCCATCGACATGGCTAAGATCGTCGTCGCCTTCAGCAAGGACCCGAGATCCGCGAGCTCGCCCAGAACGTCATCAAGGCGCAGGAGGACGAAATCACCATGATGACGGCTTGGCTCGCGGAGAGCGCGAAGCCGTGAGGTGTACGCCATGGCATCCAACCTGACGATCAGCCGGCAGACGCTTCTCCACCGGACTTGCCGCTGCATCCGTCACCAATGCGGCCTTTTCCGCAGTGGCGGTAGAAGCCCTGCCCGCGATGACGGTCACCAAGGACCCGAGCTGCGGCTGCTGCGGTGCCCAGGCCGAGCACGTGCGCAAGGCGGGATGTGCCGTCGAGGTAATCAAGCCGGCAGAGGTGAACCGCCTCAAGGCACGCCTCGGCGTGCCTCAGGCGCTAGCCTCCTGCCACTTGGGTCAAAGGTGTCCCTAAGTGCGCTTGCGCGACGGTCTGTTTACGGCCCGAACACGGAACTTTGAGCAAGGCCTGCCGAGCAAAACCTGAACTCGGCAGCGAATTTATTTGCTGCACAGTTCTGTCGCTCGTCTTGAGAGATTTTGGAGAAATTTGATGGGACCTACTGGTTCTTCCAGCTAAGTCCCTGAAACCTTTGGCGCTCCCTAGGGGACTCGAACCCCTGTTTTCGCCGTGAGAGGGCGACGTCCTAGACCGCTAGACGAAGGGAGCTAGCAAGGTGGAGGCCGCTCGTATAACCACCATCGTGAATCCCTTCAAGCCCTTTCTCTTAAAAAAGAGGGGGCCATGCTGAAAATGAGGACGCGGTGGACGAGACGAACCTTCACGAATGGACCCTGGACGATGGAACAGCGGCCGAGCGGCTGGACCGGGTGCTCGCGCGCCTTGCGAGCGACTTGTCGCGCAGCCGTCTGCAGGCACTGATCCGCGAAGGCCAAGTGACCGTCAATGGCGCGCCCGTGCTCGATCCGGGCCGCAAGGTGGGAGCAGGCGCCCGGGTTGCGCTGCGGGTCCCCTCACCCGTTCCGGCCGAGCCCCAGGGGGAGGCGATGGACCTCGTGATCGTCTATGAGGACAACGACCTCATCGTGATCGACAAGCCGGCGGGGCTTGTGGTCCATCCGGCGGCGGGGCACGAATCCGGCACTCTGGTCAATGCGCTCATCGCCCATTGCGGCGATAGTCTCTCGGGCATCGGCGGCGTCAAGCGCCCCGGCATCGTGCATCGGCTCGACAAGGATACGTCGGGCCTCCTCGTTGTGGCTAAGAACGATCTGGCCCATCAGGGCCTCGCGGAGCAATTCGCCGATCACGGCCGCACCGGCCCTCTGGAAAGACTCTATCTCGCCCTTGTCTGGGGCGTGCCGGAGCGCAAGCGAGGAACGGTGGAGGCGGCGCTGGCCCGCAGCCAGCATAACCGGGAAAAGATCGCCATCGTCTCCGACGAGAACGAGCGTGGCCGCTATGCCATCACCCATTACGAGGTGCTGGAGGCCCTGCCCCACGCCAATCCCATGGCCGCTCTCGTCCAATGCGAGCTGGAGACCGGGCGTACCCACCAGATCCGCGTCCACTTGGCCCATATCGGCCACCCGCTCCTTGGCGATGCCGTCTACGGCTCAGGCTTCAAGACCAAGGCGAACCGCCTCTCGGACATGCAGCAGCAGGCTTTAAAAGCCCTGAACCGGCAGGCGCTTCATGCCGCGGTTTTAGGCTTCGAGCATCCCAGGACAGGCGAATTCCTGCGTTTCGAGAGCCCCATCCCTGCGGATTTGGCAATGCTCGTGGAAGCCCTGCGAGCGTAAAGTCGAGCGTCAATGCGTCGCAAAATTCTGCCACGCTGGCACCCTTGCGCTTTCCAGGCGTTCACCACGTCTTGAAGCCTGACGCCTCTATTCGGACAAGGTCGGACCGCTTATATAAGGAAGTTGGCGGCTGGCCATTCTGGGGGCCGCCTCAGGCTTGCCTCACGGAAAGAGGGAGCCAAAGGAGGAGAACACATGGCTACAGCGCTTCCAGTGCTTGCCAATGAAGGGGGCCTTTCCCGCTATCTCGACGAAATCCGTCGCTTCCCCATGCTTGAGCCGCATGAGGAATACATGCTCGCCAAACGCTGGCGGGAGCATGGAGATCGCGAGGCTGCCCATAAGCTCGTGACATCCCACCTGCGCCTCGTCGCCAAGATCGCCATGGGCTACCGTGGCTACGGCCTGCCGATCAGCGAGGTGGTGTCGGAAGGCAATGTCGGCCTCATGCAGGCCGTCAAGCGCTTCGAGCCCGACAAGGGCTTCCGCCTCGCCACATATGCCATGTGGTGGATCAAGGCGGCGATTCAAGAATATATCCTGCGGTCCTGGTCCCTCGTGAAGATGGGCACCACCGCGAACCAGAAGAAGCTGTTCTTCAACCTGCGCAAGGCCAAGGGCCGCATCTCCGCCCTCGAAGAGGGCGATCTGCGTCCCGAGCAGGTAAAGCAGATCGCCACCCAGCTCGGCGTGACCGAGCAGGACGTGGTGGACATGAATCGTCGCCTCGGCGGAGACGCCTCTCTCAACGCGCCCCTGCGCGAAGAGGGCGAGGGTGGCGGCGAATGGCAGGATTGGCTGGTCGATCAGAGTGAGAGCCAGGAGCAGCTGCTCGTGGAGGAGGAGGAAGGCCAGAACCGGCTGACCGCACTCCGCAACGCTCTCTCGGTCCTGAACCCGCGCGAGCGCCGGATCTTCGAGGCTCGCCGCCTCTCGGAAGACCCGATCACGCTCGAAGAGCTTTCGACCGAATTCGGCGTCTCCCGCGAGCGCGTGCGTCAGATCGAGGTGCGCGCCTTCGAGAAGGTGCAGGAAGCGGTGAAGAAGAACCTCACCCAGATCGAGAGCACACCATCGACTGGAGCCGAAGCCTCGGTCTGATTGGAAACCACGATTCCATGAAAAAAAGCCGCGCATCGCGCGGCTTTTTTGCTGGCTCACGATAGCTCTCCTACTGCCACTGGCTGAAGGCGCTGTTCAGAACCTGCTCGCCCGTGGTGCCCTTTTCAAAGCTCAGGATGGCGCGCTGGCCGGAGGCCATGCGGACTGGCAGATCGATCCAGTTGCGGCGCACGAAGAGTTCCGTATTGCGCTCCACATCGCCCTGCAGATTGGACAGGCCGATCAGGAACAGGTTTTCGCGCACGGGAACCGGCAGGCCCGCAACCGGCGTACCGCGCGCGGCTTCCTCGTTCTTGAACTGCAGGAGGCCGACGTCTCGGATCACGCGACCGCTGTCGCCGTTGCGGGTGGTGAAGGTGAGCTCGACCGTATGCGACGCCGGCAAGGTCGTATCGAGGTTGCGGCGCAGCACCATCTTCATGGTGAGGCCTGCATCAGCGATCTCGATATTGGCGGAGACAGCCTTCTCGAGCGGCTGCCCCTGCCCAGGATTCACATCCTCGAGTCGCCAGACCACGCGCCCGACATAGGCCTTCGGGGTCTGGGGATTGGCGGCATCCTCTTCGTAGAAGACGGCACGATGCGCCACGCCGATCGCCTGGCCTGCTCCTGCAGGAGCAGGCGCTGCCTGCGGAGCCTGCCCGCCGACACGCTCGTTGATCTTGGAATTTTCGGGAGCAACCGGGGCCTGAGGAGCTTCGGCCACGGGCGTCTCGGGGATAGGCGCGTCCGTGCGGCTCTGCCACCAGGCAAGACCCGCGACGAGAAGGATCACGAGGCCGATGACGGAGCCGAGCAGGATCGAGCGCATCCGCCCGTTGTTCTGCATGGCCGGATGCGGACGCGTGTCGACCCGCGGGCGGGCAGGTGCCGCCTCCTCGAAAGATTGAACGGGCTGCTTGGATTCCACCTCATCCTGGGAAGGCGCCCTCAAGGCCTGCCCTGGCGACACCACGCTTCGCAAGCGCTCGGCAGAGGATTGATGATGCTGATCCTCGGCCAGGAGCTCCGCGAAGGCGTTCGGATCGAAGCCTGCCGGAGGAGGCGCGTAATCGGCCTCGACCCGCGTGATCGCTTGATCGAGGGAGGTACATTCCCGCTGGATATCCGCCTCAGGCAGAGGCGGATTGAGAGACCGCAACTGGGTGACCAGAGCCGTTCGGGCGCGCTCGTAGACGGCGCGCCGCGTGACCGGCGTCTGCTCTGTCAGGCCTTCGACGGCCCGTGCGATGAGAGGGTAATAATCTGCCATTTCTCTCCGAATGGACCCGGAGACGGCCCGACGTCAAGCCTCAAAGGGGTTCTTCATGAGGATTGTGTCGTCACGCTCGGGCGAGGTGGAGAGCACCGCGACGGGCGCGCCGATCAGCTCCTCGATGCGGCGGACATACTTGACGGCCTGTGCCGGAAGATCCGCCCAGGAGCGCGCCCCGGCGGTTGAGCCGCTCCAGCCCTCGAACTCCTCATAGATCGGCTCGACCCTTCCTTGAGCCCCCTGGCTCGCCGGGAAGTAGTCGATGATCTGGCCGTCGAGCTTGTAGCCGACGCCGATCCTGATCGTCTCGAAGCCGTCGAGGATATCGAGCTTGGTGAGCGCGATGCCGTCGATGCCGGAGGTCCGCACCGTCTGGCGCACGAGGGTGGCATCGAACCAGCCGCAGCGGCGCTTGCGGCCCGTGACCACGCCGAATTCCTTGCCCTTCTGGCCGATCAGCTCGCCGGTCTCGTCGAACAGCTCGGTCGGGAACGGTCCCTCGCCCACGCGGGTGGTGTAGGCCTTGGCGATGCCGAGCACATAGCCGACGCCGCCCGGGCCCATGCCCGAACCCGTGGCCGCCTGGCCCGCCACCGTGTTGGATGAGGTGACGAAGGGATAGGTGCCGTGATCGACGTCGAGGAGAGCCCCTTGCGCGCCCTCGAACAGGATGCGGCGGCCTGCCCGGCGCTCCTCATCAAGCAGACGCCACACGGCGTCCATGTAGGGCAAAACCTTCGGAGCGACCGAGGCCAGTTCCTCATAGATCTCCTCGGGCTTGAACTCGTCGAGGCCGAAGCCGCGGCGCAGCGCATTGTGGTGCGTGAGCAGGCGCTCGATCTTGTCGCGCAGCGAGGAGAGATCGGCCAGATCCATGAGGCGGATGGCGCGACGGCCCACCTTGTCCTCGTAAGCGGGGCCGATGCCGCGCTTGGTGGTGCCGATCTTCGTGCCGGCGCTGCCGCTCTCGCGCAGCGCATCGAGCTCGCGATGGATGGAGAGGATCAGCGTGGCGTTCTCAGCCACGCGCAGGTTCTCGCGGGAGATCGCCACGCCCTGCTCCTGGAGGCGCGCCACTTCCGCCGCAAGCGCATGCGGATCGAGCACCACGCCGTTGCCGATGACCGAGAGCTTGCCGGGGCGGACGACGCCGGAAGGCAGCAGCGACAGCTTGTAGACGTTGCCGCCGATCACGAGGGTATGACCGGCATTGTGCCCGCCCTGGAACCGCACGACCACGTCCGCCTGCTCGGACAGCCAGTCGACGATCTTGCCCTTGCCTTCGTCGCCCCACTGGGCGCCCACGACAACCACGTTCGCCATCGCTCAAGCCTCACATGAAAAAACCCCGGCGCAAGGCCAGGGTTTGGATGGGTAAAAACCTTGCAAACCCTCTTCGTGGATCGCGCGCCCCAGGTCAAGCCGGAATGAGCCTTGTCCCATGCATCATGCTCCGTCCTGCTGTGCGCGAGATGTCCCTCAGTCTCGGTTTTTCAAGAGACGGAATAAAGGCGAGCGCCTGCACCCTCAGAGAATGGCTCATCAAGCACGGGCACCGCTTTCCCCTCCCCGCTGGCGGGGGTGGGGTGGAACGACCGGGTGAGCGATGGGATTCGTTCACTCACGTCATCACCGGCCTTGTGCCGGTGATCACGATAAAGCGAAGCGTTGCGCTCTTCCTGTTCGGGGTGGCTGGGGCAAGCCCGGCCATGACAGTAGTACTGTTGTACTCTCTTGATGAAGCGCAGCACTTTGACTTTGCGACCCCCACCCTCAATCCCTCCCCGCAAGGGGGAGGGAAACACCCAGCCTCTCAAGATGAAGGCGGAGCTATGAGAAAATGGGGATCCCCGGAGCAAGCCCGGTAGTCGGCCATGACGGAGAGAGTGGGACGGAAGCCGTCATCCCGGCCGGAGATGGCGAAAGCCATCGGAGGGGAAGGGAGTCCATAGCGCCTCGTGTGTCGGTGGATTCCCTTCCCGGTCCTTTCGGACCGCCGGGGCTGACCCGGGCGGGCGCTGTCGGATGTGACGCAGAAGCTCGATCGGAATTGTCAAAGAGCCAAGCGGCAGCATCCTCGCGGCGTGTTGGCCCGAGGGTGTGGGTCGAGGGGGGCGCGAGGAGCGGTCCGGCTCGATCTTGGAAGTGAAGCGTGGAACCGAACGGCTCCTCGCGCACGGCTTCTTTAGGCGGACAGGCGGCACCGGCTCCGTCAACCGCCGCAAGCGGACACCGCAGCGGTCGCTTCTCGACCTGCGGGCGGCTTGTGACCGATCCGAGCCCGACTTGCACAGCCTGGGCCTCCCGTCACCGGAGGCTGCGTTGACCTCCCGCACGGGACCGCTCCCGACCCCGCAGTCACGACGCCTCGCGAGCGCGCCCCCGGCAGGTCAGGACAGATGCAACATAGTTTAGATTAGGACCAAAGTCAAGAACAGAGTGAGAACACGATCATCGTCGTTCTGGGCCGGGTAGCGGTGGTGCGACCGGGTGAGCGATCATGAGAGCCTGCGCTGGAAGACCTCTCCCGTGTGGGAGAGAGGTGCACAGTAGAACCCAATGTGTTTGCTGGATCAGACACAGCGCTCCGACTTTTCGAGCCTACGGCCCGAAGATGATTCTGGCGGAGCGCCGATGGCTTCCCTAACAGTACACAGTCGCCTAGATGCTCTCCATAGATAGGAATATGTATTCCATCACCGGGGAGAGCGCCGTGAAAAGGATTTTTGTCGTTGTCGGCATGGCGCTCGGCACTGCGGGCTGTGCGCCAATGGTGCAGGAAACCATGACGGTCTCATGCTCGGACTATATCGGCCGGCCGATTTCGGAGCGCATCGCGGCTTTCGGGCCGCCACAGGCAATCTACCGGATCAACCCGACTGAGTTGGGATACGTTTTCGAGACGAAAGACACGACCTTCGTCGGCGGCGAGACCTATTACACGGTCAACTACATGATCGGGGCCGACCGGCACCGTGCTCCCATCTACCCTGTCACCACCAAGTGCCGGGGCTTCGTCGTGCAGGCGCCATCCTCCGCCACTCCCGTCTCTCAGCGTATCATCGTGGATGTGCTTTAGCGTGTCGTGCGGAACCGGAGGTTCGCGTCGCCCCCCCACGTCATCACCGGTCTTGTGCCGGTGATCCCGACCTTTTGAAGCGCTGCGCCCGTTACATCGGGATGGCCGGGATAAGCCCGGCCATGACGAAGGGAGAAGGTTCTTTGGACCGACCCGGAGGATGTCAGGCCCGGCCGCGGGCGCTCTTCTGTATCTTCACCCGATGCTCGATGAAGTTGCGGATTTCCCGGGTGCGGCGGTTCGCATCCAGCACCTCGGCATCGACCCCGTGCCTCCAGGCCAGATCGAAGCGTGAAGGCTCCACATCGAGTGTCGTCAGGTCATCCGCGTAGGAATGGACCTCTTCCGGCGTGCGGCAGAAGCCTTCGCGGATCATGAGTTCGGTTCGCTGACGCAGGATCACCGCCAGTTCGGAAAGGCTGAACTCCGGGTGGTACTGCACGCCCCAGAAGGTGCCGCCGTCCCTTCGGATCTCAGCCGCCTGAACCTCGGAGACCGGATTGGTGGCGATCACGCTGGCGTCTTCAGGAAGCGCCGTGACCATATCGAGATGAATGGCGGGCGCATCATAGACCTCCGGGCGGCCCTCAAGCAGGAGGTGACCCCTTCCCTCCTCCGTGCGCCGCAGGCGGCGGGCGAAACCCACTTCGCGACCGAGAGGATTCTTCTGCACGTCGCCGTCTGCCGCAACAGCGGCCACCTGCAGCCCCCAGCAGGAACCGAAGGACGGCGTGCCCGAGGCATAGATCGCCCGCATCAGGTCGATCTGGCGCGTGATCTCAGGGGTACGGTCATAGATGCTGAGGTGCGAACCGGTGAGCACGATGCCATCGTAAGACTCGAGCCCCGCCTGATCCGGCAGGTTCGCGCCCTCGTCCGTCGGGAAGGCGATGTCGCAGATCGCCGTCCTTTCGATGTCCTGGATCGCCTGTGCATAGGACTCGGACAGCATATTGCCATAGGCAGCCTTGTGGGCCTCCCTTGCACTGCGCGTATTGCCCTCAACCATCAGAAACCGTAAGGCCATCATCGTCACCCGCTTCGTTGACGCTGGTTTATCGAAACTGCGCCCGGCGGCAAGTATCATGAGGTCTAGCCTTCCATGAAAATCCTGCAATCGCTCTGGAAGGGACTGTGGGGACAGGCCTACCTGCTTCTGATCCTCACCACCCTTATGTGGGGTGGCAATGCCATCGCCGGACGTCTCGCCGTCGGCGAGGTGTCGCCCATGCTGCTCACCTGCATCCGCTGGGCCATCGTGGCCGTCATCTTGGGGCCGCTGGTGGGACGGCAGGTCGTGGCCGAGTGGCCAAAAATCGGCTCGCGCTGGCTCTACACCATCCTCATGGGCTCTTCGGGCTTCACGGCGTTCAACGCCCTGTTCTATGCCGCCGCCTATCATACGAGCGCAGTGAACCTCACGATCTTCCAGGGCTCCATTCCGGTGCTGGTGCTGATCGGCACCATCCTGTTCTTCGGCGCACGCGTGATCCCGCTGCAGATCTTCGGCATGATCGTCACGATCCTCGGTGTCGTGCTGGTCTCGGTGAAGGCGGATCTCGAGGTTCTCACGACGCTGGCGCTCAACATCGGCGATGTGTGGATGCTGATCGCCTGCGTCTTCTATGCGGGCTACACGCTGGGCCTGAGGCGTCGGCCGCCCGTCTCGGGCCTCGTGTTCTTCACGGCCATGGCGGGCGTCGCATTCCTCACGTCGCTGCCTTTGCTCGCAATCGAGATCGCGCAGGGCGCGGTGCAATGGCCGACGCTCAAGGGCTGGCTGATCCTTCTCTATATCGGCCTGTTCCCGTCGCTCATCTCGCAGATTTTCTTCATTCGTGGCGTGGAACTGATCGGGCCGGCACGTGCAGGCCTATTCGTCAACCTCGTGCCGGTCTTCGGCGCACTGCTCGCCGTGATGCTGCTGGGCGAGCCCTTCGCCTACTACCACGCGCTGGGCTTGTTTCTGGTGCTCGGTGGGATTTGGCTGGCGGAGCGGAAGTAGTAACAGTCACACCACTGCAAAATGCATTTTTCCGTCATGGCCGGGCTTGTCCCGGCCATCCACGTCTTCAACGACGATAAAGACGTGGATACCCGCAACAAGTGCGGGCATGACGAAGAAGGACATCACTATAGGCAGCACTAATCCGCGAACACCACCGTCTTGCGGCCATTGAGCAGGATGCGATCTTCCAGGTGGTAGCGCACCGCACGAGCGAGAACGCGCCGCTCGATATCACGTCCCTTGCGCACGAGATCGTCCGCGCTGTCGCGATGGGTGATCGGCTCCACGTCCTGCGCGATGATCGGCCCTTCATCGAGATCGGACGTCACGTAATGAGCGGTGGCGCCGATCAGCTTCACGCCGCGCGCATGGGCCTGATGATAGGGCTTGGCGCCCTTGAAGCTCGGAAGGAACGAGTGGTGGATGTTGATGCAGCGGCCCGAGAGCTTCGCCGCAAGCCCATCGGACAAAACCTGCATGTAACGCGCGAGCACCACGAGATCGGCCTGTGAATTGCGGATGATCTCCCAGATTCTGGCTTCCTGTTCGAGCTTCGTGTCCTTCGTCACGGGAAGATAGTGGAACGGAACGTCACCCAGGCCCACATGGCTGTAGGTTTCGGCGGGATGATTGGCGATGACGCCGACCGGCTCGAAATCAAGCTCGCCGATGCGCCAGCGGTAGAGCAGATCGGCCAGGCAATGATCGAATTTCGAGACGAGCAGCATGACTTTGCGCTTTTCGCCGATATCGCGCAGGGTCCATGTCATGCCGAAGCGATCCGCCAAGGGCACGAAGCCATCCTTCAGGGCGTCGATATCGCCGTGCCCTTCGACCGGATTGAAAACGACACGCATGAAGAAGCGATCCGTCAGCGTGTCGTCGTATTGCTGGGCGTCGAGGATGTTGAGGCCCACATCGGACAGATGCCCTGCCACGGCGGCGACGATGCCGGGACGGTTCGCGCAGGCGAGCGTCAGGACGAAGCGTTGTGACGGGACATGGACCATGATCTTACCTCTTCTCTCGCATCTTCTTTTCCGGCGAACGGGAATCCCCTTCGCCGGAAGATGCTTTAAAAACGCACCGCGCGGGCGCGCTTGACCTGCGGAATCTCCTCGATCTTGCGCAGGAGTTCATCCGAGACGGGCTCGTCGACCGAGACGAAGCAGATGGCGTCGCCGCCGGGCTTGTCGCGGCCGAGCGCGAAGGTCGCCACGTTCACGCCGGACTCGCCGAGCAGCGTGCCGAATCTGCCGATGAAGCCCGGCTTGTCGTCGTTGCGCACATAGATCATATGCGGCGCGAATTCGGCATCGACCGCGATGTCGCGGATCTCGGTGACGCGTGGCTTGCCGTCCTGGAACACGGTGCCGCCCGCATGGCGCGACATATCCTCCGCATCCACGATGATACGGATGAAGCTCTCGTAATCGCGTGCGGCGCTCTCGCGCTTGACCTCTTCCACCGTGATGCCGCGCTCACGGGCCACGATGGGAGCCGACACCATGTTGATGTCCTGCAGGAAGGGACGCAGCACGCCGGTGATGGCCGCCGATGTCAGCGCACGGGTGTTCATCTCGGCTACGGCGCCTTCGTACTCGATGCGGATGCCCTTGATCGGCGCCTCCGTGAGCTGGCCGAGGAAGGAGCCGAGCTTGTCCGCAAGCGCCACGAAAGGCTTGAGGCGCGGCGCTTCCTCCGCCGTGATGGACGGGAAGTTCACAGCGTTCTGGATGGCGCCCTGGAGCAGGTAATCCGACATCTGCTCGGCCACCTGCAGGGCCACGTTCTCCTGCGCCTCTGTCGTCGCAGCACCCAGATGCGGCGTGCAGACCACGTTGGGATGGCCGAAGAGCGGATTGGTGAGCGCAGGCTCCTCGACGAACACGTCGAAGGCGGCCCCCGCCACATGGCCGGAATCGAGCGCCGCGCGTAAAGCTGCTTCATCGACGAGGCCGCCGCGGGCGCAGTTGATGATACGCACGCCCTTCTTCGTCTTGGCGATGTTTTCGCCTGAGAGCACGTTCTTCGTCTTTTCCGTCAGCGGCACATGCAGCGTGATGACGTCGGCGCGGCGGAGCAGATCCTCCAGCTCCACCTTCTCGACGCCGATCTCGATCGCACGCTCGGGAGACAGGAAGGGATCGTAGGCGATCACCTTCATGCGAAGACCGATGCCGCGATCGGCGACGATGGAGCCGATATTGCCGCAACCGATGACGCCGAGAACCTTGCCGGTGAGCTCGACACCCATGAAGCGGTTCTTCTCCCACTTGCCGGCTTGCGTCGAGGCATCGGCCTGCGGGATCTGGCGCGCGAGCGCGAACATCATCGCGATCGCATGCTCGGCGGTGGTGATCGAATTGCCGAAGGGCGTGTTCATGACGATGATGCCCTTCGCCGTGGCGGCGGGAATCTCGACATTGTCCACGCCGATGCCGGCGCGGCCGATCACCTTCAGGTTCTTGGCCTGTTCAAGGATCTTCGCCGTCACCTTCGTGGCGGAGCGGATGGCAAGGCCATCGTAGTTGCCGATGATCTGGCTGAGCTTCTCCTTGTCCTTGCCGAGGTCGGGCTGGAAATCGACCTCGATGCCGCGATCCTTGAAGATCTGCACGGCGGCAGGCGAGAGAGCGTCGGAAATGAGAACGCGGGGAGCGGGCATGGGTTAAACCTCATGGCGTCATGGCCGGGCTTGTCCCGGCCATCCACGTCTGCCGGTTTCGCAAGCTCAGCCTCAAAAAGGCGTGGATCCCCGGGACGAGCCCGGGGATGACGGAACTGAAGAAATTGAGCCTCAAGCCGCTTTCGCGAGCTTTGCCTTTTCCTGCGCGAAGGCCCAGTCGAGCCACGGCGTCAGGGCTTCGAGATCGGATTGCTCCACGGTCGCGCCGCACCAGATGCGAAGGCCGGGAGGCGCATCGCGATAGGCGCCGATGTCGAGGGCGACGCCCTCCTTCTCGAGCGCGGCGGTGATGCCCTTGGCAACCTGCGCCACGGCTTCAGGACCTTTCGCCACCACATCGGGATCGGCGATGACGAGGCACACGCTGGTGTTCGAAGCGGTCGCCGGAATCTTCGCGAGGTTCGCGATCCAGGGCGTGCGCGCCACCCAATCGCGAATGACCTTCGCGTTGGCATCGGCCTTGGCGACGAGCGCGTTCAACCCGCCGATGGACTTCGCCCATTCGAGCGCGTCGATGTAATCCTCGACCGCGAGCATGGACGGCGTGTTGATGGTCTCGCCCTCGAAGATGCCCTCGATGAGCTTGCCGCCCTTGGTCATGCGGAAGATCTTCGGCAGCGGCCAGGCCGGCTTGTAGGTCTCGAGGCGCTCCACCGCGCGCGGCGAGAGGATGAGCATGCCGTGGGCCGCTTCGCCGCCCAGCACCTTCTGCCAGGAGAAGGTGACCACATCGAGCTTCGCGAAATCGAGCTTCTGCGCGAAAGCCGCAGAGGTCGCATCGCAGATCGTGAGACCTTCGCGATCGGCCGCGATCCAATCCGCATTCGGCACGCGCACGCCGGAGGTCGTGCCGTTCCAGGTGAAGACCACGTCGCGGTTTTTCGTGTCGACCCGGGAGAGATCGGGCAGCTCACCGTAAGGAGCGTTGATCACGCGGGCGTCGGCGAGCTTGAGCTGCTTGACCACGTCGGTGACCCAGCCCTCGCCGAAGCTCTCCCATGCGAGCATATCGACCGGGCGGGCGCCCAGCATCGACCACAGCACCATCTCCACGGCGCCGGTATCGGAGGCGGGCACGATGCCGATGCGGTAATCGGCCGGCACGCCCAGCACCTCGCGAGTGAGGTCGATGGCGAGCTTCAGGCGCGCCTTGCCGAGCTTCGCGCGATGCGAGCGGCCGAGGCTTTCGGTCTTCAGGTTTTGCAGGGACCATCCGGGGCGCTTGGCGCAGGGTCCGGAGGAAAAGAAAGGCGCGCGCGGACGCGCGTTGGGCAGGTCTGTCATGGTATCCATCCTTACAGATGGGCGCCTCTCGGTGGGGAGAGGTGTCCCGCCGACCGGTATGACGGAATGGGGGCCTATGGTCAAGGCAGATGCCGCAAGGCTAGGCAACGGAGAAAAATCTCAGATTACGAAATCGTAATACAAAACATCGTGCTCACTGCGTTATAGTCATAGGGACTGACCTAAGTTGTGTTAGGTCACATCCCATTAATTCGAGACTGAAAAAGACTTCCGAGACTAAGGAGCGAGCATGCGTGTGTCCGGTCAACTCGCCGTCATCGCCGTGCTGGGGGCAGCAGGGTTTGGCGGGTGGTATGCCTATCAAGGCGGGTACCTCGCCAATGTGCCTGTGATCGGCGCGTATGTGAGCCAGCCCGCAGGGCAAGGACAGGGCGCTCCCGCTGGAGGACGCGGCGGTCGCGGCGGTCCCTCCGGACCGGCGACCGTGGAGGTCGATACGGTCAAGACCGGTCGCATCGTGGAAACCCGCGAGGCCGTGGGCACGGTGCGCGCCTTCGAGTCCATCACGGTGACGGCTAAGGTCGCTGGCGTGATCGATGAAATCGGCTTCGAGGAGGGCCAGAAGGTGAAGGCCGGCGACATTCTGGTGCAGCTCGATGCCGCCGAGCGCCGGGCCGACATCGACCAGGCCATTGCCGAAGCCAACCGCGCCGTGGCCCAGCGGAATGAAATCTCCATCAAGCTCGAGCGTGCCCAGGCCCTCAGCCGCACCGGCGCGGGCACAAACGCGCAGGTGGAGGATTTGACCGCACAGATAAAATCCCTCGAAGGCGCGATCGCCTCGGCTCAGGCACAGCGCAAGGCGGCCGAGGCGCGGCTTGAGGACCTGACGATCCGTGCCCCGTTCAACGGCCGCGTCGGCACCCGCTCCGTTTCGCTCGGCGCCTATATCGCGCCCGGCACGCGGATCACATCGCTTGATGACCTCTCGAAGGTTCGCCTCGACTTCGCCGTGCCCGAGAACCTCCTGGGCCGTCTGCAGCCCGGCCAGACGGTGAATGCCATGTCGGCGGCCTACAAGGGCCGCACCTTTACGGGCAAGGTGTCCACCATTGATCCTCGCGTCGATCAGGCCACCCGCACCGCACGTCTCACCGCCGAGTTCGAGAACCCGGACGAGGCCTTGAAGCCCGGCATGTTCCTGGCCGTAACGCTCGAAGTCTCGGTCAATAATGAGGCAGTCCTGGTCCCGGAAGAGGCCATCGTCAGCGAAGGCCTGCGCCATGTGGTCTACCCGGTGAGGGACAACAAGGTGGAGCGCCGCGTCATCACCATCGGCCAGCGCCAGGGCGGCAAGGTCGAGGTGGTGAACGGGCTGAAAGCGGGCGAGACGATCGTGGTGTTGGGTGTCCAGCGCGTGCGCCCCGGGGCCGAGGTGATCGCCCGTCCGCTCGGTTCGAGCGCACAGGAGCCGCAAGGCGTGCCTGCCGCGAACCGCCAGCCGCCTTCGCGCAGCACGCTGAATGCGCCGCACGCGATCGGCACTGCGCAGGCCGCAGAGCGCTAAATGATTTCTCTCCCGCTCCGGCGGGAGAACTTTTGTCAACGGCTGGTCCAAGGACCGGTCCAAGAGCTGAGCCGTCATGCAGGTTTCCGACCTCTTCATTCGCCGTCCCGTTTTCGCCGTTGTGGTAAGCCTGCTGCTGATCGTGGGCGGCCTATCCGCGCTCATGAATCTGCCGATCCGCGAGTATCCGAGTGTGGATCGCCCGGTCGTGTCCGTCTCCACCGTTTACCGCGGCGCTTCGAATGAAGTCATCGAGAGCCGCGTGACCGAAGTGATCGAAGGTGCCGTGGCAGGCATCGAGGGCATCAACCAGATCCGCTCGCAAAGCCAGAACGAACGCTCCTCGGTCTCCATCGAGTTCGACGTGTCGCGCGATCCCGAAGGCGCAACGTCCGACGTGCGCGACGCGGTCTTCCGCGTGGTGGGCCGCCTGCCGGACGGCGTGGACCAGCCGGTCATCCGCAAGGTGGACGATAACGCCTCCGCCATCATGTGGGTCAGCGTCACCTCATCGACCTACGACGCTCTCGAACTCAGCGACTTCCTCAAGCGCGTCTACGTGGACCGCCTCTCGACCGTTCCCGGCGTTGCCAACGTCAACCTGGCCGGCGAACGGCGCTATTCCATGCGCATCTGGGTCGACCGCCCTGCACTGGCAGCGCGCGGCCTCACGGTTCAAGATCTGGAAACGGCGATCCAACGGCAAAATGTGGAACTGCCGGGCGGACGCATCGAATCCACCCAGCGTGAATTCACGGTGAAGACGGATTCCCGCCTCTCGACTCCGCAGGATTTCGAGCAGCTGATCGTTTCGAACAAGAACGGCTATCTCGTGCGCCTGAGCGAGGTCGCCAAGGTGGAGGTTGGGCCGGAGGACAACCGCTTCGAGTTCTATGAAGCGGGCAAGGTCGCCATGGGCCTCGGCATCGTGCGCCAATCGACAGCCAACACCCTTGCGGTTGCCGAAGGGGTGCGCGCGGAACTGGAAAACCTGAAGTCGTCGCTTCCCCCGGGAACCACGGCACAGATTTCCTACGACGAGAGCCAGTTCATCAGCGCTTCCATCGACGGCGTGCTGCACACGCTCACGGAAGGCATCATGCTTGTCGTGCTCGTGATCCTGGTGTTTCTGCGCGACTGGCGCTCCACCATCGTCGCGATCGTCGCGATCCCGGTTTCGATCATCGCCGCCTGCATGGTGATGGCTTACTTCAATGCCTCCATCAACGTGCTGACCCTCCTTGCCGTGGTGCTCGCCATCGGCATCGTGGTGGACGACGCCATCGTGGAGATCGAGAACGTTCACCGCCGGATCGAGGAAGGACAGCCGCCGCTGCTTGCCTCCTTCGACGGCGCGCGCGAGATCGGCTTTGCGGTCATCGCCACCACCGCTACGCTGATGGCGGTGTTCGTGCCGCTCGCCTTCATGACCGGCAATACGGGCCAGCTCTTCCGCGAGTTCGGCATCACGCTCGCCGCCGCCATCTTCTTCTCCGGCGTCGTGGCGCGCACGCTCACCCCGATGCTGTGCTCGAAACTCATGGTGCCGGCCCATGGCCGCATCCAGAAGATGACCGAACCCTTCTTCACGGGCATGAACAATGTCTATCGCAAGATCCTGATGCGGGTTCTCAAAGCCCCGCTCATCATTCTTGCCTTCGGTTTCGCCGTGAGCGTGTCGGCCTATGGCCTGTTCCAGATGCTGCCGAAAACCTTTGCGCCGACGGAGGATCGCGGTGCGATCATCGTGCGCGTGGAGGCACCGGAGGGTGCAAGCCTCGATTATACCCGCGATCGCGTGAAGGAGGTGGAGAAGATTCTGCTGCCCTATCAGGAACAGGGCGTCGTCTCCTCCATCACGAGCCAGGTCGCGCCCGGTTTCGCGCGTCCCTCACCGGTCAATTCCGGCATGATCATCGTCCGCCTCGTCCCCTGGGATCAGCGCACGATGAAGCAGCAGACTCTCGTGGATGAGATCAACCGCAAGGTTGCGAACTTCCCCGGTGCCCGCGTGGCCCCGATCAGCCCCGGCTCGCTCGGCCAGCGCGGCCCGTCGAAGCCCATTCAGTTCGTGCTCGGCGGCCCCGATTACAACACCCTTCGCGAATGGCGCGACATCGTCATGCTGAAGGCGCAGGAAACGGGCATGTTCGTGAACATGGATTCCAATTACCGCGAGTCCCAGCCCGACATCCGCGTGCAGATCGATCGACAGCGCGCCGCCGATCTCGGCGTGTCGGTGGAGGATATCGGTCGCACGCTTGAACTGATGTTCGGCGAACGCGAGGTTTCCACATTCGTGAACCGTGGCGAGGAATATTCCGTCATCATGCGGGGCCGCGCGGAGGATCGTGCGACGCCAAACGATCTCGCCAATACCTTCGTGCGCGCGACGAACGGCGAACTTGTTCCCCTCTCCTCCTTCGTCAACCTGACAGAAGCTGCGGCCCCGCAGACGCTCAACCGCTTCAACCGGATGCGCTCCATCACCATCGATGCGAGTCTGCAAGGCACCACCTCCATCGGCGAGGGGCTTGCGGTGCTGGAGCAGATCGTGCGTGAGAACCTGCCGGCGGAAGCGCGCATCGGCTATACCGGCCAGTCGCAGGATTTCCGTGAATCCTCGAATGCGATCTACGTCACGTTCGGCATGGCGCTGCTCGTGGTGTTCCTGGTGCTGGCGGCGCAGTTCGAGAGCTGGATCAACCCGTTCATCATCATGCTGACCGTGCCGCTTGCCGTCACGGGCGGCTTGGCCGCGCTCGTGATCACGGGCCAGACACTCAACATCTACAGCCAGATCGGCATGATCCTGCTCATCGGCTTGATGACGAAGAACGGCATTCTCATCGTCGAATTCGCCAACCAGTTGCGCGAACGGGGAATGTCCGTGTGGGATGCGGTGATCGAAGCCTCGGTGCTTCGGCTTCGCCCGATCCTCATGACGTCGATCGCCATGATCGGCGGCGCGATCCCGCTTGCCTGGTCCACGGGCGCAGGCGCGGAAGCACGGAGCGCGATCGGTACGGTGATCGTCGGCGGCGTGACCATGTCGACGCTCCTGACGGTGCTCGTCGTGCCGGCGATCTACCTGCTCATCGGCGGCTATACCAAACCCGCCACTTACGTGAGCGAGATGCTCGACCGCTTACGCGCGCAGACTGGTCAGCGCCCCCATGGTGAGAGCCCTGCCCCGCAGATCGCGCAGCCTCCGACTCATCCGGCGGAATGACCGGAGGCGATCTGCTCGAAAAGAAAGAGCTCCGCACGATTCTTCGGCGGAGCTTTTTTCTTTCGACGGGAGAAAAATCTAGAACACGTAGCGTCCGGTATTCACGAAGACACTGACCTCATAGGTCTTTAGCCCCATGACGGAGGCAATCATGCTCTCCGCATTCCACAGGACCCGGTTGAACTCGACCGAGCTGACACGGGGCGCCTCGACCACTGGCTCGGCGGTCGCCGGCTTGACGGCCGTCAGCGACTGGTCCTGGGGCAAATAGGGCTGCAAGACCCGGTTCAGCTCCGCGATCGCGTAGGCATTGAACTGGAGAGCCTGGGGTGGGCGAACGATGGGATTGCCGGTTTCGAACATCAGTGCCTCTGCAGCGAATCGCAAAGGAATTTATTGAAGAAATCGTTAATTTCAAGGACAAGCTTAACGATAATTCATGAACTTTGGCAGCAGCAGAAAAGGCATGGATGCTGCCATCCATGCCTTGCTCCTTCGCGCTGAGGGATGCGTTTAAGCGGCGGCCTGCGAGGCGGCCTGCGTCACCGCATCCACCACATCGTCCACCACTTGGATCACGAGGTCCGCATTGTCGCCCTCACCCATCACACGGATCACCGGCTCCGTGCCGGAGGGGCGGATGACAAGGCGGCCCGAGGTTCCAAGCCGCTCGCGACCCGCCTCGATCGCCTTGATGACCAAAGCCTCCTGCAGCGGCTTGCCGGACTTGTAGCGCACATTCTTCAGAACCTGCGGCAGCGGCTCGAAGCAATGGCAGACCTCAGAGACCGTCCTGCCCATGCTCTTGACCACGGCGAGGAGTTGAAGGGCTGCGATCAAGCCGTCGCCCGTCGTCGTGTAATCCGACATGATGATGTGGCCGGATTGCTCGCCGCCGAGATTGTAGCCATGCGCACGCATATGCTCGAGCACGTAGCGGTCCCCGACTGCCGTGCGTACCAAGCCGAGGCCAATGCCGCTCAGATAGCGCTCGAGACCGAGATTGGACATGATCGTGGCGACGATACCCGGTTGAGAAAGGCGTCCGTCCTCTTTCCAGGAGCGGGCGACGACACCCATCAACTGGTCGCCATCGACCCTCTGGCCCTTCTCGTCCACGATCAGAACACGATCCGCATCGCCATCGAGCGCGATGCCCACATCGGCACGCAGCTCGCGCACCTTGTGGATCAGGGCCTCGGGAGCGGTCGAGCCGACCTCGTGATTGATGTTGAAGCCATTGGGATCCACACCGATGCTCACCACCTCGGCACCGAGCTCCCACAAGGTTTCGGGTGCGACCTTGTAGCCCGCGCCATTGGCGCAATCGACCACGACCCGCATCCCCTCCAAGTCGATCTGGCGCGGCAGCGTGCGCTTGGCGAATTCGATGTAACGGGCATGGACGCTCTCGATCCGCTTGGCGCGGCCGAGATTGGCGGAACCCGCGAGGCGAGCTGTCAGATCCGAGTCGATGAGCGCCTCGATCTTCATCTCCACATCGTCATTGAGCTTGAACCCATCGGGCCCGAACAGCTTGATGCCGTTGTCCTCGTAAGGATTGTGCGAGGCCGAGATCATGACGCCGAGATCGCACCGCATCGAACGTGTGAGCATGGCGACCGCCGGCGTCGGCATGGGACCGAGCAGCAACACGTCCATGCCCACCGAGGTGAAACCCGCGACCAGCGCGTTCTCGATCATGTAGCCGGACAGGCGCGTGTCCTTGCCGATCACGACCCGGTGACGGTAATCGCCGCTCTGGCTGAACATGAGGCCCGCCGACTGGCCGACCCGAAGGGCCAGATCGGGTGTAATGATCCCGTTGGCCCGCCCCCGGATCCCATCGGTTCCAAAGTATTTCCGCATGGGTTTCTTCTCCGCATCCCGTGGCGCTGATAAGCGCTTTGGCTTTCTCAAAGCAACCCCCTCAATCCGGGTCAAGACTTCGCCCTGCAAAGGCTCATCACATGTGATGAGCGATTATTACAAGAGGAGAGAATCCTCTTACCAGATTGAAAGTAGAAGGTTCCGGTAAACAAAAAAGAACGCTCGCTGAAAAGCGAGCGTTCTTTGTAATTCGCAAGGATGCGACCTTTTAAGCCTGCGGCTGGGGCTCCATGCCCCCGTCGCTCTCCCGAGGCCGCCCGGGCCGGGTGGTCGGGACGGCGGAGCCGCGCACCGGGGTCACCGGATCGCCGCCCGCATCGCGCACCGGCGGCTGGCCGTCGAGGAGGTTGCGGATCTCCTCGCCCGTCAGGGTCTCGTATTCCAGAAGGCCACGGGCCAGGGCCTCGAGGTCGTGCGCCTTCTCGGTGAGAATGCGGCGGGCGTCGTTGAGGCCCGTTTCCACGAGGCGGCGAACTTCCGAATCGATCTTCTGTGCGGTCGCCTCAGACACGTTCTGCTGGCGGCCCATCTGCATGCCGAGGAACACCTCGTCCTGGTTCTCGCCGTAGGCCACGGTGCCGAGTTCGGGCGAGAAGCCCCACTTGGTCACCATCATGCGGGCCAGGCGCGTGGCCTGCTCGATATCCGACTGGGCGCCCGAGGTCACCTTCTCCTTGCCGAAGATCATCTCTTCCGCAATGCGGCCGCCCATCATGATGGCGAGACGCGAGGTCATCTGCTCGAAGCTCATGGACAGCTTGTCCCGCTCGGGCAGCTGCATGACCATGCCGAGGGCACGGCCGCGCGGAATGATGGTGGCCTTGTGCACCGGATCGGTGGCCGGAACGTTCAACGCGACGATGGCGTGGCCGGCCTCGTGATAGGCAGTCAGGCGCTTCTCGTCGTCGGTCATGACCAGGGTGCGGCGCTCCGCGCCCATCATCACCTTGTCCTTGGCATCCTCGAACTCGCGCATCGTCACGATGCGCTTGCCGCGACGGGCCGCAAGCAGCGCCGCCTCGTTGACGAGATTCATGAGGTCCGCACCCGAGAAGCCGGGCGTGCCGCGGGCGATGACCTTGAGGTCCACGTCCGGAGCGAGCGGAACCTTGCGCACGTGAACGCGCAGGATCTTCTCGCGGCCGGTGACGTCCGGGTTCGGCACCACGATCTGACGGTCGAAACGACCGGGACGCAGCAGCGCCGGATCCAGAACGTCGGGACGGTTGGTCGCCGCGATGATGATGATGCCCTCGTTGGCCTCGAAGCCGTCCATCTCCACGAGGAGCTGGTTGAGGGTCTGCTCGCGCTCGTCGTTACCGCCGCCGAGACCGGCGCCGCGGTGACGGCCGACCGCGTCGATCTCGTCGATGAAGATAATGCAGGGCGCGTTCTTCTTCGCCTGCTCGAACATGTCACGCACGCGGGAGGCACCGACGCCGACGAACATCTCGACGAAGTCCGAGCCCGAGATGGTGAAGAACGGCACGTTGGCCTCGCCCGCCACCGCGCGGGCGGTCAGGGTCTTACCGGTTCCGGGAGGGCCGACGAGCAGCACGCCGCGCGGGATGCGGCCGCCGAGACGCTGGAACTTCTGCGGATCGCGCAGGAACTCCACGACCTCCTGCAGGTCTTCCTTGGCCTCGTCGATACCCGCGACGTCGTCGAAGGTCACGCGGCCATGGGCCTCGGTGAGGAGTTTGGCTTTCGACTTGCCGAACCCCATGGCCCGGCCTGCGCCGTTCTGCATCTGGCGCGACAGGAACACCCAGGCGCCGATGAAGAGCGCGATGGGCAGGATGTTCATGAGAACCGCGATGAACCAGGGGGTCGAGTCGGATTGCGGACGCGCCGTGATCTGCACGCCCTTCTGCTGCAGCTTCGTGACCAGGGCCGGGTCGTTCGGCGCATAGGACGAGAAGGTACGGCCATCGGTATAGGTGCCGCTGATCTCGGGACCCGAGATGATGACGCTCGAGATGCGTCCGGCATCGGCGTCATTCAGAAGCTGGCTATAGGCGATGTCGCTGCCGCCGCCTCGGTGGCCCGGGCTCTGGAAAAGGGTGACGAGCGCCAGCACCAGGAGGAAAATGACAACCCACAAGGCGAAGTTGCGGAAATTTGAATTCATCGGATCAGGTTCTGCCCCAGAGGGAGATGAAGCACGAGAAAGATCGGGAACCTCCCCATGCGGCTAAACTCAATGTAGGCACACCGTTCCCCCTTGCCAAGGGAATGAGGCGTGCGTGCGGCATCATCCGAAGGTCTTGGCTAAGAGAATTGGCTAACGACCTCGTGAGCGGGGCGGTTCCGGCCTCACTCTTAAGAGCCCGGCCCGGTCGAGATCGAGGAGCGCTCCGGCAATCGTCAGACGCAGGCTCTCACCGGCCAGGATTGCCTTCCTCAGGCGCTCGATGCAGCTTTCCAGCCTTTGAAGGCGAATATTGTCGAGGTCGATCCGGCCGAGAGCCTGAGCCAGGATCCTCAGCCCGATCTCGAAGGGCTCTTCGGCAAGACAGGCCGCCTGAAAGGAAAAGACCCCCTCTCCTGCCTCTGGGGTCGCGCGCTCCAAAGCCTCACGCGCCTTGATCTCCAGCGCCTCGTCAGCCTGCGCGACCCGCTCGGCCAGGCGGGCCAGGCGGCTTGCGGTCACCCCCTCCTCTGCCAGAAGCGGCATCAGCCTGCGCCAGCGGACCCGGGCGAAGCGCTCGTCCGCATTGGACGGATCGGTGACGAAGCGCCAGCCGCTCGTTCGGCAGAGGTCGAGGAGCGCGGCCTTCGGCCAGCCGAGCAGAGGTCTCGCATGGGTGATGCCCTCCCGGTTCCGCTCCCGGCGCATGCCCGTCAGACCTTTCAGGCCCGAGCCCTTCGCGAGGCGCATCAGGATCGTCTCGGCCTGGTCGTCCTGCGTGTGGGCGGTGACGACATGGGACGCTCCCACCTCGCGGGCATATTGGATGAGGAGACGATAGCGCGCCTCGCGTGCGGCCTCCTGCAGGCCGGTCCTGGGCTTCTCGCCTGTCCAGACGAGGGTGCGGTGGGGAAGGCCCAAGGTCGCCGCCTTACGGGCGACAAAGGCGGCCTCCTCGGCTGCTTCGGGACGAAGGCCATGGTCCACCGTGGCGACGAAAATCGGGATGCGGCGCTCCAAGCCCCAGCGGGCGAGCAGATGCATCATCGCCATGGAATCGGGCCCGCCTGAGACGGCGGCCAGGATGCCTGTGGCATGGCTCAAACTGGAAAAAAGCTGCTCCGGATCAATGGTCGGGAGCGGATCGTCAGGCACGGGAGCGGCCACGGTTCGGGTGCTCGTTCGGGTCAGCCTGGATCAGGTGCACTTGTTGCGCTTCTGCTCGCGCTCGGATGCCTGGCGGACATTGGCGGAAGCCTGCGGATACTTGCGGTCGAGTTCGGCGAAGACGGCGCAGGCCCGGTCGCGGGCACCCAGGCCATTGAGAGACACGCCGAGACGCAGCATGGCATCGGGAGCCTTGGCGGCATCCGGATGATCGCTGGAAACATTCAGGAACTGCTCGGCTGCCTCGCGGTAGCGATTGCGCTGGAGATAGGTTTCACCGAGCCAGAACGTGGCCTCGGGCACCAGCCTGTCGCGGGGGTTGGACTGCAGGAAACGGCGGAAGCCCATCTCGGCCTGGTCGTAATCCTTCTGGGTGAAGGAGGCATAGGCCGCATCGAAATCAGCACGTGGATTGCCGAGGCTGGTGGCCGCCACGCTCGGGTTAGGCCGGGTCTGGATTGCTCCCTGGGGCAGCGGCATGCCACTCCCGGCTCCACCGGGAGCGGCCTGCCCTTCCTCCTCGATCAGCTCGCCGATCCCCGCGAACTGCTCGCCCTCCTGGCCTTCCTCCGCATCGGCGAGCGGCGCGGAGGGAGACGTGGTGCCCAGCGGGCGCGGAGCGCCCGGGGCATTGGGGTCTTGAGATGGATCGAACACATCGCTGCGGCGCTGAGGCATCGTCTGGGGCTGAGCCTGGGGCTGCACCGGACGAGGCGACGGCGTTGCGGACGGAGCGGCGGGCTTGGAGCCGCCGCGGCCGCCGAGATCCTGGAAGCGGAACTCCACGTCCTCCTGGAACTTGCGGAGCTGGTCCTTCAGCTGGCGGTTCTCGAACTGAAGCTGCTCAAGCTGACCGGACATCTGCCGCATCTGGTTCTCGAGGCGGTTGAGGCGCACGATGGCGTCGGCCGCGTCCTGCGCGGCGGCAGGGGCTGCCAGAGCGAGAGCCAAGGCGAAAAAGACAAAGAGGCGTCGTAACATGCTGGATACCGTGAGGGGTCTTTAAGCGACCGTGCCGATAACACAAAAGCGCCGCCACGGCGATAATGTGGCGACGCTTCGAGGTTTCACGTTTCAGTGTCCGGAAGGCTTACGCGCCGGCCCCGCCGAGGACGGTGACCGCGCGGCGGTTCTGCGACCAGCAGGAGATGTCGTTGCAGACTGCCACCGGACGCTCCTTGCCGTAGGACACGGTGCGGAAGCGATTGCCGGGGATGCCGCGCGAGATCAGGTAGTCGCGCACGGTCTGGGCACGGCGGGCCGAGAGCGAGAAGTTGTACTCGCGGGTGCCGCGCTCGTCCGCATGGCCCTCCACAATGAAGGTATAGTTCGGATAGCGCTGCAGCCACTGGGCCTGCTTGTCGAGGGTGGCGACGGCGGTGGGGGTGAGATCGGTCGAGTCGGTCTCGAAGAAGACGCGGTCGCCGACATTCACGACGAAGTCCTGGGCGCTGCCGGGGGTCGCAGCACCACCGGCGCCGAAGCCGCCAGATCCATCGGCCATGCCGTCTTTGTTGGAAGAACAGGCTGCCGCCCCAAGGGCGAGGACGATAGCAGCGGCGAATTTGACGGCGCGCAGCGACATCATAGGCAATACTCCTTACACACACGTTTGCCGAACGTTGTGAGGTTTATATCGGGCTGATGGTTAAGGGAGGGTTCCGTCAACCTTGAGAGGCACTGCCGGGATTAAGGTGAATTATGGCCAAGTTGTGGAACTTGGGCTTAAGGTTAACAGGAGGTTAAGGCGGGCTCAGCTACCCTTCACACCACATCGTGAGCCGAATGCCCGCCTTGAGCGTTGAAAGGTCATGAATCTCATGACGAACCAGCCTGGACTGTCGATTCAACCCTACCGCACTGCCTTGGACGAGCTCCGCATGGAGCGCGCCTTCTCGCGCATTGCCGACAGCGACCTGCGCCTGGGCAACGACATCAGGCTGCTGAAGAACTCCAGGGAGAACTATCCGGCCTGGCTCAAGGCCATCCGGTCGGCCGAACGCGTCATCCATTTCGAAAACTTCATCATCGCCGATGACAAGACCGGCCAGATGTTCGCGGAAGCTCTCATGGAGCGGGCCCAGGCCGGCGTGAGGGTTCGCGTGCTCTATGACTGGCTGGGCTCGTCCTTTCGCGCCCTCCCCACCTTCTGGCGCCGCCTGCGCGAGGCTGGCGTGGAGGCGCGAGTGTTCAACCCGCCTCGGTTGACGGACCCGTTCTGGGTCAGGCGCAATCACCGCAAATTGATCACGGTCGACGGACGTATCGGCTTCGTGTCGGGCCTGTGCATTTCCGACAGCTGGGAGGGCGGCAAGGAGAGCGAGCCATGGCGTGATACGGGCATCTCGCTCGAAGGCCCGGTCGTCGGCGATCTCGATGCGGCATTCGCGGAAAGCTGGGTGCTCGCGGGCATGCGCGCGATCCCGAAGTGCGACCTGTCCCACGCCGACGCGATCCCGCATGCCGGCACGATGGCGGCAAGGCTCATCAGCGGCGAGCCCGGCATGTTCCGCACCTACCGCGTGGATCAGTTCATCGCCGCCACCGCGCAGCGCAATCTGTGGCTGACCGACGCCTATTTCGTCGCGACGACATCCTATGTGCAGGCGCTCGGCGAAGCGGCGCGCGACGGCGTGGACGTGCGCCTTCTCGTGCCGGGTTCGAGCGACGTGCCCGCGCTTCAGCCCATCGTGCGCGCGGGCTACCGTTCTCTCATCGAAGCCGGCATTCGCGTGTACGAATGGAACGGCTCGATGCTCCACGCCAAGACGGCCGTGGTGGATGGGCGCTGGGCACGTGTGGGCTCCACCAATCTCAACTTCGCGAGCTGGGCGACGAACTGGGAACTCGATGTGATCGTCGAGGATTCGGGTTTCGCCGAAGCCATGGAGGCGATGTACCTGGAGGATCTCGCCAATGCCACCGAGATCGTGCCCGGATGGCAATCCCGCCGCAAGAGAGCCCTCAACATGCGCTCGCGCCGCGGTCACCGGTTCAAGCGAGGGGGCGTGCGCAGGCTCGCCGCCGGTGCTCTCGCGCTCTCGAGCAGCATCGGCAAGGCCATGGGTTCACGCTCGCTCACCGCGACCGAGACCAGCAGCATTGCCATCATCGGCCTTGCCCTTTTGGCGCTGGCCATTCTGATCGCCGTCTTTCCGGTGCTGATCATCGCTCCCATCGTGATTGCCCTCATCTGGTTCGCTCTTGCGCTCCTCATCCGCGCCTTCCGCATCAAGCGGCGCGTGCGCCTGAGACGGCGCAAGCTGGCGATCCGGCGCCGGTTGAGTAAGATCAAGGAAGAAGAAGCCTCCGCTGGGAAATGAAGGAAACCAGCCGCCAAGCTTGGCATTGATAGGGTGTTGCCTCGATGAAGAGGCATGATCGAAGGAGACGATGATGGCTTCCGGCACCTCCAACCCCTCTTCCTACGACCCGCTCTACCGCATCGAATCCATGAGCGCGCTTCTCGCGCGCAACTGGTGGGCCGTGGCGCTTCGCGGCGTCTTCGCCATCATCTTCGCGCTGATCGCCTTTTTCTGGCCGGATGCGACGATCCTGTCCTTCGTGCTCTTCTTCTCGGCCTACATGCTGGTCGATGGCGTGTTCGGAATCGTTGCGGGCATCCGCGCCGCTTCGCAGCATGAGCGCTGGGGCCTGCTGATCCTGGAAGGCGTCCTGAACATCCTCGTCGGCCTTCTTGCCTTCCTCATGCCGGGCCTCACGGTCGTGTTCTTCGTCACCCTGCTCGCGGTCTGGTCACTGATTACCGGCATCCTGATGATCGTCGCAGCCTTCAAGCTGAGCCCGGCCTTCGGGCGCGGCTGGCTGATCTTCAGTGGTCTCGTCTCGGTTCTGTTCGGTGTTGCGCTTCTGATCGCGCCGCTCATCGGCGCTGTCGTCCTGACCTGGTGGCTGGGTGCCTATGCGATGGTCTTCGGCATCGCGCTCGTCATCCTTGCCTTCAGGCTGCGCAGCCGGAAGGATGATCTCACCGGCAGCGCGTCGCTGCGTGCCTGATGCAACTCTCCCCTTCCCCTTGCAGGAAGGGAAGAAAGTGCGCCTGAATGAAAAAGGGCGCTGTGAAAGCGCCCCTTTTCTCAATCTTACTGCCGCGACTCGCTGAGCAGCGGGGACCAGGTCGGGTCCGAGGCGAAGGATGGCGTGGGCACCGGCTGCTCCACGCGGCCGGTGATGTCGACCATGTAGAGCTTCCCACCGGACTGGCCGCCCGGATCGCGGAAGAACAGGATGTACTGGCCGTTGGGCGCCCAGACCGGGCTCTCGTTGTGGAAGCCTTCCGTCAGGATGCGCTCGCCCGATCCGTCCGGCTTCATGATGCCGATGGCGAAACCGTTCGCATGCTGCTTGGTGAAGGCGATGTAATCGCCTCGCGGCGACCACGCTGGCTGCGAATAGGAGCCGTCGCCGAACGAGATGCGGCGCTGGTTCGAGCCGTCCACTCCCATCACGTAGAGCTGCTGCTTGCCGCCGCGATCGCTCTCGAACACGATCTGCGAACCATCCGGCGAGAAGGACGGCGAGGTGTCGATGGCATTGGTCGAGGTCAGGCGCGTGGTCGCCTGCGAGCCGAGATTCATCATGTAGATGTTGGCATTGCCGCCCTGCTGCAGGCTCATGACGATGCGCTGACCATCAGGCGCGAAGCGCGGAGACGACGTCATGTCGGGGAAGTTTCCGACGACCTGACGCGAACCGGTCTCGAGATTGATCACCTGCACGCGCGGCTGCTGGCCTTCCACCTGCGACATGAAGGCGATTTCCTGCGTCACCGGCGAATAGCGCGGCGTCACCACGCTGGTATCGCCCTGAGTCAGGTAGCGCACGTTGGCGCCATCCTGGTCCATGATGGCAAGCCGCTTGCGGCGATTCTCCTTCGGACCCGATTCCTCGACGAACACGATGCGCGTGTCGAAGAAGCCGCCGAAGCCGGTGATCTTCGTATAGACCGCATCGGAAATGATGTGGCCGACACGGCGCCAGAAATTGGCATCCGTCACATATTGCTGACCCGTCAGCTGCTGTCCGGAATCGATGTCCCACAGGCGGAACTCGGCGCGAAGGCGGCCCGATGGATCGCGCGAGACGCGGCCCGTCACGAGAGCCTGCGCACCCGCCATCTTCCACGCATCGAAGCGCGGTGCCGCGTCGAACGACGGACGCTCCGGGAAGCGCGACCTGTCGAGCGGCGCGAAATAACCGGAGCGCTGCAGGTTGTTGGTGATGATGCCGGCCACGCGCTGGCCGAGATCGCCCTCGCCCGCAAAATCGGCGATGGCAATCGGCATGGGCTGGAACTGTCCGCCCGGGCCGACGCGGAACGAGAGCTGCGCGTGGGCAGCAGGCGCGAGCGCTGCCATCGGAACGATGATGGACAGCGCGACGAGAAGACGGGAGACGAGGCGAGTGATCATGTTGTCATGTCTCAAGCGTAATGGGCTTAAAGATCAGGAGAGATCGAACTGGACGTTGAGGATCTTCCAGTCCGAATAGAACTGCAGGTACTGGGTGGGAACGCGATAGGGTGCGCAACGCCGCACGGCACGCACAGCGGCATCGGCCACAGCGCGGTCGGTGGTGCTGCCGCCGACTCGCATCACGGTCGGCTCGCTCGCGAGCGAGCCATCCTGGTTGAGGCGGATGTCGAGGACCGGCGGCGTCGCATCGCCATTGGAGGCGCTGATCGGAGCCTGATAGCAGCGCTTCATCTGCTCCTGGAAAATGCCCATGAGCGCATCGCGCATGCTCGGGTTGAGCTTCGCAGACGTGCCGGTTGCAGTGCCGAGCGACGCGGTCTTCTGAACCTCTGATCCGGTTGCACCGGTGGACCGGTTCTTGTCCTTGTTGTCGAGGAATTGCTTGAGATCGCCCATGTCGAGCTTCTTCGCGACCTGGGCTTCCTTGCGCGCTTTCGCCTCGGCTTCGGCCTTGGCTTTCGCTTCCGCAACTTTTTTAGCTTCCGCTTCGGCTTTGGCCTTCGCTTCGGCCTCGGCTTTCTCTTTGGCCTTCTGCTCGGCGACGCGCTTGGCTTCGGCTTCCGCCTTTGCCTTAGCCTCAGCCTTGGCTTTCGCCTCCGCTTCGGCCTTCGCCTGTTCGGCGGCCTTGGCCTTTTCGATCGCTTCCGCTTCGGCCTTCTCGATTGCTTTTCTCTCCGCCTCGGCCTTGGCCTCCGCCTGAGCCTTCGCCTCGGCGGCTGCCTTTGCCGCTGCTTCAGCCTTGGCCTGCTCTTGGGCCTTGGCAGCGGCTGCGGCGGCAGCCGCCTCCTCGTCAGCGACCTTCATGTCCTCGGGGCGCTTGGGAGGAGCCGGGGCATTGACCTTGTCCTCGCCGGGCGCGTTCTGCTCGGTCTTGTCCGCAACCTTGTCGGCGCGCGGCTTCGGCGTCGGCTGCACGGCCTTGGCGTCCGTCTCGCCCTTGGTGATCTGCGAGAACTGATTGTCGGTGATGACCTCGACGGGGATGCCTTCCTGCGCCTCAGGGAATTCGGCAGCGAAGGGCAAACCGATCAGGGCAGCCGTCAGCAGCGCCGCATGCGCGACGCCGGAGACCCAGAAGCCCGGTTCGGAGGGGTTGAAATGATCCTTCAACGCCACGTGTGTTTGCCCCTTACCTTCAAGTCCTTCAGCGCTGTTCCATCTCGGTCACGAGCGCGACCCGCTTGTAGCCAGCGGTTGTGACGATGCTCATGACCTGGGCGACTCGCCCGTAATCAACCTTCTTGTCACCACGAACGAAGATGCGCTCGTCGAACCCGGCCTTCGACACTTCGGCGAGCTTGCCGACGATGGCCTCATCCGTCAGCTCGGTCTCGCCGAGGAAGACCTGTCCCGTCGCCTTGATGGAGAGCGTAACGGGCTTCGCATCCGAATTGAGCGGTGCGGCCTTCGTCTGCGGAAGATCGAGCGGCACGCCGGCGGTCATCATGGGAGCCGCCACCATGAAGATGATGAGCAGCACCAGCATGACATCGATGAACGGCGTCATGTTGATTTCGTTGATCGCGCCGCCACGTTTCCCGCGTCTGCGGCGACGTCCGCCTGCTCGGCCTCCTGCTGCAACCATGGCCATGACTCAGTGCCCTCTCATCAAGCCGCGCGCGAGATGCGCTCGTCGATCTGGCGCGACAGAATGGCGGAGAACTCGTCCGCGAAACCTTCGAGCCGCGACTGCAGCTTGCCGACTTCCGATTGGAGCTTGTTGTAGGCGAGAACCGCCGGAATGGCGGCGAAAAGGCCGATGGCCGTGGCGAACAGCGCCTCCGCGATACCGGGAGCCACGACCGCAAGGCTCGTGTTCTTCGAGGCCGCGATCGAGGTGAACGAATTCATGATGCCCACCACCGTGCCGAAGAGGCCGATATAGGGACCGGCCGAGCCGATGGAGGCCAGGATCATGAGGCGGGAATCGAGACGCTCCACCTCGCGCTGGATGGTGACGTCGAGAACCTTGTCGATGCGCTGCGACAGGCTCTGGAACGAGCGGGCAGAGCCTTCGAAGGAGCGCTTCCATTCGCGCATGGCGGCGACGAACACGGCCGCCAGCCCTGTGGCCGGGCGGCTCTGGAGCGAGCGGAACAGCTCCTCCAGCGACTGGCCGGACCAGAACACGTCCTCGAAGCGATCCATGGCGCGCTTGGTGCGGGCGTAGAGCAGGGTCTTGTCGATGATGATGGCCCAGCACCACACGGAAGCGGCCAGGAGCCCCATCATCACAAGCTTGACGACGAAATGCGCCTGCCAGAACAGGCTAAAAAAGGACAGGTCGTGCGCCACAGGAGCGGCCTGGGCCACATCAGCCGGATTCATAAGTCTCGTCCTCGCTCTTCGAGCAACCTTGGGAGAAGCCCCAAGGCCCGCCGCAGAATGGTCTAGGAAAATCTTGTTCTGTTACCCTGCTCGTTCGTCCTCGAATCTGTCGAAAATAAGGGCGGGGACTCCAGGGCAGCAGATCATGCCTGACCGTTGCCTTTTAGGCACAGAGTAAGGTTAAGGCTTGGTTTAAGCGAGGCTGAACAGGGGCGAAAACGGCTCTGGAGCCAAGAGAAGTCCTGGCTGGCATGCGTCTCGAGCAAGGCGGAAGGACATGCCCTTACGGCATGTTTACACATTCGCAAGGCTCACTCAGGAGGAGATGTCCTGGTTGACTGAGAGCGCCGCTCGGAGATTGTCGGGAATGCGCACCGCCCGACCATCGCGGACGGCAGCCACCATCACGTCGGCGCGCACGAGCACGTCTTCGCCGCGGCGCACCTCCTGCGCCAGCGTCATGGAAGCGCCGCGCAGCTCCTTCGGGCGCGTGACGATGGTGAGCACGTCGTCCATGACGGCAGCGCCGAGAAAATCGATGTTCATCTTGCGGACCACGAAGGCGAGACCGCCCATCTCCGCATGCAGATCGGATTGGGCCACTTCCACCGCGCGCAGGATCTCGGTGCGGCCACGTTCCAGAAAACGTAAGTAACTCGCGTGATAGACCCGGGCGGAAAAGTCCGTGTCCTCGTAATAGACGCGCACAGGCAGGAGATGCGCGCCATCCTGCATGAGGCCGGAGAGATGGGGCCAGGGACAGCCTGTCTCACTCATCCCCGTCTCCATTGAAGAGGCCGAACTGTGCGGTCGTCTCACGCGTCGGCTCCGGAATCCCGAGATGCTTGAAGGCGTGCGGCGTGAGGATGCGTCCGCGCGGGGTGCGCTGCACGAAGCCCTTCTGGATGAGATAGGGCTCGATGATGTCCTCAATGGCATCGCGCGGCTCGGAGAGCGCTGCCGCGATGGTCTCGATGCCGACGGGACCGCCGCCGAAGGAATTGGCGATCATGGTGAGATACTTGCGATCCATCAGATCGAGGCCGATGGGATCTACGTCGAGCAGACGCAGCGACCGGTCCGCCAGATCGCGGGACACGATCTGCACTCCTTCGACGATGGCGAAGTCGCGCACGCGGCGCAGCAGACGGCCCGCGATACGCGGCGTACCGCGCGCTCGGCGGGCGATCTCGTTCGCGCCCTCCTCGCTCATGTTGAGCCCAAGCACACGCGCGCCGCGGCGCACGATGAGCTCCAGTTCCTCGACGGTGTAGAACTCGAGGCGGATCGGGATGCCGAAGCGGTCCCGCAGCGGCGTCGTCAGCAGGCCAGCGCGGGTGGTTGCGCCGACGAGCGTGAATTTCGGCAGCTCGATCTTCACCGAGCGCGCGGCGGGGCCTTCGCCGATGATGAGGTCGAGCTGATAATCCTCCATGGCGGGATAGAGGATTTCTTCCACGGCAGGATTGAGGCGGTGGATCTCGTCGATGAAGAGCACGTCGCGCTCTTCGAGGTTGGTGAGCTGAGCCGCAAGATCGCCCGCCTTCGCGATCACCGGGCCGGAGGTCGAGCGGAAGTTCACGCCGAGCTCGCGGGCAACGATCTGCGCGAGCGTCGTCTTGCCCAGCCCCGGCGGGCCAACGAAGAGCACATGATCGAGGGCATCGCCGCGGGCTTTGGCAGCGTTGATGAAGACCTGGAGATTGGCGCGCGCGGCGGCCTGACCCGTGAAGTCGGACAGCGACAACGGCCGGATCGACGCATCGACATCGTCCTCGCGCTTTTCGGGGCTGAGCAGGCGGCGTGAATCGGTCAAAGAGGCTTACCTTCCAAAGGCTTCAAATAGGCGGCGAGACACTAATACGCCATTCTTAACGAGATCAAAACAGGAACGTCGATTGGTCACAGGCCAAGCCCTTCTGGGCTTACCGGGCTAGCTCCCTCAGGCCCAGCCTAATCAAAGTCTTCGCCTCGGCCTCGTCGCCGGCCTGCTTCATGGCGGCGGCGACGGCGGCGGAGGCCTGGACCTGCGGATAGCCCAGATTGACGAGGGCCGAGATGGCGTCTGCCACCGGCGCAGGGGCGCTCTTGTCCTCCACGGCATTCGAGAGGCGGATCAGCGTCGGATCAACCGTGGCAAAGGCCGGGGCCTTGTCCTTGAGTTCGGAGATGATGCGTTGCGCCAGCTTGGGGCCGACGCCGGGGCCACGCGCCACCGATGCCTTGTCACCGGTGGCGATGGCCGTCGCCAGGCTGCCGGGGTCGAGCACGGAGAGGATGCCAAGGGCTACCTTGGAGCCCACGCCCTGCACGCTCTGGAGCAGGCGGAACCATTCGCGTTCCGAATCCGAGCGGAAGCCGAACAGGCGGATCATGTCCTCGCGGACCATGGTCTCGATGGAGAGCACGGCCGCCTCGCCGGTGGGCGGCAGGTTCTGCAGGGTGCGGGAGGAGCAATGGACCACATAGCCGACCCCGTGCACGTCGAGGATCACGAAATCCTCGCCATAGGAATCCACCACGCCTTTGAGTTTGCCGATCACGATCTTTCCCCTCCGGTGTCATCCCCGCGAAGGCGGGGATCCATAACCGCGACAGTGCTCCAGTGAAGAACCCGCAGTGTTTATGGATTCCGGGCCCGGCTACGCCGCCCCGGAATGACAGTGCTGTTCTGTAACATCTTAAAGGCTGGCTGCCAAAGCGCGCGCCTTGCGGTGATGGGCATGGGCGATGGCGATGGCGAGCGCATCGGCCGCGTCGGCCTTCTTGAAGTCGGCCTTGGGCAGCAGGATCTTCACCATGGCCTGGACCTGATCCTTCTCGGCGTGTCCCACGCCCACCACGGTCTTCTTCACCTGGTTGGCGCCGTATTCCGCCACGGGCAGGTTGTGGAGGGCGGGCACCAGGAGCGACATGGCACGCGCTTGGCCGAGCTTGAGGGTCGCCTGGGCATCCTTGTTGACGAAGGTCTCCTCGACCGCGACCTCGTCGGGCGTCCAGGCGCGGATGACTTCGGTCAGGCGGTCGTGGAGCTGCTTGAGGCGCAGCGCAAGGTCGAGATCGCCGTCGGAGGTCACGACCCCGCAAGCCACATAGGAGAGCTTCGTCCCCTCGACGGTGATGATGCCCCAGCCCGTGTTGCGCAGGCCAGGGTCGAGGCCGAGGATGCGGACGCGTTCAGTCATAGGCCATTCCTCACCCTGCAACCTCATCCTGAGGAGCCGCGCAGCGGCGTCTCGAAGGATGATCCAGTGCCCTCTGGAAATGCCTCGCCCTTCGAGACGGACCTAAAGGTCCTCCTCAGGGTGAGGCTCCCGAAATCGTCAGCCCGCCATCTTCTGCATGAGAGCGTCGGAGAGCTCGAAATTGCCGTAGACATTCTGGACGTCGTCGTGCTCTTCCAGCGACTCCATGAGCTTCATGAGCTTCTCGCCGGTCTCGTCGTCGACGGAAACCGGGGTCTGGGGCTTCCAGACGAGCTTGGAGGCTTTCGGCTCGCCGAACTTGTCCTCGAGCGTCTTCGTCACCTCATTGAGGGAGGTCTGCTCGCAGTAGATCTCATGGCCGTCCTCAGACGAAACCACATCTTCGGCGCCCGCCTCGATGGCGGCTTCCAGCATGGCGTCGGCGTCCGCCACGTCAGCCGCGAACTCGACGTAGCCGACCCGGTCGAACATGAAGGACACCGCGCCGGTTTCCGCGAGGTTGCCGCCGCTCTTGGTGAAATAGGAGCGGATGTCGGAGGCCGTGCGGTTGCGGTTGTCGGTCATTGCCTCGACGATGATCGCGGCGCCACCCGGGCCGTAGCCCTCGTAGCGGATCTCCTCGTAGTTCTCGCCGTCATTGCCCGCCGCCTTGTTGATGGCGCGCTGGATGTTGTCCTTGGGCATGTTCTCGGCGCGGGCGGCGAGGATCGCGGCGCGCAGGCGCGGGTTCATGTTCGGGTCGGGCGTGCCCATCTTGGCCGCCACGGTGATTTCGCGGGCGAGCTTGGAGAAGAGCTTGGAGCGCATCGCGTCCTGGCGCCCCTTGCGATGCATGATGTTCTTAAACTGCGAATGTCCGGCCATCGGGGCCTCCGAGAGGCGGCCGAGAGCTGCCCGGTACGGGCGCTCCTCAGGCTCGCGCATGTTGACGATGGAGGGCTTATAAGGCGGCGAGGGGCCTGAGGCCAAGCCCCCCGCACACAATGCTTCAAAAACTTAAAAGCCGAGCCAGGACGGGACGTTGGCAATCGCCGCCATGACCAGGTGGTAGGATGCTCCCAGCACCGTGGCCGTATAGATGAGCCCCGCGATCCCGATGAGATAGCCCCCGATGAGCAGGTATCCGTCCTCCTCCATCACCGCGATGGAGGCGATGACGAGGGCGATGGAGGGCGGGAAGTTGGTGCCTGGGAACGGAATGAGGACGGAGAGAGCCACCAGAACGGCGAAAAGCCCCACCACCCGGTCACCGAGGGGACCGAACAGGCCGGTCAATCTCGGCCGGCAGAAGCTTTCGAGCTTCTGGAGCTTGGGCTCGGCGATATCGATCAGGCGCTTGAATCGCGAAACCGACACCGTCTGCCGCATGATGAAACCCGGCAGCCAAGGGCGCTTGTGGCCCAGCATCATCTGGATGCCGAAGATCAGGACGGGCGTGCCGACGATGCCCGCGATGCCGGGCACGTTCGGCACGCAATTGGGCAGGGAGAACAGGATCAGCACAAAGCCGAAGGCGCGCTCGCCGAAAGCCTCGATGATCTCGCCGATGGAGACCACTTCTCCCCTTGCGTCGTCGATCACGGAGCGCAGCATGGCGGAGGCACTGTCATGCTCATGCGCCCGATGGAACTCGCTGTCCTCGCGGTAAGGGCGTCGTCTGGCGCGGGCTGGTTCTGTCTTGGCGTCCACCGGTTCCTCCGTGGCGCAGAGATGGGGATCGTTTCGGGCCTAGCCAAGACTTCGCAAGACTCGGGCAGGCCAACCGCCCCTTAGTCCCAGAAGCGCGGCCAGGTTTCTTCCAGGTTCGGCCCCAGCCGGACCGCCGCCACGCGGAGAGCCAAACCGGTCCGGTCGTCCGTTTCCACAGCGATCCCGGAAAGCGTGCCCTCGCCGAGGCCGGGCTCGAGGCGGGTGCCGGGGGTCTTCTGGAGGAAGCGGCGGATCGCCTCCTCCTTCTGCATCCCGAGCACGCTGTCGTAATCGCCGCACATGCCGGCATCCGACATATAGGCCGTGCCACCGGTCAGCACCCGGTGGTCGGCAGTGGGCACATGGGTGTGGGTGCCGACGACGAGGCTCGCCCGTCCGTCGAGGTAATAGCCCATGGCTTCCTTCTCGCTGGTGGCCTCGGCATGGACATCCACGATGATCGCATCCGCCACCTGGCCCAGGGGGCAATCCTCGAGGGCCTGATCGACGGCCACGAAGGGATCGTCGAGCGGATCCATGTAGAGGCGGCCCATCACCTGCACCACCAGAACCCGATGGCCCGAGCGGGTGTCGATGAGGTTCGCTCCCCGTCCGGGCGTGCCGAGCGGGTAGTTCATGGGGCGAAGGAGCCTCGGCTGACGCTCGATGAAGACGAGGGTCTCTCGCTGGTCCCAGGAGTGGTTGCCGAGCGTGATCGCATCGGCGCCTGCGTTCAGAATCTCGTCGCAGATCGCCTCGGTGATGCCGAAGCCTCCGGCCGAGTTCTCGCCGTTGATCACCACGCAATCGAGTTTCCAGCGTTCGCGAAGTCCCGGCAATCGCTCGATCACGGCATTGCGGCCGGCGCGCCCGACGATATCGCCGAGGAAGAGAAGACGCATGGTGGTCCCTTAAACAGGCTTGGTCCGAATCAGCTCGGTTTCCGTGATGATAACGTCGAGCAGACGGTCGTGCTCCTCGACCGGAACCTGCTCGATCTCCTGAACCGCATAAGCCAAGCCAATGGTCAAGACGGGATGCTGCTTTTCGAGCGCCGCGATGGCCCGGTCGAAATGCCCCTTGCCGTAGCCGATGCGCCCTCCCCTGCGATCGAAGGCGACGAGGGGGACGAGGAGGCATTTCGGGAAAACCTCCGGCGCATCGGGCCCGGGCTCCCGCACGCCGAAACCGCCTTTGACGAGCACGTCGCCGGGCTGCCAGAGGCGCCAGCTCAAATGGGGATGGAGGACCTGGGAGAGCGCGACATCCTGCCCGCGCTCCAGAAGCGCTTCCATGAGCGGCCGCGGATCGACCTCGCTGCGGATGGGCCAATAGGCTCCCACGGGGGTGACGTCCCGAAGGCCGGAAAAGCCGAGGGCCCGTTCTGTGACCGCCAGAGCCGCCTCCTCGCGGAAAACCTTGTCGAGACTGTCGCGGCGGGCAAGCGCCTCGGTGCGAAGCTGTTCTTTCAAGGCGGGAGGAGAGTGAGAATGCATGAAGTGCGGAGCCACAAAAGCCGTCGGAGAAGCGATCCCGGGAACCTACAAAGTAGGTGGGCGCCGTATGTCCCGGTCCACGGACCAGGTCAGGGACAGCTCCCTTCAGGATCGATAAGGCCCCGGGGAATATGAACTCCTAACGCGCCCCGCAGCCCCGCTCTCCCTATGTAGGGACTGGAGAGGTCGGGGGGAAGGGGAAAAGTGAGCAGGTTGCCGAGATCTTCCGAGACCCGGCAACCCGGAAACCTAACCCTTAGGGAAAGTACGGACTGGCCAAGGTTGAGGAAAGGCTTTCAAATGGGCCTCGTGGGGGATGAGCCATCCATCGACGGGAGGAAACATGGCCCATCTGAAACAGAACAATTACAAAGAACGAAATCGTAACGACTGTACCGGTTCTCCCGGCATCGACGCCATGATGCGGGAGGTGCTGCATAGGCTCGGCGATATCGACGTCGAGTACGAAATCCGGCTCGATGAGGTCGAGCACAGCTGCACCGACCAGGAATTGAAGAGCCACATCAAGAAGAAAATCACGGCCGCGCATTATGAGCGACGGGAGCCTTATGTGGAGCTCTTGACCACGCTCAGGCAGCGCCAGCAGCGATTGTCATTGGCTCAATAGTCAATAATCAAAAGCGCCATCCCGGGGCCGCGAAGCGGAACCCGGGATGACGCACAACCAATCTATCCCTGCCCCGTCACATTCAGGCTGCGCGCCAGCTGCTCGATCCGCTCGGCGGCTTTGATGACCCCCTCGGCAAGCCTGGTTTCAATCATCAGGGTGCGCTCGTCGCCCGACGAGCCGAAGGACTTCAGGCGGGCCAGCTCCGCCTCCAGGGCCGTGAGGCGCCTCCTGGTCGCATCGAGTTCATCGGCCTGTGTCATGGCTGCCATGACGTGGAGGCGCAGGTCGCCGATCTCGCCGAAAGCCGCCCGCATTTCCTCGATCTTGGAATCATAGGCCGCCGCCAGCCGCTCCAGATGCGCCTCCTCGCCTTCGGCGCAGGCGATGCGATAGGTATGGCCGGCGATCGTGACGGTGACCTGGGCCATGCTCAGCCCTCTTCCAGCGCGAGCTGACCGGCTTGGGCGAGCACATTCTGCACGGCGAGAATGGCGAGCTGAACGCGCCGGCTCACATCATCGGTGGCCACCTCGAAGCGGTGAAGGCGGGTGAGCGCCCCGTCCAGTTCCTCGGCGAGACGGGACCGGTCGTCCTGCATGAGCTGCAGCTCGGTTTCCAGGTTCCCCTTGCGCCGGTCGGCTTCCAGACGGCGGGACACCGAGGCCTCCAAAAGCCCCAGGGCCGCATCGAGCCGTTTCATCGCGTCGTCGAGTGGGGATGTCATCCTGCCTCCTGGAATCGGGTTGAGACTAGCGCATCGTGCGGAAAAGTGGATCCGGTTTTCCGCACCAACGATGCGCTGCTCTAGAAAGGGAGCATCGATGGATCCCAAAAGTGCAATCCACTTTTCTCGTCCGAGGCTCTAGGCGGGCAAGCCTGAAGGAGCAACGGCTGATCGGAGGATTACGACCCCTGAAGTCTTTGACTCGCCCCTCCCCCGTGTTAAGGAGCCCACGCCTTCAGACAGACCGCCCTTTTCAAGGGCCTTCAAGACTTGTGGATCACGCCGTGCTGAACACCGTCCCCGCCGATCGCGTCACCCATTCCGATCTGGCGAACGCCGTGCGCGTCCTCGCCATGGATGCCGTCGAACAAGCCAAATCCGGTCACCCGGGCCTTCCCATGGGCGCCGCCGATATCGCGACCGTGCTGTTCACCAAGTTCCTGAAATACGATGCCGCCGACCCGACCTGGCCCGACCGCGACCGGTTCATTCTCTCGGCCGGCCACGGCTCCATGCTGCTCTATGCCCTGCTCCACCTGACCGGCGTGAAGGGCATGACCATCGAGGAGCTGAAGAACTTCCGCAAGCTCGACTCGAAGACCCCAGGCCACCCGGAAAACTTCATGACCCCCGGCGTCGAGACGACCACGGGTCCGCTGGGCCAGGGCATCGCCACGGCGGTGGGCTTTGCGCTCGCCGAGCGCATGCTCAATGCCGAATACGGCAACGATATCGTCGACCATTACACCTATGTGCTCGCCTCCGACGGCGACCTGATGGAAGGCATCAGCCAGGAGGCCATCGCTCTTGCCGGCCACCTGAAGCTCAACCGCATGATCGTCCTGTGGGACGACAACGGCATCTCCATCGACGGTCCGCTGTCCATTTCCGACTCGGTCGATCAGGTGAAGCGCTTCCAGGCCTGCGGCTGGAATGCGGTGCGCATCGACGGCCATGACCCGAAGGCGATTCAGCGCGCCATTGCCCGCGCGCAGAAATCGGACAAGCCGACCCTCATCGCCTGCAAGACCACCATCGGTTTCGGCGCTCCCAAGAAGGCCGGCACCTCGAAGGCCCACGGCGAGCCGCTCGGCGCCGAGGAACTCGCCGGCGCCAAGGCTGCATTCGGCTGGAGCCATGCCCCCTTTGAGATCCCGGACAACATCCGCGACGCCTGGGCGAAGGCCGGCAAGAAGGGCCGCCGCCTGCGCAAGGCTTGGACCGACCGTCTCAAGGCCCTCCCCGCCGAGCAGCGCGCCGAGTTCGAGCGCCGCGTGAAGGGCGTGCGCCCGCAAGGACTCGCCGATGCCGTTGCCAAGCTGAAGGACCGCCTGGTGGCCGAACCCCAGAACGTCGCCACCCGCAAGGCCAGCGAGATCGCGCTTGAGGTCATCACCGAGGCCGTGCCGGAGCTGGTGCTGGGCTCGGCGGACCTGACGCCCTCCAACAACACCAAGACCAAGAACCTCACCGCCATCTCGCCCGGCAATTACGCGGGCCGCTACATCCATTACGGCATCCGCGAGCACGGCATGGCGGCGGCCATGAACGGCATCGCCCTCCATGGCGGCTATGTGCCTGCGGGCGCGACCTTCCTGGTCTTCACGGATTATGCGCGCCCTGCCATGCGCATCGCGGCGCTTGCCGGCATTCCGGCGGTCTATGTCATGACCCACGATTCCATCGGTCTGGGTGAGGACGGCCCGACTCACCAGCCGGTGGAGCACCTGGCGGCCCTGCGCGCCATGCCGAAGATGCGCGTGTTCCGCCCGGCCGACGCCATCGAGACGGCGGAAGCCTGGCAGATGGCTCTCGAGCGCACGGACGGCCCGACGACCCTGGCGCTCACCCGTCAGAACCTGCCGCAGGTCCGCAAGGACGGTGGCACGAAGAACCTTTCTGCGACCGGCGCCTACGAGCTGTCGCCCGCCAACGGCAAGGCCCGCGCCACCATCTTCGCCTCAGGTTCCGAGGTCGAGATCGCGCTCGCGGCTCAGAAGCTCCTTGCGGAGCAGAGCTTCGAGGTCCGCGTGGTCTCGGTGCCCTCTCTCGACCTGTTCCTGGCCCAGCCCGAGAAGGTGCGACAAGGGATCATCGGCGATGCGCCCATCAAAGTCGCCGTCGAGGCGGCCGTGCGTTTCGGCTGGGATGCGGTGATCGGTCCGGACGGAATTTTCGTCGGCATGCATGGGTTTGGCGCCAGCGCGCCCTACAAGGACCTCTACAAGCACTTCGGCATCACCGCCGAGGCAGTGGCGGAAAAAGTTCTCAGAACGCATAATCTCTGAGACTGGAAGAGGCCAAGCGCCTCATCACAAGGGAGCTAAGACTATGACGGTGAAGGTCGCGATCAACGGTTTCGGTCGCATCGGACGCAATATCCTCCGCGGCATCGTGGAGAGCGGCCGCAAGGACATCGAGGTGGTTGCCATCAACGATCTCGGCCCGGTGGAGACGAACGCCCACCTGCTGCGCTTCGATTCCGTCCACGGCCGCTTCCCGGCCGACGTGCAGGTCGAGGGCGAGTTCCTCGTCATCAACGGCCGGAAAATCAAGGTCACCGCGATCAAGGATCCGGCGACGCTGCCGCACCGGGAACTCGGTGTCGACATCGCGATGGAGTGCACCGGCATCTTCACCTCGAAGGAGAAGGCCTCCGCGCACCTCACCGCCGGCGCCAAGCGCGTCATCGTCTCGGCTCCCGCCGACGGCGCCGACCTCACGGTCGTCTACGGCGTGAATCACGACAAGCTGACGAAGGACCACATCGTCATCTCGAACGCCTCCTGCACCACGAACTGCCTCGCCCCCGTGGCGAAGGTGCTTCACGATACGGTGGGCATCGAGAAGGGCTTCATGACGACGATCCACTCGTACACCAACGATCAGCCCACCCTCGATCAGATGCACAAGGACCTCTACCGCGCTCGCGCGGCGGCCCTGAACATGATCCCGACCTCGACCGGCGCCGCCAAGGCGGTGGGCCTCGTTCTGCCGGAACTCAACGGCAAGCTCGACGGCTCGTCCATCCGCGTGCCGACCCCGAACGTGTCCGTGGTCGACTTCAAGTTCGTCGCCAAGAAGGCGACGTCCAAGGAGGAGATCAACGAGGCGATCAAGCGCGCGGCCGATCAGGAGCTGAAAGGCATCCTCGGCTACACGAACCAGCCGAACGTCTCGTCGGACTTCAACCACGACCCGCACTCCTCCGTGTTCCACCTGGACCAGACCAAGGTGATGGAGGGCAACTTCGTGCGCGTCCTGTCCTGGTACGACAACGAGTGGGGCTTCTCGAACCGCATGGCAGACACCGCCATCGCTCTGGCGAAGCTCATCTAAGGAGGCTGCCTCAATGACCGCCTTCCGCACGCTTGACCAAGCCGACGTCAAGGGAAAACGGGTTCTCGTCCGTGTGGACCTTAATGTCCCTATGGAGAACGGCAGGGTGACGGACGCGACGCGCATCGAGCGCGTCCTTCCCACCATCCGGGAGATCGCCGACAAGGGTGGCAAGGTGATCCTGCTCGCCCATTTCGGACGCCCGAAGGGACGTGACCCGAAGGAATCCCTGAAGCCGGTTGCGGAAGCGGTCTCGCAGCATCTCGGAAAGACAGTGGCCTTCGCCGATGACTGCATCGGCGAAGCCGCCTCCGACGCCGTCGCCGCTCTGAAAGAGGGCGAGGTGCTTCTTCTCGAAAACACCCGCTTCCATGCGGGCGAGGAGAAGAACGACCCGACCTTCGTGCAGGAACTCGCGAAGCTCGGCGACATCTATGTGAACGACGCCTTCTCCGCCGCCCACCGCGCGCATGCTTCGACGGAAGGTCTTGCTCGCGTGCTGCCCGGTTATGCCGGCCGCACCATGCAGGCGGAACTCGATGCGCTCACCAAGGGCCTCGAGGCGCCGAAGCGCCCCGTGGTCGCGATCGTCGGCGGCGCGAAGGTTTCGACCAAGATCGACCTTCTCGAAAACCTCGTCGCAAAAGTCGATGCCCTCGTCATCGGCGGCGGCATGGCCAACACCTTCGTGCACGCGACAGGCCTTAACATCGGCACGTCGCTGGCCGAGAAGGATCTCGCCGCGACCGCGATGCGCATCATCGAGAAGGCGCGCGCCTCCAACTGCGCGATCATTCTGCCCGTCGACGGCGTGTGCGCCTATGAGTTCAAGGCCGGTGCGCACAACCAGACCTACGGCATCGATGCGATCCCCGAGGATCAGATGATCCTCGACGTGGGCTCGCAATCGGTCGAACGCATCAATGCCGCGATCAACGATGCGGCGACGCTCGTGTGGAACGGCCCGCTCGGCGCCTTCGAAATCCCGCCCTTCGACCAGGGCACGGTGGCGGCTGCCCGTCATGCGGCGCAGCGCACGAAGGAAGGCAAGCTCGTCTCGGTCGCCGGCGGCGGCGACACGGTGGCGGCCCTCAACCATGCTGGCGTTGCGGAAAGCTTCACCTATGTATCCACGGCAGGCGGCGCGTTCCTCGAATGGCTCGAGGGCAAGGCGCTTCCCGGCGTGGAAGCCCTTCGCGCTTGAACACCATGCTTCGGCAAAGTGGTTACCCACTTTGCCGAAACAAAACGCTGACGGGATCGCTTAAGCTCAGGTTCAGCTTCCGCGCGTTTTAAAGCCAAAAACCAACACGGAGAGGACGAAATGGCCCGCATCACCATGAGGCAGCTTCTGGATCACGCAGCCGAGCAAGGCTACGGCGTGCCTGCCTTCAACATCAACAACATGGAGCAGGCGCTCGCGATCATGGCTGCAGCCAACGAGGTCGATGCACCGGTGATCATCCAGGCAAGCCGCGGCGCGCGCTCCTATGCCAACGATGTCATGCTCAAGCACATGATGGATGCGGTGACCGAGATCTATCCGCATATCCCGGTCTGCGTGCACCTCGACCACGGCAACGAGCCCGCCACCTGCATGACCGCGATCCAGGCCGGCTTCACATCGGTGATGATGGACGGATCGCTGAAGGCGGACGGCAAGACCCCGGGCGACTGGGACTACAATGTCGGCGTCACCAGGAAGGTGGTCGAGATGGCCCATCTCGGCGGCATCTCGGTGGAAGGTGAGCTCGGCGTGCTGGGCTCTCTCGAAACCGGCATGGGCGACAAGGAGGACGGCCACGGCGCCGAGGGCAAGCTCTCGCACGACCAGCTGCTGACGAATCCCGACGAGGCCGTGAAATTCGTGGCCGAGACGAAGGTCGACGCGCTCGCCATTGCCATGGGCACCTCGCACGGCGCCTACAAGTTCACCCGCAAGCCCGACGGCGCGATCCTCGCGATGCACGTGATCGAGGAGATTCACAAGAAGCTCCCGAACACCCATCTCGTGATGCACGGCTCGTCGTCAGTGCCGCAGGACCTGCAGGACATCATCAACCAGTATGGCGGCCAGATGAAGCCGACCTGGGGCGTGCCGGTGGAAGAGATCCAGCGCGGCATCAAGCACGGCGTGCGCAAGATCAACATCGATACCGACAACCGCATGGCGATGACAGGCCAGATCCGAAAGGTTCTGACCGAGAACCCCGGCGAGTTCGATCCGCGCAAGTATCTGAAGCCCGCCATGGAAGCCATGACGAAGCTCTGCAAGCAGCGCCTGCAGGAGTTCAACACCGCAGGCCAGGCCTCGAAGATCAAGCGCGTCTTCACGCTGGCCGAGATGGCCAAGCGCTACGCTTCGGGCGAGCTCGACCCGACCTTCGGCACGAGCCGTCAGGCGGCTGAATAACCGACCGGGCTTTCGCCTTAATCCTGATCGAGAAGCGGGGCCTCGCAAGATGGCCCCGTTTTCGTTATGGGATGCTTGTCTCTCTCCTTCGAGTTTCGTGATCGATGTCCGAATCTGCCCGCCTCTACCTTATCACTCCCATTCTGGAGGACGCCTCCTTCGCCCCGAAGCTGGCCGAGGCCTGCAAGGGCGGAGCCGTGGCCGCCGTGCTGCTTCGCCTAGGCGCCGCCGACGAGCGCAGCCTCACCAATCTGGTGAAGGCGCTCGGCCCCTCCGCTCAGGACCACGGAGCGGCCCTCATCGTGACCACCGAAGGGGAGGTCGATCTCGCCAATGTCGCCGTGCGCGGCGGCGCGGACGGGGCCCATGTCTCTGGCGCGGATCCGGCTCGGATCCGTGAGCTGCGCGAACGTCTTAAAAGCGAGCGCGCCGTTGGTGCAGGCCACATCCGCACCAAGGACGATGCCATGAGCCTCGGCGAGGCCGGAGTCGACTATCTGCTCTTCGGCGAGCCTCGGCGTGACGGCTCCCTCCCCTCGCTCGACAGTGTCGCCGAGCGTGCCGCCTGGTGGGCCGAGATCTTCGAGACGCCCTGCGTCGCCTATGCGCCGAGCCTGAAGGCGGTCGAGACGCTCGCCGCGACACATGCGGAATTCATCGCCCTTGGGGATGCGGTCTGGGACCATCCGGATGGCCCGGCTGCCGCCGTGAAAGCAGCCGCAGAGACCCTCGCCCGGCTGGAGGCCTCGCATTGATGCGGGCATCCGCTCTCATCGGCGGCGTCCTGCTGCTGGCCTCCGTTGCGGGAGTGCAGGCGGCCGAGCCCGATCTCGCCTATGGCGCCTATCAGCGCGGCCTCTACCAGACGGCCTTCCGCGAGGCGACCTTGCGGCTGGAGAAAAACAAGAACGATGCCGCCGCCATGACCCTTCTGGGCGAGCTCTACAACCAGGGTCTTGGAGTGGCGCTCGACCCGAAGAAGGCCGCCGAGTGGTATCAGCTGGCGGCCCAGCGGGGTGACGCCAATGCCATGTCGTCCCTGGGCCTTATGGCGCTCGACGGACGCGGCGTGCAGAAAAACCCGGCTCAGGGCAAAGCCTGGCTCGAACAGGCTGCGGCCAAGGGCAACGGTGTCGCCTGCCACAACCTCGCCCTGCTGCTCCTCACCAGCGGCTCCGACATGGACCTGGAACAGGCGGTCGAGCTGCTGCGCAAGGCGGCTGATGCGGAAATTCCCGACGCCCAGCATGCCCTCGGCGTGCTCTATCTCCAGGGACGCGGCGTCGCCAAGGACGCTTCGGAGGCCGCCCGCCTCTTCGAGCGCGCCGCCAAGAACGGCAGCTCCGTGGGCGAGGTGGAATACGCCATCCTGCTCTTCAACGGCGAGGGTGTGACGGCAAGCGAGTCCCAGGCCGCACGCTATTTCCGCCGCGCCGCCGCCAAGGGCAACGCCATCGCCCAGAACCGCCTGGCCCGCCTGCTCGTGGCCGGTCGGGGCGTACCCGCGAACAGGATCGATGCCGCCGCCTGGCATATTCTTGCCGCGGCCCAGGGCCTCACCGATCCATGGCTCGACAACGCTCTGAAGGATCTCACCACCGAGGAAAGGACCCGCGCCGAGAAGCTCGCCGCCGAGCGGCTCGGGATGCGGTGACGGACATCTTCACGCGCGAAGCGGATCAATTAGGTCCCAGACCGGTTGATCCGCTTGACGCCAACCCTCCCGTGGTTCATCGACCACTGTCTCAATCTTTGCTCTTTGCCAGGACTTAGCCCCATGATCCGCTCGCCCCTCATGACCGTCATGACCGATGCCGTGATGAAGGCCTCGCGCTCCCTGAAGCGCGATTTCGGCGAGGTGGAGAATCTGCAGGTCTCCCGCAAGGGCCCCGGCGATTTCGTGTCCGCCGCCGACCGCAAGGCGGAGAAGATCCTGCGTGAGGCGCTTGAGAAGGCCCGTCCCGGCTACGGCTTCGTCATGGAGGAGCAGGGTATCGTCGAGGGCACGGACACGAGCCACCGCTGGCACATCGACCCGCTCGACGGGACCACGAATTTCCTCCACGGCCTCCCGCAATTCGCGATTTCCGTCGGCCTCGAGCGCGACGGCCAGATCGTGGCCGGCGTGATCTACGATCCCGCCAAGGACGAGTTGTTCATCGCCGAGAAGGGCAAGGGCGCCTATCTCAACAACCGCCGCATCCGCGTGGCGGCCCGCACGGAGGTGCCGGATGCGGTCGTGGCCTGCGGCCTGCCGCATATCGGCAAAGGCGATCACGGCCTTTTCCTGCGTGAATGCGCCTCCGTCATGGCCCATGTGGGCGGTATGCGTCGCTGGGGCGCGGCATCCCTCGATCTCGCCTATGTGGCCTGCGGGCGCTTCGACGCCTATTGGGAGCGCGGCCTGAACTCCTGGGACATGGCGGCGGGCATTCTGATGGTCCGCGAGGCCGGCGGCTTCGTCTCCGATGCGGACGGCGTTCCGAACCCCATGGCCACCGGCTCCATCGCCTGCGGCAACGAATACATGCATCGCGAGCTGCTGAAGCTGCTCAAAAAAGCCAAAGGCTGAGGCCAGGAGCGGATATTTCTGCTCCTGTCCCCAAGCGAGGCCCTGCTCGTGCTTGATCCTTGAGACCGGGGCGGTCACATTAGTGCATCGTGCGGAAAAGTGGCCCCGGTTTTCCGCAACCAACGATGCACTCTGTAAAAGAGAGCATCGGATTGGGTCCCAAAAGTGGATTCCACTTTTGGGTCCGAGGCTCGAGAACCGTCCCGAAGCACTTGAGCACAGGATAACGATGGCGGACCAACCCCTTACCCCACCGCGGATCTACCTTATCCGCATGGCGGTCTTTCTGGTTTTGGCAGGGTTTATCGCTTTCATCCTGTACCGGCAGATCTGGGCCGCCTTCCAGGCGAATCCCGGCCTCAACGCCCTGATTCTGGGCGTGATGTTCATCGGCATCGTGCTCGCCATCCGACAGGTCTGGCGCCTGTTTCCCGAGGTGCGCTGGGTCAACACGCTGCGACAGACGGAGGAAGGGCTAGTCGCCCCGACCTCCCCCGTGCTGCTCGCCCCCATGGCTGCCTTCATCAGCAACCGCTCCGGCAGCTCGCTTTCCATCGCCGCCATGCGCTCGCTCCTGGATTCGGTCGGCGCGCGTCTGGACGAAAGCCGCGAGATCCTGCGCTACATGGCGGGCCTTCTGGTTTTCTTGGGCCTGCTCGGCACCTTCTGGGGCCTCATCGATACGGTCGGATCCGTCGGGCGGATCATCGGCTCGCTCCGCACAGGCCAGGACACGGCCGTGCTCTTCGATGAGTTGAAGAATTCGCTGGCCGGCCCTCTTCAGGGCATGGGTCTCTCCTTCTCCGCCTCGCTCTTCGGTCTGGCCGGTTCGCTCGTTCTCGGCTTCCTCGACCTCCAGGCAGGCCAGGCCCAGAGCCGCTTCTACACGGAGCTGGAGGATTGGCTTGCCACCTCCACCTCCGATATTCCCGCCGATACGCCCCTGCGCTCCACCACTCCGCACGACCTGACGGTAGTCCTCAACCGGCTGACCGCCGCCGTGAACGACGGAGCGGGCGGACGCGCCGCGACCCAGGCCATGGCGAATCTCGCCGAGGGCGTGCAGGGCCTCGTCCAGCACATGCGCGCGGAGCAGCAGATGATCCGCGACTGGGTGGAAGCCCAGGCCGCTCGCGAGAAGGAGCTGAAGCAGGTGCTCGACCGCATCTCCCGTGAAAGGCTGCCCTGATGCCCGTCTCGAGCTCAGGCGGCCGGAGGCGAGGACGTAGCCAGATCAATTATTGGCCAGGCTTCGTGGATGCCCTGTCCACCCTGCTTCTCGCCATCATCTTCCTGATCTCGGTGTTCACGGTGGGACAGTTCTTCCTGTCCCGCGAATTGTCGGGCCGCGACACCGTGCTCGACCGTCTCAATCGACAGATTGCCGAGCTCACCGATCTCCTCTCCCTCGAACGCTCTGGCCGCCGCACGGCGGAAGAAAGCCTGACATCCCTGCAGAGCACGCTGAGAGCCGCCGAAGCCGAGCGGGCCCGCCTGCAGGGCCTCGTGGAATCCGGCGGTGCGGCGCAAGCCCAGGCCGGCGAGCTGAACGCGGCCCTCGAAGCCGAGAAGCAGGCCACCGGCCGTGCCTTGAGCCAGGTCGAGATCCTCAACCAGCAGATCGCAGCCATGCGCCGCCAGCTCGCGGCGCTCGAGGAGGCCCTCTCAGCCTCCGAGAATCGGGACAAGGAAAGCCAGGCCCGCATCGCCGATCTCGGCAGCAGGCTCAATGTGGCCTTGGCTCAGCGTGTTCAGGAACTCGCGCGCTATCGCTCCGATTTCTTCGGCCGCCTGCGCCAGATCCTCGGCACCCGTCCCGATGTGCGCATCGTGGGCGACCGCTTCGTCTTCCAGTCGGAAGTGCTTTTCCCGGCGGGCCAAGCGACCTTGCGCCCTGAAGCCTCGGGCGAGATCGATCGCATCGCCAGCGCCCTCGTGGAACTGGAAAAGCAGGTCCCGCCGGATATTCCGTGGGTGATCCGCGTCGACGGCCATACGGATCAGCGCCCGATCAACACCCCGCAATTCCCGTCGAACTGGGCGCTCTCCTCCGCCCGCGCTATCGCGGTCGTCCAGGCCCTCATTGCGCGGGGTGTCCAGCCGCAGCACCTCGTGGCGGCCGGTTTTGGCGAGTTCCAGCCCCTCGATAACGGCACGACGGAAGAGGCTTACGCCCGCAACCGGCGTATCGAGCTGAAGCTGACGGAACGATAGGATCAGGCATTCTTCCCCAGCGCCTGAGCCACGTCCTTCACCTGGACGCCGACACGCTTGATGGTCTCGACCAGCTGCTGGCGCGGAACGCCCCATTTGTCGGACCAATAGCGCATCTCCCAATCCTCATAGAGATTGATGCGGGCCGAATCCTGCGGATGCCTCCTGAAGGTCGCCGCCATTCCGCGTCTCCCCGAGCGCTCGAAGGGCCGATCTGCGCCGGCCCCTGAAACAACCGAAAAGTAAGAGATTCGTTTCGATGCGATAGGTCTATTCAGCCGCCAGACCGTGCTCTTGCGCACCGGTGAACTGAAGCTTCGCAAGACGGGCATAGAGCCCGCCCTGGTTGAGAAGCTGTTCGTGCGTCCCCTCCTCCACGATCCTGCCCTTGTCCATGACGAGGATGCGGTCCGCCGAGCGGACGGTGGCAAGCCGATGGGCGATGACGAGAGTGGTACGGCCTTCCATCAGCCGGTCGAGGGCTCCTTGCACCTTGCGCTCGCTCTCCGCATCCAGCGCCGAGGTGGCCTCGTCGAGGAGCAGGATCGGCGCATCCTTGAGGATCGCGCGGGCAATCGCGAGGCGCTGGCGCTGGCCGCCGGAGAGCGTCACACCGCGCTCGCCGATCAGGGTCGCATAACCCTGTGGCAGGGCCTCGATGAACCCATGGGCCGAGGCGAGTTCCGCCGCGCGGCGCACCTCCTCCTCCGAGGCTTCGGGGCGGCCGTAGCGGATGTTGTCGAGAACGCTCGCCGCAAAGATCGTGGGCTCCTGCGGCACAAGGGCCATGCGGGCGCGAAGGGCGAACGGATCTACCTCGGTGATCGGCACTCCGTCGACCCGGATCGTGCCGCTTTGAGGATCATAAAAGCGCAGCAGCAATTGGAGGATGGTGCTCTTGCCCGCCCCTGAGGGGCCGACGATGGCAACCCGCTCGCCCGAGGCCACTGCAAAGCTCAAGCCATGCAGAGCGCGCTGCTCGGCGCGGGTGGGGTAGGCGAAATGCACATCATCGAAAGCCACGGTGCCGAGCGGAGGTTGCGGCAAAGGCTTTGGATTACGCGGCGCCTCGATGGCAGGCTTGGCGGCCAGGATTTCGCCGAGACGCTCCGCCGCGCCTGCGGCCTGGGACAGCTCGCCGTAGACCTCGGAAAGCTGGCCGAGGGAGCTTGCTGCAAAGACGGCATAGAGCACGAATTGCGACAGCCGCCCGCCGGTCATGGCGCCCGCGAGCACATCCTGCGCGCCGTACCAGAGCACACCCACCACGCTTGCCGAGATCATGAAGATGCCGGCGCCCGTGAGGAACGCGCGCATGGTCGTGGAAAGCTTGGCAGCATCGAAAGCCTCCTCGGCCGCCAGAGCGAAGCGGGAGGCGGTGAGGCTTTCCATGCCGAAGGCCTGCATGGTCCTGACCGCGCCGATGGCCTCCGCCGCATAGGCCGAGGCATCGGCGAGCCGGTCCTGCGCCGCCCGGGAGCGCCGTCGCACCGCTCGGCCCGAAAAGATGAGGGGCAGTACGATCATGGGAATCGCGAGCAACACGAGAGCCGAGAGCTTCGGGCTCGTGACGATCATGAGCGTCACGGCCCCCATGAAAAGGAAGACGTTACGAAGCGCGATCGAGATGCTGACCCCGAAGGCCGCTTTCACCTGGGTCGTATCGGCGGTCAGCCGCGAGACGATTTCGCCGCTCTTGGTCTGGTCGAAGAAGGCCGGGTCAAGCGACGTCAGATGCCGGAACACGGCGGAACGCAGGTCCGCCACCACCCGCTCGCCCAAGGTAATGACCAGGTAATAGCGAAGGGCGCTCGAGATCGCGAGCACGGCCACCACCACGATGAGGAGAGTGAAATAGGCGTTGATGTAGGCCCGTCCTGCTTCCGAGAAGCCGAAATCCACCACCCGGCGCACGGCAATAGGCACCACGAGGGTCGCGGCCGAAGCCATGGTGAGCGCAGCCAACGCGCCCGCGATCCTTCCCTTGTAAGCCAGGCCATAGGGAATAAGCGGTTTGAGCGCGCTGAGCGCGGCTTTGGGACGGTGTTGGGCGTTTGGCAGCTTGGCCATGGAAGCCTTCGTTTCAGGAATTCACGGACTGGAGCTGTTTCCATTGGCATGGAATCAGCTCTTTTCATTGAGATGCCTCAATTTTCGACGGCGAGCCGGATCCACTTCGCCGAAAAGTGCTCTGGAGCGGTTTAACACCTTTGCCCCGGCTTGTTTCAAGGTTGTAAGTGAGGTATAGGCGCGCATTCACCAATTCAGGCTCGATCTTACGCTGCGGGCTGACCAGATGTGGCTGGCCGCAAGAAGGACTATGGCAATGGCGCGCAAAGAAACCGATCACCCCGACTACCACTTCATCAAGGTAGTCATGACCAACGGCACCGAGTACACCACCCGCTCGACCTATGGCAAAGAGGGCGACACCCTCAACCTCGATATCGACCCGAACACCCACCCGGCCTGGACCGGCGGTACGCAGCAGCTGCTCGACCGCGGCGGCCGCGTGTCGCGCTTCACCTCGAAGTTCGGCAACCTGGGCATCGGCAGCAAGAAGTAATCCGGTTCATCCCGGACACTTCGACAGACAAGCAAAAGCCCCGCGGAAGCGGGGCTTTTTCGTTGTTGGACCTACACGCAGCCCTCATCGTGAGGAGGCCTGAAAGGCCGTCTCGAAGGACGAGGGCGTCTCCAGAATGCTCTGGATCCTCCTTCGAGACGCCGCTTCGCGGCTCCTCAGGATGAGGTCAGTACCAGGACATGATGGCTATTCCGCCGAGCAGAAGGCCCGCTCCAGCATGCCGAGCTGGAGGGCCACCGGGTTCGGCTCCTGGGGCAGAGGCGGCGCTTCCGCTGCCTCCGCGAGCAGGCGCTCGAGATGAAGGATGCGGGCGTGGAGCCGGGTCGCAAGCCCGATCAGCTCGCGCAGACGCGCAGGCAGGGCTTCGTATTCGACGAGCGTCGTCGTGGTGTCATGGGAGTTCAGGCGCACACGGGCTTTCTCGGCGCGGGCCTGATCCGGGGTGATCTCGCCTTCGGCGACCGCGCGCTGGAGCAGAAGCCAGGAGGCGATCTGCATGAGACGGGTCGTCAGGCGCATGCTCTCGCTGGCGTAAGCCACGCTCGCCTCACGCTGCAGGAGTCGCGATTCCTCACGGCCGGGACCGTCGAGATAAGCGGCCGTCTCCTCAACCAGCTCCATGCCCTCCTGGAAGAGAGCCGTAAAGGCTTCGGATCCCACAAAGTTCTGCCCGAAACGGACAGGATCGACGTCAAGTTTGATCACGTCGGGCTCGTGCAAGAGACCGTCTCCCAAGGCGTTCCTCCGGTCAAGAGCCGGAAAAATGTTCGTTGTCGAAGGGAATATAGAACGGGCTTTCCGGAGATGCTCTGGTAACCTCTTCTTAAGGTTAAGCCGAGGAGTCCCGTCAAAAATCGAGCCGCGAAAGCGGCTCTTGGGAGTCTAACAGGGAGGTGTCAAACAGAGTGGGAGGAAGAACCACTCAGGACGTCCAGCGGGAGAGAACCGGACGCCTTCATGAGACACCGAATTCGTTAAAACCACGTTAACCTTGCCCGAGTCTGAAGAAGGCACTGGCGGCAGCGCGGGAATTTTCCTTCTCGGCCTTCGCCTCCTTCAAGCGGGCGATTTCTTTTTCCAGCATAGCGACGCGTTCATCGAGCTCGTCGACGGAGAGCATCGACAGGTCCTGGCCGATCTCATGGGCGCTCACGATTTTGCGGGGCTCATCGGCGAAGGGATCGAAGGCCATGGCATTCTCCTTCTCAATGGGTGTCCTCTGAACGTTAATCCGGCATGCATTCCTTGCCAACTTCGCCCTATATGAGCGGAGCTTGACCAAAGGAGGGAAATTATGGAGCCGATTCCAGGCACGATGCGCGCAGTGATCGCGGAAGGCAGCGGCGGCCCCGAAATCCTGAAGGTGGTCGAACGGCCGGTGCCGCAGCCGAAGGAAGGCGAAATCCTGGTGCGGGTGCGGTTTGCCGGGGTCAACCGCCCGGACGTGATCCAGCGCCAGGGTGGCTACCCCCCTCCTCCCGGTGCGCCGGATATCCTCGGCCTTGAGATCGCGGGCGAAGTCGTAGGCTCGGACCCGAACGCCAACCGCTTCAAGGCAGGCGACACGGTCATGGCCCTGGTTGCGGGCGGCGGATATGCCGATTACGCCGTGGTCCATGAGAGCAATGCGCTCCCCGTCCCGGAAGGCCTTTCCCTCGAAGAGGCCGGTGCGGTGCCGGAAACCTACTTTACGGTCTGGACCAACGTGTTCGAGCGCGGAGCCCTCAAGCCCGGCGAGACGCTGCTCGTCCATGGCGGCTCCTCCGGCATCGGCACCACGGCGATCCAGCTCGCCGAGGCCTTCGGGGCCAAGGTGATCGCGACGGCCGGCAGCCCTGAAAAATGCGAGGCCTGCCTGCGGCTCGGGGCCGACGTCGCAGTCAATTACCGGGAGCAAGACTTTGTCGCCGCCGTGAAGGAAGCGACCGACGGCCGGGGAGCGGACGTGATCCTTGACATGGTGGGCGGCGACTACATTCCCCGCAACCACGAGGCCGCCGCCCAGGATGGGCGCATCGTCCAGATCGCCTTTCTTAAGGGCAGCAAGGTCGAGGTGGATTTCCGCCGCCTCATGCTGAAACGCCTCACCCATACGGGCTCGACCCTGCGCTCCCGCTCGGCTGCCGAGAAGGCTGTCATCGCCGAGGCTTTGGAGGCCAAGGTGCTGCCGCTCCTGGCTGAAGGGCGCTGCAAACCCGTAATGGATTCAACCTTTGCTTTGGAGGACGTCGCTCAGGCTCATGCCCGGATGGACGGGGGAGAGCATATTGGAAAGATCGTCCTGCGGCTCTAGCGCGTCGTGCTTAAAAGGTCTCCGCTACTCGCTAACGTGGCCCTTTTCGGATCGCTGACGCAGATCTCCAGTTCGCGGTCGACAATGCGCCAGTTGAAACGGCATCGGACGGAATCCCAAGGCGATCTTTGGGTCCGAGGCCGAAAGGCGGCCCTTTTTCAGGCGATGATGTCGGGCGTGAGCTGGTCTTCCAAACGGATGATCTGGTCCTTCAGGACGAGCTTGCGCTTCTTCAGGCGCTGAACCTGGAGCTGGTCCCCGGCGATCATGCTCTCGAGGGCGTCGATGGCCATGTCGAGATCACGGTGCTCCTGCTTGAGGCGCGCCAATTCCGCTTCCAATTCAGCCAGTTCGGTCATTGAAAATCGATCCAGATGCCCGTGTCCTAAAGGGACCCGGCGAGAGGGCGGAATTATGCTCTCAAGCCTCCTGAAGGGCAAGCTGAGGGGCGCATCTTCTACTCACGATTTTGCAAATTTTGCCTTCGACTCGCCACAGTGAGTCTGGCTAAATAAGTCTGTCAGGTATCGAACAGGAGGAACTGACATGCCGCTGCAGAATCATCTGACGGAGCTTGAGCGTAAGCATCGGGCTCTCGAGCGCGAAATCCAGGATGCCCTCAACAGCCCGTCCATGGATGACATGAGACTCGCAGAACTGAAGCGGAAAAAACTCCAACTGAAGGATGAAATCACCCGCCTGAGAAGTTCAGATACGGCGGTGCATTAAAGCCGGTCTTCAAAACACCCCCACCGAGAGCCGTCGCTTCCTTTGAGGAGCGGCGGCTTTTTCTTGTGAGGGCTCTAGATGAGTACGCCCGCACCGTCGTAGATGAGCTTTGCACCGACCAGCACCAGCAGAATGTAGACGGCCGTGTAGAAGCCTTGGCCGGATACCCGCCGCACGAGCAGGACGCCTGCCCAGGTCGAGGCAATCGCCACCGGAAAAAGCGCGGCTGCGGTCGTCAGATTTTCCGTCGTGAACTGGCCGAGCGCCATATAAGGTGGCACCTTGATCCAGTTGATGAGCGCGAACAGGACGGCCCCCGTTCCGACGAAGACATCCCGCGGCAGTTTCTGCGGCATCACGTAGATCTGGAAAGGCGGCCCGCCCGCATGCGCGATCATGCTGGTAAAGCCTGTCACCCAGCCCCAGAAGAGGCCGCGCGGGGTATCGGCCGGTGCCGCTTCCGGCGGGGTGGCGCTGCGTTCCAGCATCATGCGGCGGATCGCAAAGGCGACGGAGATCACGCCGACGGCGAGCTTGATCGCAGCATCCGACACCTGCGCCGCCAGGAGATATCCCGTGAGGATGCCCGACACCGCTCCTGCCACCAGCAGCGCCACGTTGCGCTTGTCCCATGTGTAGCGATAGGCCCAGACGGAGACGACATCCTGCACGATAAGGATCGGCAGCGTGATGGCGGCTGCCTGCACCGGCGAGACCACCAGCGCCATCAGCGGCAGGGAAAGAAGCCCGAGCCCCGAGAAGCCGCCCTTGGCGAGGCCCATGAGCGTGACGGCCGGAATAGCGGCGGCATAGAAAAGCGGGTTGGTGATCATTCGAAACCTTAAGGGAACTCGCCGAAAGTCGACTGGTCGAAAGTCGCCGCTGACCACGGCAGCTTTGCCTGCTACCACAACGGCAATCTCAAGTCTCATGCGGTAGAAGCAACGGGGAAACGCCATGCCATCAACCCAAAGCCGCTATCATGAGGTCTATGCGCGCTGGAAGTCCGATCCGGAAGGGTTCTGGCGCGAGGCCGCCCGGGAGATCGACTGGTTCAAGCCTGCCGATAAGGTATTCAACGCCCGGGCAGGTGCCTATGGCCGCTGGTTCGAGGGGGCGCTCTGCAACACCTGCTACAACGCCGTCGACCGTCATGCGCGAACGCGCGGCGATCAACCCGCCATCATCTACGACAGCCCCGTCACGAACGCGAAACGCAGCATCTCTTACGCCGAATTGAAGGATGAGGTATCCGCGCTCGCAGCCGTGCTGCACGACATGGGTGTCGGACGAGGCGATCGGGTCATCATCTACATGCCGATGATTCCCGAGGCTGCGTTCGCGATGCTGGCCTGCGCGCGCATCGGCGCGATCCATTCCGTGGTATTCGGCGGCTTTGCGGCGAAAGAATTGGCAACCCGCATCGATGACGCGAAGCCGAAGGTCATTCTCTCCGCTTCCTGTGGCATCGAGGGCTCGAAGGTCGTGGCCTATAAGCCGCTGCTCGATGAGGCGATCCAGCTCGCTGCCACCAAGCCCGATGCTTGCCTGATCTATCAGCGCCAGCAGCTCGAGTGCCCGCGCATCGAAGGACGCGATCTCGATTGGGCGCAGGAAGTCGCCAACGCCAAGGCTGCAGGCAAGCACGCCGAATGCGTGCCGGTCGCCGCCACGGATCCGCTCTACGTGCTCTACACCTCCGGCACCACCGGCAAGCCGAAGGGCGTGGTGCGCGACAATGGCGGCTACATGGTCGCGCTCAAGTGGACCATGAGCAATTTCTACGGCGTGAAGCCCGGCGAAGTGTTCTGGGCGGCCTCCGACGTCGGCTGGGTCGTGGGCCATTCCTACATCGTCTACGGTCCGCTGCTGCATGGCTGCACGGCGATCCTCTACGAAGGCAAGCCCGTGGGTACGCCGGATGCCGGCGCCTATTGGCGCGTGATTGCCGACCACAAGGTCGTGACGCTGTTCACCGCACCCACCGCCTTCCGCGCGATCAAGAAAGAGGATCCCAACGCGGAGCTTCTCAAGAAATACGACCTCTCGCATTTCCGCGCCCTTTTCCTCGCCGGCGAGCGGGCCGATCCCGACACGGTGCAATGGGCCGAGACCATTCTCAACGTGCCCGTCATCGACCATTGGTGGCAGACGGAAACGGGCTGGGTCGTCGCAGGCAATCCGCTGGGCTTAGGCGCGCTGCCCGTCAAGCACGGTTCGCCCACGGTGGCGATGCCGGGTTATGCGCTTGACGTGCTCGACGAGGGCGGCAAGCCCGTGGGCCCTGGCACCATGGGTACCATTGCCATCAAGCTGCCGCTGCCTCCCGGCTGCCTGCCGACGCTCTGGCAGGCGGATGAACGCTTCAAGGAAGCCTACCTCACCACCTACCCGGGCTACTACAACACCTCGGATGCGGGCTACATCGACGAGGACGGCTATGTGTGGGTAATGGGCCGGACCGACGACATCATCAACGTGGCGGGCCACCGTCTCTCCACCGGTGGTATGGAGGAGGTTCTCGCGTCCCACCCGGCGGTCGCCGAGTGTGCAGTGATCGGTATGAAGGATGCGCTGAAAGGCGAGGTGCCCTGCGGCTTCGTGGTGCTGAAATCCGGAGTGCGGCAAACCTCTGCCGAGGTCGAGAAGGAACTGGTGGGCCTCGTGCGCGAGAAGATCGGCCCCGTGGCGGCCTTCAGGCTCGCCATCACCGTACCGCGCCTTCCGAAAACCCGCTCCGGCAAGATCCTGCGCGGCACCATGAAGAAGATCGCCGATGGTGACGAGTGGAGCATGCCCGCCACCATCGACGATCCCGCGATTCTTGAAGAGATCGGTGACGCGCTCAAGAATAGAGGCGTAGCACCCTGAAAGGCGTGATGATGACGAAACTGTCGAAGGAGGATGCCAAGGCGCGCTTCGAGGCGTTGCTAGAGCAGGTGCTCACGACGGATGAGAAAGCCCGGCAGCATGCCGCGTTGAAGAACGCACGCGGCTTGGCAAGGCAGGAGGCTGTCACCGCGAAGACCACTTTCGAGGAAAATCGAGAGAGGTCGCCTAAAGCACGCAGGCGTGAGCCGAAGCGGCAGGGTTAAGCGTGACAGCGCAGAAAGAAAAAGGCCCGGATCGCTCCGGGCCTTTTGTTTGTCTTATTCCTCGTCGTCCGAACGCTTGAGCTGCTTGAGCTTGGCGAAGACCGAGTTGACGTCGATATTTTCTTCCTGCGGCTTCGGGCGGCTCATATCGGCGAAGGGCTCGTCGCGGGTGGGCTCGGCCGTGGAGATCTCGGCCGGCATCAGGGTGCCGCCCTGATCCTGCGGCTCCACATGCGGACGGTCCTTGGCGGCGCGCTGCACCTCGAAGTCCAAGTCGATCTGCGAGCAGAGACCCAGCGTCACCGGGTCCATGGGGGTGAGGCTGGCCGAGTTCCAGTGAGTGCGGTCGCGGACCTGCTGGATCGTGGTCTTGGTGGTGCCCACCAGACGCATGATCTGCGCGTCCTTGAGTTCCGGATGGTTGCGCACGAGCCAGAGGATCGCATTGGGGCGGTCGTGGCGGCGCGACACGGGGGTGTAGCGCGGCCCCTTCTTGACCCGCTTCTGCTCGGGCAGCTTCACGCGCGACTCGGCGAGCTTCAGGCGGTGGTTCGGGTTGGCTTGAGCCTTTTCGATCTCCTCGCGGGTCAGCTGGCCCGTGGTAATCGGGTCGAGTCCCTTGATGCCTGCTGCGACTTCGCCGTCCGCGATGCCTTTCACCTCGAGCGGGTGGAGCTTGCAGAAATCGGCAATCTGATCGAACGACAGGGATGTGTTTTCGACGAGCCAAACGGCCGTCGCCTTCGGCATCAGCGGTCCCTGGGACATGGGGCGAACCTCCTTCAAGCCGGGCACCGGACATCGGCGCCGCACGGCAAAACTCTCTTGCGCTCCGAACCGGTCCGGACCGGAGCATCTCGTCTCACGTTGTGAGGGAAACGAGATGATTATAGGGAGCGTGGGGCGATGTTGCAAACTTTAACGCACCGGACCCAAAAGTGGATTCCACTTTTCTCGTCCGGTGCTCTAGCGAATAACCGGGACCACTTTTTAAGCACGATGCGCCTACGGCTAATGCTTGCCTGCCGTGAGAGCCTTCGCTATGTCCGGCTTTCAAATTCTGAGGCCTTGAAAGCCGGAGCACATCATGGCGCCACCCCCCGTTGCCATCATCATGGGCAGTCAGTCGGACTGGGCGACCATGCGCCATGCCGCCGAGACCCTGGACGCGCTCGGTATCGCCTACGACTCCCGCATCGTTTCCGCCCACCGCACTCCGGACCGGCTCGTCGCTTTCGCCAAGGGCGCCAAGGCGGAAGGCTTCCAGGTGATCATCGCAGGCGCAGGGGGTGCTGCGCACCTTCCCGGAATGACCGCCTCCATGACCCCCCTCCCCGTCTTTGGCGTTCCGGTCGAATCGAAGGCGCTGTCGGGCCAGGACAGCCTGCTCTCCATCGTGCAGATGCCCGCCGGCATCCCGGTGGGAACGCTCGCCATCGGCAGGGCCGGCGCCGTGAATGCGGCCCTTCTGTCCGCCGCCGTTCTCGCTCTCCACGATCCCGCTCTTGCCGAACGGCTCGATGCCTGGCGCAAGCGCCAGAGCGACAGCGTGGCCGAACGCCCCTCCGACGAAGGCTGACCTCATGATCCGTCCAGGCTGCACCATCGGAATCTTAGGCGGCGGGCAGCTTGGCCGCATGATGGCCATGGCTGCGGCGCAGCTTGGCCTCAAAGCCCATATCTACGCCCCGGAAGAGAACAGCCCCGCCTTCGACGTCGCGGCGGACGTCACCGTCGCCCCGTACGAGGACGAGGCCGCCCTGGTCCGTTTCGCCAAGGCCGTGGACGTGGTGACGTATGAATTCGAGAACGTCCCCAGCGAGACGGCCGCAACGTTGAGTGCCCATACGCTGCTCGCGCCCAATGCCCAGGCCCTGGCCGTGGCGCAGGATCGTTTCCTGGAAAAGACTTTCATCTCCGGCCTCGGCATTCCGGTCGCCCCCTTTGCAGGCTTCTCCAACGAGGCGGAGCTGAATGAGGCCGTGGAACGGCTGGGCCGCCCCGCCGTGCTCAAGACCCGGCGCTTCGGCTATGACGGCAAGGGGCAGGTGATGATCCGGGCCGAGACCGATCCTGTCGCCGCCTGGGCCGAGGTAGGTCGTACGCCCTGCATCATCGAAGGCTTCGTGCCCTTCGAACGGGAGGTCTCGGTGGTGGCAGCCCGCACGGCTTCCGGGGCCTTCGCCGCCTATGATCTCTGCGCCAACGAGCATCGCCATCATATCCTCGACACCACGCGGGTTCCGGCGGGCGTTTCAACCGCGACCGAAGCTGAGGCCATGCGGATTGCCAAAAGCATTGCCGATGCCCTCGATTATGTGGGCGTCCTGGCTGTCGAGCTGTTCCTTGTGACGGAAAACGGCCAGGAACGCCTGGTGGTGAACGAGATTGCCCCCCGGGTGCACAATTCCGGCCACTGGACTCTCGGTGGAGCCTCAACGTCCCAGTTCGAGCAGCATATCCGGGCGATCTGCGGCTGGCCTCTCGGCTCGCCCGCGCGTCTGGGCCGCGTGGAGATGCAGAATCTCATCGGCCATGATGCAGACGAATGGGAACGGATTCTGGTCGAGCCCGGCGCCCATCTGCACCTCTACGGCAAGGCGGAGGCCAGGGCTGGCCGCAAGATGGGGCATGTGACCCGGGTTTTTCCTGAAAGGGACTGAACCTTTCAAAAACCCTGACGTTAATGTCCTGGTGTGGCGCTTTTGTCGGAAGGAACCCTGGACAGGCAAGGCTTCTTCTGATATCGACGCCAGCCAGATTGAGGTGCGCATGGCGCGCCTCGTTTTCTTTTACACAATCGAAACGGCTCAAAATACGAGGAATTCGCGTGCAGGTTCTTGTCCGGGATAACAACGTCGATCAGGCGCTCCGCGCTCTCAAGAAAAAGATGCAGCGTGAGGGCATCTTCCGCGAGATGAAGCTCCGCGGTCACTATGAGAAGCCGTCTGAGAAGAAGGCCCGCGAAAAGGCTGAGGCGGTCCGCCGCGCCCGCAAGCTGATCCGCAAGCGCATGCAGCGCGAAGGCCTTCTGCCTTCGAAGCCGCGCACGACGGCTCGCTAAGATTTTCAAACTGGCCCTTTGAGGCCAGCCCGTCGATTGTGAAACAGCGCCTTCTGCGCAAGCAGGGGCGCTGTTTGCATGTCTGGGCCTCGCTTTGGCGACCTTTTGACCCGAATTTCTGAAGGATGCCGGACTATTTTCCTTGACACTGCCTTCGTGTTGCCGTGTTTCACGGCTGTTAAGGTTTATCCGCTAAACCATCCCTCACCTTGTTGAGTAAAGAAGTTGGAGACAAAGGTGATCGCCCCATCGATTCGCCGTTTTGCGCCTTTGAGCCTGGCCCTGACCGCTTTGAGCCTTGCTGCCTGCAGCACGGTGGGAGGCGCCCCCACCCAGCGGATCGCCGTGGTGGAAGAGGACACCCAAGGCACGAGCCAAGTGAACATCGCGTCCCTGTCCGATGTCATCCAGCGCAATCCGAACGATCCGAGCGCCTATAACACCCGCGGCGCGGCTTACGCCCGCGTCGGCCGGTACAGCGACGCCATGGCCGACTTTACCAAGGCGATCCAGCTCGATCCCAACTATGCCCCGGCCTATACGAATCGCGCCCTGGCGCTGCGCCAGACCAACCGGAACGACCAGGCATTGGCGGACTTCACCCGCTCCATCCAGGCGGATCCGAATTACGGCCCTGCCTATATCGGCCGCGCCAACCTGCTGCGGGCGCAGGGCGCCTATCAGGAAGCCCTGAACGACCTGAACATGGCCACCCGCCTCCTGCCCGAATCAGCCGAGGCACTTCATTCGCGCGGCCTGCTCTACCAACGCCAGGGCCTGCATCAGCAGGCGATCCTGGACTTCGACGCCACCATCGACCGCAATCCCTTCGTGGGGGCTCCTTATGCGGCCCGCGGCCAGAGCTACGTGGCGACGAACCAGTTCGACAAGGCCATTGAGGACTTCAACGCGGCGCTCAACGTCAACAACAAGGATGCCGATTCCTGGGCATGGCGCGGTGTGGCGATGGAGCGCAAGGGTGATCGCCAGGGCGCGATCGAGAGCTATTCCCGCGCGCTGGCCCTCGACAGCTCGAACTCGGTGGCCCGCCAGGGCAATTCCCGCCTCCAGGGTGGCGTGGCGACCCTGTTCCGGTAATCTTCGGAAGACCAGATCCCAAATCTTTCAAAGCCGGTGCAATGCGCCGGCTTTATAGCTCCTTCTTCAGGAACGACACATAGGGCTCGAAGCCGAACTGGCCGTAGGTGTGTATGGCACGCTCGTTCGCAACGAGGGCGCCGATCATGAGGCGCTTGAGGCCTGCCTCCTTCGTGAGGCGCTCGGCCTCGTTCAGCAGCATCCGGCCGATCCCCTTCCCGCGCCATTCCTCATGGATGATGAGGTCCGTCACAGTCCCGTGGCTGCGGACGTCCGCGGCGACATAGGCCGCATCCTGGTCGAGCGAGAAGCCCATGGCCCCGACGACGACGCCCCCCGCTTCGGCCAGAACGATCCGCCCGTTGCGTCGCGTGAGCCGCATCATGAGTTCGTCGTAATAGGCATTGGCTCCATCGTAGTCCCGCCGCCGGTCGCCCACGAGACCGGCCTCGAAGACATTGAGCTGATGGATCAGCTCCACGACCGTGTCGCGGTCTTGCGGCAGGGCTGTGCGCAGGGTGATGGAAGGCATGACGGAATCCGGGGCGGCTTGAGAGGGCTCCTCTTAAACCAGCTTTCGTGCGTTTCGTCATTCTCATCCTCGCCCGTCATGGCCGCACTTGTTGCGCCCATCCACGTCTTCTGCGGTTCAAGACGTGGATACCCGGGACAAGCCCGGGCATGACGTGTGCGCAACAAAAAAGGCCCGGCTTCAAGCCGGGCCCCTTTGTCATCGTCCGGATGAAAATCAGAGACTCTTCAGAATCTCGTCCACCACCTTCTTCGCATCGCCGAAGAGCATCATGGTATTGTCGCGGAAGAACAGCTCGTTCTCCACGCCCGCATAGCCCGAGCCCATGCCGCGCTTGATGAAGAGCACGGTCTTGGCCTTCTCCACATCGAGGATCGGCATGCCGAAGATCGGCGAGGAAGGATCGGTCTTCGCCGCCGGATTCGTGACGTCGTTGGCGCCGATCACGAAGGCCACGTCAGCCTGCGCGAACTCGCCGTTAATGTCTTCCAGCTCGAACACCTCGTCGTAAGGCACATTGGCTTCGGCGAGCAGAACGTTCATGTGGCCGGGCATGCGGCCCGCCACCGGGTGAATGGCGTATTTCACCTCGACGCCTTCTTCCTTCAGCTTGTCCGACATTTCGCGAAGGGCATGCTGCGCCTGCGCCACCGCCATGCCGTAGCCCGGCACGATGATGACCTTGGACGCATTCTTCATGATGAAGGCCGCATCGTCCGCCGAGCCCTGCTTCACGGGACGTGTTTCGACCGTGCCGCCGGCGGCACCCGCCGTCTCGCCGCCGAAGCCGCCGAGGATGACGGAGATGAAGGAGCGGTTCATGCCCTTGCACATGATGTAGGACAGGATCGCACCCGAGGAGCCGACCAGCGCGCCCGTGATGATGAGCGCGAGATTGCCCAGCGTGAAACCGATGCCTGCCGCCGCCCAACCCGAATAGGAGTTGAGCATCGACACCACGACGGGCATGTCCGCGCCGCCGATCGGGATGATGAGCGTGATGCCGAGCACGAAGGACACCAGCACGATGAGCCAGAAGAGGGTGTGGCTCTCGGTCCGGATGAACGTGACGAGGAGCACCAGCAACGCCAGCCCCAGGCCGATGTTGAGAAGGTGGCGGCTCGGCAGCAGGATCGGCTTGCCGGACATGCGCCCGTCGAGCTTCAGGAACGCGATCACCGATCCGGTGAAGGTGATGGCGCCGATGGCGACGCCCAGTCCCATCTCGAAGAGCGAGCCGCCGTGGATCGTCCCCACGGTGCCGATGCCGAAGGCCTGCGGCGCATAGAGCGCGCCTGCGGCAACCAGCACGGCGGCAAGGCCAACGAGGGAGTGGAAAGCGGCCACCAGCTGCGGCATCGCCGTCATGGGCACGCGCTTGGCCACCACCGCGCCGATGGTGCCGCCGATCGCGAGACCCCAGAAGGCCAGGAGCCAGCCGCCGAAACCTTCCGGAGGCTGCACCAGGAGCGTAGTGAGGATGGCAATGCCCATGCCCACCATGCCGAAGAGATTGCCCCTGCGGGAGGTGGTGGGGTGCGAGAGGCCGCGCAACGCCAGGATGAAGAGGACACCGGAGACGAGATAGAGGATGGAGGCAAGATTCGCCGACATGGCCTCAACCCTTCTTGCGGTACATGGCGAGCATGCGCTGGGTCACCAGGAAGCCGCCGAAGATGTTGATGCTTGCCAGGATGAGGCCGACGAAGCCGAGCGACCGGGCCCAGATCGGGCCGTCGCCAAGGCCATCGGCCACATTGACGCCGACCGCCAGCAGCGCGCCGACCACGATCACCGAGGAGATCGCGTTCGTCACCGACATGAGCGGCGTGTGCAAGGCGGGCGTCACCGACCAGACCACGTAGTAGCCGACGAAGATCGCCAGCACGAAGATGGCCAGTCGAAACACGGTGGGATCCACCGCGCCGTGCGTGACGGTAGCGACGGCCGCACCTGCGGCAGCGGCCACCTGATCGGCTAGGACTTGCGCTTGCTCTGCGGCTCGCTGGGCGGTTTCGGCCGCTGCGCGGGCCTGCTCGACGGCCTGTTCGGGCGTGAGTGTCGCCATGAGATCCCCCTGGTAACTTTAAGCTTTTGGCTGGAAGGCGGGGTGAACCACCGCGCCGTCCCGGGTCAGGCAGGTCGCCTTCACGAGCTCGTCGTCCCACTTCACGGAGAGCGCCTTGCTCTCCTTGTCGACGAGGGTCTCGACGAAGGCATAAAGGTTCTTTGCATAGAGGCTGGAGGCCGTGGCGGCGAGACGGCCGGGCACATTGAGATGGCCCACGATCTTCACGCCCTTGTGGTCCACCACCTTGCCGGGCTTGGAGACCTCGCAATTGCCGCCGCGCTCGACCGCGAGATCGACGATCACCGAGCCGGGCTTCATGGATTCGACCATGGCCTTCGTCACGAGCTTCGGCGCCGGACGGCCCGGGATCAGGGCCGTGGTGATGACAATGTCCTGCTTGGCGATGTGGGAGGCGACCAGTGCCGCCTGCTTCGCCTGATACTCCGCCGACATTTCCTTGGCATAGCCGCCGGCCGTCTCGGCCTGCTTGAACTCTTCGTCCTCGACCGCGATGAACTTGGCGCCGAGACTTTCCACCTGTTCCTTGGCGGCGGGGCGCACATCGGTGGCGGTCACCACGGCGCCGAGGCGGCGGGCGGTGGCGATGGCCTGGAGGCCCGCGACGCCTGCCCCCATGACGAAGACGCGGGCTGCCGGAACAGTGCCGGCCGCCGTCATCATCATCGGCATGGCACGGCCGTATTCGGCAGTGGCGTCGATCACGGCGCGGTAGCCGGCGAGATTCGCCTGGGAGGAGAGAACGTCCATCACCTGCGCACGGGTGATGCGGGGCATCAGCTCCATGGCGAAGGCAGCGACCTGGGCATCGGCCAGTTTTTTCAGAGCCGCGTCCTGGCCGTAAGGGTCCATGATGGCAATCAGAAGCGCACCGGGCTTCGCGCCTGCAATCTCGCCCTCGGCAGGGCGGCGGACTTTCAGGATGATATCGGCGTCCCTTAAGGATTCCTCACGGGAGGGCGCGATGGTGGCGCCGGATGCCTCGAACTCGGCATCCGTGATGCCGGCCCTGGCGCCGGCTCCAGCCTGGACCACCACGTCGGCGCCAAGGCCTTTGTACTTCTTGACCGTCTCGGGTGTTGCGGCGACGCGGGTCTCCGCTCCCTCGGTTTCGGAAAGAACGGCGATTCGCATAAATGCCCCCTGCGATCGATTGAGACAAAGAAAAGGCCCTGGAAACAGGGCCTTTTGCAGCTCAGTAGAGGAAGAGTGCCAGAAGCAGAAGCACGCCCACGGCGGCCGGAGCACGAACCCCGATCGAGGGAGCGATCGCCCCGAATGCCCCCGCAGCAAGCGAGAGGATGACCCCGAAAATCGCCGTCAGCCAGGCATGCTTGATGCCACCCACGGCCAGAGCCAGAACGTGACAGATAATGACGGCCGTGCCGATCTCGGCAAACCGCACGAACCCGTTGTAGGTCACCTCATGGGCAGGACCGTCCATCTCCGGACTATAACCCCCATGCGGCGCATGTTTTGTATCGGCCATGATTCAACGCCCTATTAGCATCGGTTGTTAATTGCTGCGTTTAACCCATGCGGTGAGGCGCCGCAATCGTTCGCGACGCCCTCGTGAAAACTTTATGAACGCGTGGGAGCGTTATTTTATCCCCAGGAACTCGCGCCATTGCGGCAGGCAGACCGTCTCGTAGTCGTAGCGCTCCACCGCGCTCCGGCGGGCCTCCTTCGCCATGGCGGCTGATTTTTCCTTGTCGATCAAAGTCTCGCGCACCCGCTCGGCAAGCGCTCTGTGGTCGAAGAAGGGGAAGAGACGGCCATTCACCCCATCCGTAATGATCTCGCGAACCGGGGCCGTATCCGAGGCCACGATCCGGCATTCGAGGGCCATAGCCTCAATGGAGGACCAGGATAGGACGAAAGGATAGGTCATGTAGATGTGGGCGGAGGAAACCTGGAGCACCTTCACGAACTGCTCGTAGGGCAGGTTCCCGACCAGATGGACGCGCGACCAGTCCACCGGCCGGTCGATCTTGGACACGAAATGGTCGTACCAGGATTTTCCACCCGGGGCCTTGCCTGAATAGCTGTTGCCCTTGCCGCCAATGACGACGACCTGAAGCTCGGGGTCGATATCGAGCAGATCAGGCAGGCTCTTGAAGACGATATGCGCCCCGCGCATCGGCTCGATATTGCGGGTGACATAGGTGACCACCGGCTTCTGGCGGCTTAGCTTGGGGCCGTCCTTGCCGATCTGAATGCCTATGGTGGGATCGGGTGCGAGCCGTTCGGTGTCGATGCCATCATGAATGATGGCAACACGATCATGCAGATAAGTCGGGAAGGTGTCGCGCTGGTATTTCGTCGGGGCGACGGCGAGGTCGGCGGCGTCAAGCGCACCGAGCTGCATGGCGTTCTTCAGCCGAAGCCGCCAGATCACCTCTTCGTCGGTCACGGGAAACTCGGGATCGAAGTCGAGGTCCTGCCCTTTGGCGTGATAGTAATATTCGAAATAGGCCACGTGCTTGGCCTTGGGCCAGATGTCCTTCAGGAACAGATTCTCGCCCCAGCCCGTGTTGACCACGACGACATCGGGCTCGAAGCCCTGATTGGCGAGCTCCCGCGCCTTGTGAGCCACGCCATAGGCGCGGCGAAGGCGAGGGATCACGGGAGAATAGCGGGCCTCGAATCTCGGGTCCTCGGGCCCCGGAGCCGGGTTGTAGGGATAATATTTCACCCCCTTCAGGAGGCATTGCTTGGTCATGCCCAGCGCCACGACCTCGTGGCCTTCGGCGACGAAGCTCTGCGACAGGCGCAGAAACTGGCCCGGAAAGTTCTGGTGAACGAAGACGATCTTCATTGGCTGCCCCTGACGGTAGGTTAGGCCCTGTAAGGCCGTTCCGCTCAAGACGCAACCTCATTACATAGGAATCGGTAAACCGGAAGTGCCGAGAATCTCGGCTTGGCGCTGTGCCAGCCCCTCAAGGGAGAAGCGCTCGATTTCGGTCTCGAACAGCCGGTGGTAATTCAGCTCGGCCCTGAGATGCAGGAATACGGCGCCCAAGCCCACCGCCGCCCGGTCCATGAAGACGAACTCGCGCGGGACCGTGACCGGCCCTTTTTCTTTCAGCGCCTTATGCACCTCGAAAGCCTGGCGGCGGCCATACTCGCCGGGCTTCACGCCGTCTGCCACCGTGCGGACTCGATCGTCGAGAAGCGGCGCGTAAATGAATCGCGCCCAGATATTGAGGATATCGATCAGCTCGTTCGACAGGTTCTTGAAGCCCCAGGTCTCGTAGGCATGAACGATCCGGGCACGATCATTCGTCTGGAGCCCGCGATAGAGATCGACCACGCCACCGACGAAACGGGGATGGAAGATGCGGATGCAGCCGTAATCGAGAAGATTGATCCCCCTCGCCTCTCGGCCTTCGGAGAACACGGTGTAATTGCCAAGGTGAGGATCGCCGTGAATGACGGCGGCGTGGCTGAAGGGGTGCCACCATGCCTTGAACATCGCAATCGCGAGACGATTGCGGATCTCGACCGGGCTTTCCACGAATTGCAGGATTTTCTCGCCCTCGAGCCATTGCAGCGACAAAAGCCGTTTGGTCGACAACTCCGGATGAACCCGCGGCACGCGCACATCGTCAACGCCCGCCAGAGCCTCCGCATAGAGCGAGGCGTGCTTGGCCTCGCGCTCGTAATCGAGCTCCTCGCGCACGCGCTCGCCGATCTCCTTCGCGATCTCACGCGTATCGATGGCGGGATCCATGCGCCGGTGCAAAGCGAACACGAATTCGAGCTGCTTCAGATCCGCTTCGACAGCCGATTGCATATCGGGATATTGCAGCTTGCAGGCGAGCTTCTCGCCGCCTTTCGTCGTGGCCCGATGCACCTGGCCCAGGGATGCTGCGGCTGCGGGATTGAGATCGAAGGAGCCGAAGCGGCTCTGCCATTGCGGCCCGAGTTCCGCCTGCATGCGCCGCCTGACGAAAGCCGCACCCATGGGAGGCGCTTCGCTCTGCAGCTTCTGCAGCTCGGCGGCGTATTCCGGCGGAATGAGATCGGGAATGGTGGCGAGCAGTTGCGCCACCTTCATGATCGGTCCTTTCAGACCGCCCAGGGCCTGCGCGAGCGCCGCCGCGTTGGAGGCATCGCGCACATCGCCGCCGAAGAGGCGTGCTCCCGCCATGCGCGCGGCAACACCGCCCATATTGGCCCCCACCCGCGCATAGCGCGCAGCACGGGCAGAGAAGCGGTTTGCTTCGTTGTCGCGATCAGCCATACGAACAGTTCTTTCCGATGAAGTCGCAAATGGGCCCGAGGCGCTCTTTACGGAAGGAGCGCCTCGGGCCCATCGCGCCTATGCAGGCATCACGCCGCCTTTTCCATCGCCTCCAGCTCGCCGATGAGCCGTTCGATCATGGACAGACCGATCTGCCAGAAAGACGGATCGCGGGCGTCGAGACCGAACGGGGCGAGAAGCTCCGAGTAGGGTTTGGAACCGCCGGCCGAGAGCAGCGCAAAATAGCGGTCCACGAAGCCCTCGTTCGAGCGCTCGTAGATGCCGTAGAGCGAATTCACCAGGCAATCGCCGAAGGCATAGGCGTAGACGTAGAACGGCGAGTGAATGAAGTGCGGGATATAAGTCCAGAAGGTCTCATAGCCGGGACCGAGGCGGATTGCCGGACCAAGGCTCTCATCCTGCACGGACATCCAGAGTTCGCAGAGCTTGTCGGCAGTAAGCTCACCGTTGCGACGCTCCAGATGCACCTTGCGCTCGAAGGAGTAGAACGCGATCTGGCGCACGACCGTGTTGATCATGTCCTCGACCTTGGCCGCCAGCATCGCCTTGCGCTGCACCGGGTCCTTGGTCTGGTCGAGCAGACGGCGGAAGGTGAGCATCTCGCCGAACACGCTCGCCGTTTCAGCCAACGTCAATGGCGTCGGTGCCATCAGCGCGCCGTTGGGCGCGGCGAGAACCTGGTGCACGCCGTGGCCCAATTCGTGGGCAAGCGTCATCACATCGCGCGGCTTGCCCTGGTAATTGAGCAGCACATAAGGGTGTGCGGACGGCACGGTCGGATGGGCGAAGGCACCCGGCGCCTTGCCGGGGCGCGTCGGCGCATCGATCCAGCCTTCGTCGAAGAAGCGGCGGGCGATGTCCGCCATGCGCGGAGAGAAGGCGGAATAGGCGGAGAGCACGGTCTCGCGCGCCTCGTTCCAGGGAATGGAGCGCTGCTCGACTTTGGGAAGCGGCGCGTTGCGATCCCAATGGTCGAGCTTGTCCTTGTTGAACCACTTGGCTTTGAGCGCGTAATAGCGATGCGACAGGCGCGGATAGGCTTCGCGCACGGCGGCAACCAGAGCATCCACCACCTCGCGCTCGACGCGATTGGCGAGGTGACGGGAATCCGCCACATCCCGGAAGCCGCGCCAGCGGTCGGAGATTTCCTTGTCCTTGGCGAGTGTGTTCGTGACCAGCGTGAAGGTGCGAAGATTCGCCTTGAAGGTCTTGGCGAGCGCATCGGAGGCATCCTTGCGCACGCTCTCGTCCGGATCCTGCAGCTTGTTGAGGGTGGGCTCGATGGGAAGCTCCTCGCCGCGCACCGTGAAGCGTAAGGACGCTATGGTCTCGTCGAACAGGCGATTCCAGGCCGAGCGCCCCGTCACGGATTTTTCATGGAAAAGCTGCTCGATCTTGTCTTCGAGCTGATAGGGCTTGTCCTTCCGCAGATCCTCGATCCAGGGCTTGTAGTGAGACAGCGGCGCCTGAGCCACCGCCTTGTCCAGCACCTCATCCTCGATACGGTTCAGCTCGAGCCCGAAGAAAAGCAGCTCGGTGGAAGCGGTGGTGAGGCGCTCTTGCGTATCGCCATAGAACTTGGCCCGAACCGGATCGGTCGTGTCCCCGGAATAGATGAGCCCGGCATAGGACATGATGCGACCGAGAAGATCCTCCAGCGCCTCATAGCGCTTGATCACCTCGGTGAGGATCTGCGGGGCGTTCTCGGCCCGAGCGATCCCGTCAAGCTTGCCGCGATAGGCCTCGGCGAAGGCCTTGCACTCTTCCTCGGCTCTCGCGAGATCACTCTTGAACACCGCGCTGTCCATGCCCGGGTAAAGGTGGGACAGGTTCCACTCAGGAAGCGAGCCGAGATCGACCTGAGCGGCGCCGGTTGAGGATGACTGATTCACGGGAGAAGCTTTCTGGGACATTGCTGAAAGAAAGGTTGAAAGAGGTTGCATCACATATTGGCTGCCTCGTCTCTCGGATCAACCCAGGCGTTAGGGGATGGGTCCTTCAAAAGCAACCCGCGTTAAGTTCCGGTTTACCCTTGTCGCCCAGCATCGCCGGACCGATTCCCCAAGACATCATCCGCCTCATGCCCCTCCACCGGTTCTTCGCAGACGACATCCGCGCTCTTCGCCAGGGCACGGCCGGTTTCGTCGCGGGCTCGGAACGGGAAAGGACGGCTCGGCTCGCCGACCGGGCGGCGCGCTCGGCCCTCTCAGTCTTGGTCGAGACGGAGGCCGGCAGCGGTGCCAAGGCGCTGGCCAGGGCAATCCATGAGAACAGTGATCGCAAGGCCCGCCCTTTCATCAGCCTGCTCACAGAAGAGGCCCGCTTAGAGGGAAGCATTCAGGGGGGCAGCCTGCTCCGGCACCTGAGGGAGGCCAATGGCGGCACGCTGTTCATCGAAGGCGTGGAGCACCTGTCTCAGGAAGCTCAAACCCAGCTGACGGAGACGATTTTCCACCAGGATACGGTCTCGCGACCGGCCCGACGCCTCGACGTGCGGATCATCGCGAGCGCTGGCTTCGCTCTGGCGGACGAGGTGCGCGAAGGCCGATTCAGCCAGGATCTCTATTATCGCCTTCAGGCGATGCCTCTTGCTCTACGTCCTTTGAGGGCTCGGCGTGAAACAATCGCCGAATGGGCCCACTTTTTCGCCGAGCGCTTCGCAAAGGACGAAGGAAAGAAGATCCGAGGATTGTCGGCGGATGCGCTGACCTTGCTGACCCGCTACGACTGGCCGGGCAATCTCCGTCAACTCGAAAATGCCGTCTATCGCGCGGTGATCCTCGCCGATGGAGCTTTTTTGACGCCTAGCGAGTTTCCCCAAATCGCAGCCCGTGTGGAGGGCTTCCGCATTGAGATCCCGCCGGTTCCGGCGGCAAGAACGCTTGCGCCCATTCGCACGCAGGAACAGTTTGAAAAGCCTGCTCCGCATGCGCTTTCACTGATTCGCGAGAGCGGCGACATGCTGACATTGGCGGAGCTGGAAGAACGCGCGATCCGCTTTGCTCTTCAGCATTATCAAGGACATCTGTCGGCCATCTCACGTCATCTCGGAATCGGCCGCTCGACCCTTTACCGAAAATTGAAAGAACTTGGTTTAAGTGATGCAGCCGCATGACGCCTTTGTGCGTTAAGCGTAGCAGACGTGTGCCCGCACACTGACAAATTTGATTTGAAGGCGGAGGATGCAACGTCCTCCAACCTATTGCGATAAGGGAGATGGGTCATGCGTGATCTGCGCAAGACGGCATTCTGGCTGGGCCTGATCGGATCGGCGTCACTCTTGTCTCTCTCCGCAATGGCGCAGACCGTGACGAACGGCACCACCGATGCGTCCCAGCCCATCCTTGCACAGAGCCCCGCCGAACCGTCGTTCCACGATGTGTCGATGCCTCCCTCAGCGGAAAAGGAGACCACGGTTCTCCAGGCCATCCCTGTGCCCGAGCCCGCGCCGGTGACCCTCGACACTGCCGATCTGAAGCCGGCACCCGCCATCGAGATTCCCCTACCGGATGCCGCACCCGTCACCGCACTCATGCAGCAGGATCTGCTGCACATGACGATGGAGGGCTTGCTCGCCAACGATGCAGCCATGCGCGATTTGGGCCTGAGCAAGAAGGAACGCGAGGCTCTGACGGCCTTCTATGCGCAGGCCGAGCGCCCCCTGGCATGGGCCCAGGACGGCGCTTTCACACCCGCTGCCATGGGGGCCGTCGCGCGGCTGAAGGCTGCCGACGAGGACGGGCTTGATCCGACCGATTACCCCCTGCCCGATCTGAAGCTGCGTAAGGACGCCTCGCCCGCGCAATGGGCAGAGGCCGACCTGAAGCTCTCGGCCTCCGTGACCCGCTATGCGCGCGATGCCCGCGGCGGACGCATCGAGCCCTCCAGCCTCTCGCGCCTCGTGACACCGCAACTGGCGATTCCGGATGCCGGCGAGGTTCTGAAGAAGGTCGCCTTCGCCAAGGACGCGAATGCGGCGCTCGCTTCCTACAACCCACCGCATGCAGGCTATCGTGCACTCAAAGAGCGGCTCGCGGAACTGCGCGCCAGTCATCCGTCGCAGCCGAGCGTGCGCGTGCCCAAGGGTCCGGCGCTTCGGGTCGGCATGAAGGACCCGCGCGTGCCGCTGATCCGCGCCCGCTTCAATCTGAAGGACGACCAGAACCAGAATGTCTATGACGAGCGTCTGGCCTCGGCGGTCGCCGCTTTCCAGAAGGAAAAGGGCCTGCCCACCAACGGCGTTCTCACACAGCAGACGGTCGCTGCCTTGTCCGGCCCCTCGCTGGCGCAGCGGGAAGCGGGGTTGATCGCCAACATGGAGCGCTGGCGCTGGCTGCCCGAGGATCTTGGGGCACGCCATATCATGGTGAATGTACCGGAATTCCGCCTCCAGCTCATGAAAGGCGGCAAGGTTGCGTACGAGACGCGGGTGATCGTCGGCAAAGAGCAATCGCAGACGCCGATCTTCTCCGAGGACATGAAGTACCTCGTGGTCAACCCGTCCTGGACGATTCCGCCGTCCATCATGAAGAAGGAGATCTTACCTGCTCTCGCAAACGATCCGGATTACGCCGCGAAGAAGGGCTATAAGATCATTCGCAAGGGTGACCGCATCATGGTGCAGCAGCCGCCGGGCGAGCGCAACGCGCTGGGCTTCGTGAAGTTCATGTTCCCCAACCAGCACGCGGTCTATTTGCACGACACGCCCAACCGCAATCTGTTCTCGGCCGCCAAACGCGCCTTCAGCCATGGCTGCGTGCGCGTGGACAAACCCTTCGCACTGGCGGAAGAGATCATGGGCGACGACGGCAAGTGGACCGAGGAGAAGCTGCGAGGCCTGATCGGCAAGGGCGAACGCACGGTGTTCCTGCCCAAGCCCCTGCCCGTGCACCTCGCCTACTTTACGCTCGCGGCCGACGAGAAGGGCGGGCTTAAATCCTTCCCCGATCTCTATGGCCTCGATCAGAAGATCCGGGCGGCTCTCAATCTCGCCCCCTGATCTTCTTCAAAGCGGCCTTTAAGGGCCGCTTTTTTGTGGCCTGTTTAACTCCAAGGTAACCGTCTTCGGCAAAGATCCTTTCACTATAAGTGATTACTGCACTGCCCCGAGTGCAGCGAGTACAAGACGAGTATCCCAGTGAGAGTATTGCGTTCCGACGGCCTGGTGCGTCGCGCCGGCTTTGGTCTTGCGGCCTTTTTAGCCGTCATGGTCGGCGGCGTGCGCGGCACGCAGGACGCCATCGCCAACGGCGATACGCGCACGTTGACCTTCTATCACAACAACACCAAGGAAACTCTCACCGTCACGTTCCGGCGCAACGGCCAGTACGATTCTGCCGCCTTGCAGCAGCTCAACTGGTTCCTGCGCGACTGGCGGCGCGATGAGCCGACCCGCATGGACCCGCGTCTGTTCGATACGGTGTGGGAGGTCTATCGCGAGGTGGGTTCCAGCGCGCCCGTGCACGTGAACTCGGCCTACCGCTCACCTCAGACCAATTCCATGCTGCGCCGGCGTTCCAGCGTCGTGGCCAAGAACAGCCAGCACATGCAGGGCAAGGCCCTGGACTTCTATCTCCCCGACGTGCCTGCCTCGCGCCTGCGTGCCGTCGGCATGAAGCTCCAGAACGGCGGCGTCGGCTATTATCCCAATGCCTATACGCCGTTCGTGCATCTCGATGTGGGCAGCGTTCGCGCCTGGCCGCGCATGACGCGCGATCAGCTCGTGAGCCTCTTCCCCGACGGCAAGACAGTGCATATTCCGGCCGATGGCAGGCCTTTGCCCGGCTACGACATGGCCCGTGCCGAGGTGCTGGCCAAGGGCGGCACCGTGGCGGGCTACTCGGCTTATGCGGATGCGGAAGAGGCGATCGCCGCCCAGCAGCCGCGCCGCAAGAGCTTCTGGGCGACCCTGTTCGGCCTTGAGGATGAGGAGGAGGACGCGGAGGAGATCCGCGCCGCGTCCCGCCCGAGCCGCGCGCTTGTGGCATCGCGCAGCACCAGCAATGCACCGGGCGGCTATTATGCGGACGATCAATCGCCCCAGGCTGTCCTGCAGCAATATGAGAACAGGAACGCGCCGATGGCGCGCCAGGCTCCTGTGATGATGGCGCAGGCGCGGCCCGAGCCGGCTCCGGCACCTGCCGTGATGGCCGCAATGGCCCCGGCTCTGCGTGAGGATCTGTCGCCTCCTTCATCCGCGCCTCTGCCGCCGACCCGCATCAGCGGCCTGCCGAGCACGGTCGATACGCCGAGCGGCCCGACGCTCGCATGGCAGCAGGGACCGGGAGCGCAGAACGAGATGTCGATTGCCAAGGGCATGGCTTTCGCACCTGTGCCGCCGCGCCGTCCCGATGCGGATGACGCGGGCGAGACCACCGTGCTCGCCTACGCCCCGCTCCCGCCGGCACGCCCCGGCTCGCTCGCGGCGACGAATCCGATCCCGCTGCAGAGCGAACTGCGCGGCGCGGTGGAGGTTGCCTCCGCAAGCTCTGCACCCCTGCCGCCGCCGCGTCCTGATCGTGCCATCGCTGTCGCCTCTGCGAGCCCCGTCGATATTCCGGTCACGGGCTCGACGCCCAAGGACCTGCCCAAGGCCTCGGCGAAAGATGCCAGGGGGAAGACGGCTGCGGCTCCCGAGCCGAAGGCTCCTGCAGCCCATGCGCAGCAGAACTCGACGACGGCATTGAGCGCCTTGATGGCGGCGGAGCCCAGCGTCCATATGGGCTTTTCCAACAAGCCCGTAGGGGATCTCGCGACAAACCGTTTCACAGGTCCGGCCGTCAAGCCGCTGCGGGTGGTCAGATAAAGAAGAAGGGCCCCTTTCGGGGCCCTTTTCGTGTTCAGTCGCCATGCTTGCGGCTGTAGCTGTTACGAGGCGCCGGGGCCCAACCCTCAGGTGTGGCCTTCGGCTTGTAGATCTCGACAAGCAGCGGATGGCACACGGCCACATCGCTCGAATGCTCTGCGCTGCAGTCACCGCCCGGGCAGGCCGACAAGGCGCCGAGAAGATCGATCTCCGCGAAGAACTCCAGGTAATCGCCGGGACGCACGGGGCTCGCCTTCATGAAGTACTGGCCCGTATCGCGCGTGAAGCCCGTGCACATGAAGACGTTGAGCACGTCGTGCACCGCAGGTTCCACGGCCTCGCGCGAGCGGCCCACCTTGTCGGCGAGTGCGCGCGTCAGGTTCGAATGGCAGCAATGGTGATATTCATGACCGGTGAGGAGCTTGTGTGTGTAGGGATCGCAGCGTGTGCCGATGACGTCATGCACGGAGCCGCCGAACTCGTCGAAGCCGTACCAATCGAGCGTATCATGCGTGATCGTCGCCATGGGCCGTAAGTAAGGCAGGCATGACCAGAGCTGATCGCCGGTGGACAGATGCGTGCCGTGCAGCGCGCGCGTCTTACCGGAGAAGAATCGCTCGTCCAGATCCTCCGCTGCCCAGAGGTTCAAGTCCCCCACCTGTGGGCCTTCGATGCTCACGATACGAAAGAACGAGCCGGCCGGCACCGAGAAGCAGCGTGCTTCGCGCGGCGGCACGATGACCTCATCCATCTTCTGCCAACCCTCACGCACCGCCTGATAGGCCGCAAGGTTGGGACGTGGCAGGGTGTCGACGGGATAGCAGATGACCGGAGGAATCTTCCGGCGCGCCTCGGCATCCTGCGGTTCCGTCACTTCGTTACGCGCTCGCTTCATCAGACTCTCCTGGCAATGGTTGTCCCTATTGCCCATCCCTATAGAAGAGCGGGGGGCAAGCGGCGACCAAAATAGTTCCACAAGGGGACCTTTTGCTGTTGCTCCCTTTGCTGTTCCATAGCAGAGGCTCAAGGACGAAACGATGATCGACACGAACCCTCAACGCCCGCTGGAGGCATATCCACACAGGACATCGGCCGAGATCCGCTATGCGGACATGGACCGGCAAGGGCACGTGAACAACGCGGTTTTCGCCACCTACTCGGAAATCGGCCGGGTGGCTTTCATGTATGATCCGGCAAGGCCGCTCGCGCCCGAAGGCACGAGCTTCGTGATCGCACGGCTGCAGATCGATTTCCGCTCCGAGCTCTTCTGGCCCGGTACCGTCGATATCGGCACAGGTATTCTCAAAGTCGGCCGCAGCTCGTTTACCCTGGCGCAGGGCATGTTCGATAACGGTCGTCTCGCCGCGACGGCGGAGGCCACCATCGTCATGGTCGATAAACAGACGCGCCGCTCGACGCCGCTTCCCGCGGATACGGTCCGCGTCTTGCAGAGCCTTCGGCTGGACGACCTGCCCCTTGTCAGCGTCTGATCCTGAGCAGGAAGCATCCAAGGAAGCCCAGATGATGGGGGTAGAGATCTGGCTTTGGCCCTTACCGAAAACTGCATGTAACATCCTGCAATTGGATTATAATCAGCCCCAGTATCCAAGATTGGGCTGATCATGGCTCCATCGCGAGGGGAAGCTTAGCAGCCCGGCGAGGAGGTTTCGATGTACAGGCACATTCTGATCGCGACTGATGGATCATCTCTGGCGACACGCGGTGTCGCGCATGGCGTGCAGCTGGCCAAGGCATTAAACGCCAAGGTTACTCTCCTCACGGTCTCGGAGCGCTTTCACACCTTCAGCCTGGAGGCCGAGCAGCTTGAAGAGACGGCCTCGTCCTACAAGGCGCACGCAGCAAAGGAGGCGTCGAAGATTCTTGAAGATGCCTCCAGGATAGCCGCAGATGCGGGCGTGGAGGCAAGTCTCATACACCGTGAGGACGACGAACCTTATCAGGCTATCATTCGTGCTGCAGAAGGCCGTGGCTGTGATCTGATCGTCATGGCCTCCCACGGCCGCGGTGGCGTTTCCGCCATGTTTCTCGGCAGCGAGACCGTAAAAGTTCTTTCACACTCGAAGCTGCCGGTCCTTGTCGTCCACTAATCCCCTTACGGCAAAGGGCCCCTCACTCAAGTCTCTGATGTGAGGGGCTCGCCGTTCCGACCATGCGATCGGCAAGCGGCTTCCGTCTCTGAGAGGGATCAACTGACCTCCTATGAGACTGGCCGTCGACCTTATGAATCCCGTTTGCGCTCTATCAAAGACGGGCCTCCCTCGACGAGAGATATTCCTCGGCACTTGAGGCTCCTCATGCCTCTTGCTTCTTGGAGGTCCCATGTCGGCGGCAGGGCCAGCCCGTATATTTGACGAAGAACTTCCGCGCGTGCTGTCCGCCAGTCAGAAGCGGCGCGTTCGCTCGTTCATTCTGTCGACGGCCGTCCTGATCGTCCTCGCTGGGTTCTACGGAGCCCTTGAGCGCCTCGGCTGGATCCTGCCGCATGGCACGACCCTCGCCGGGATCCACGGGCCGCTCATGATATGCGGGCTCTTTGGGACCCTTATCAGCCTCGAGCGTGCCGCCGCCCTCGGGTCGATATGGAGCTACGCTGCCCCTGCCCTCTCAGTGCTTGGAAGTCTCGTTTTGATTGCAGGCGCTCCCGTGGAAGTGGCTGCGGCTGCCTATGTCATGGCAGCATTCCTGCTGGCCGGGGGATCGCTTTTTATCACGGTCCAGCAGCCCGCCCTCTTTACAGGAACGCTGTTGTTTGGAGCCCTGGCATGGCTTGCCGGAAACGTGCTCTGGCTCATGGGCTATTCGGTCCCCGAAATTTCCGGCTGGTGGGTCAGTTTCCTGATCCTCACCATTGCAGGCGAGCGCCTCGAGCTGAGCCGTATCGTGGCACCCCAGCGTAGAGGCGAAGCCCTATTCCTCTTCGCCGTCAGCCTGCTTGCAGCCGGAGCGCAGAACGAGCTGACAAGCGAAAACGGCGCCATTCTGTTTGGCAGCGCTCTCATCATGCTGGCTGCCTGGCTCCTGCGTCATGATATTGCCTCCCTGAACATTCGACGGACGGGGCAAACCCGGTTCATGGCCGTCTGCATGATGGCGGGATATGCCTGGCTGGCGATCGTCGGGGCATTGCTGATCGCGGACCCCACCAGCAACGGCTTCGCGTACGACGCCATTCTTCATGGATTGCTGGTCGGCTTCGTCCTGTCCATGGTGTTTGGCCATGCCCTCATCATCCTTCCGGCTGTTGTCGGAATCCGCATTCGCTATTCAGCCGCACTCTATGGGCCATTGATGCTCCTCCATGCATCGATGGCCCTGCGCTTCGTCTCCGACCTCACGGAATGGACCAGCGGACGGAAAGTCAGTGGCATCGTAACCCTCCTCGCACTCGCAGGGCTCGCCGGCATTCTGTCGCTCACCTCGCGCCAGAGCCCCAGGCGCCTTTCGGGGTCGAAAGCTCAGACGACCCAAGGCGATGTCGTTGATGCGCCTGGCCTGGAGCCTAGGTAACGGCCATGCGCATTCCAAGGCATATTGCTGAGCTGGCTCGAAAGGCAACCGCCTTTGTTTCTGCCTTGGTGTTGGCTCTCCACATTCTCCTGATCGCCGTGGGGGCCGGCCGCTCCACCGACGGCGCAAGGGAGAATGCCGGCGTTCATGCCTCCCACACGGCGCAGACGGCCGATCGCGATGCCGACATGCCCAAAGGAGGCATGACGCACAAAGCTTCGTGCTGCATCCTCGGCGCACATCCCGGTCTGCCTGCTTCTCCCGCCGGGTATGCTTCCTGGCTTTGGCCGAGGATTGAATCCCATACGCTCGCATTCCAGCATGAGACGGAAGCGGCAGCAAACATCGTCCTGTTTCGTCCTATCGGCCCGCGCGCCCCTCCTGCCGCAGCCTGAGCCGCCACACGAAACTCTCTTCAATAGGACTGAATCATGTTTACCGATCGCCTTCGTTCGACGCTTGTCGCGTCGTCTCTCATCGCTCTCGCATGCCCTGCCTTGGCTCACACGACCCTTGAAACGCAGCAGGCGCCCATCAATTCAACATACAAGGCCGTGCTGCGCGTCGGCCATGGCTGCGACGGCGCGCCGACATTGAAATTGAGGGTTCGCATTCCGGAGGGCGTGATTGCCGTCAAGCCGATGCCCAAATCCGGGTGGACGCTGGAGACGGTTCGTGGAACCTACGACCAGCCTTATGACTACCATGGGACTCCCGCCACCGAGGGCGTGAAGGAGATCATCTGGACAGGCAATCTACGGGACGAGCACTACGATGAGTTCGTCTTCCGTGCGCTCCTGACGGATCGCCTCAAGCCTGAGACCACGTTGTACTTCCCAACCGTACAGGAATGTGAAGGCGGCAAAGCGGATCGGTGGATTGAGATCCCTGCGGAGGGCAAGAAAGCGGATGATTACAAGTATCCCGCTCCCGGGCTGAAGCTCCTGCCCGCCAAGGCTGCGACTCATTGATCGATGGGAAGAGTCACATTCTGTCTCTTCCCTGGAGCAAATCATGCGCATGCTCGTCACAATCATCTGGTTTGCGCTCGCCGTCCTATACGGCGAGCGCGCCTCCGCGCATGCAGCACTTGTCTCTTCGAATCCTGCGGACGGAGCCGTCGTCGAGACGGCTCCGTCCAACGTGGAGCTACGCTTCAACGAGCCCATTGCTCCTTTGATGGCCAATCTGGCCGATGCGCAGGGACATGTTCATCGCGAGCTGCCTGTTGCTGGCCACGACACGCTCCTCGACATCAGGCTGCCAGCCGATCTCCCTGCTGGCAGTCATGTCCTGAGCTATCGTGTGGTTTCGGGTGACGGTCACCCGATCAGCGGCTCGGTTGTTTTCTCGATTGGAACGTCGACGACGGTCAAGACCGGATCGGAGGCGGGACAATCCTGGGATGTCCACGTCGCTCTCTGGCTTTCGCGGATGCTGATTTATCTGGGGTTGTTCGCAGGCGTGGGAGGCGTGTTCTTCCAAAGATGGATCGCGCCCACACTCCCGTCTCGGAAAACCGCCCGAATACTGACTATCCTCCTTGTCGTGGGCACCGGAGCGGCACTGGCCTCACTGGCTTTTCAAGGGCTTGATGCTCTGGGGCTTTCGCTCCCCGATTTAGGATCGTCTCTCATATGGTCGGCTGGATGGCAGACATCGTTTGGTCCGACAATCACAGCTGCGCTGACTGCGTTCGCATTAGCATCGGCTGGTAAGCGCGTCAGGGCGGAGCCGTGGGGGCGAGGCTTGAGCCTCATGGCCCTCATCGGCGTTGGAATGTCGATAGCATTGAGCGGTCATGCCAGCTCGGCGCCTCCTCAATGGCTGACGCGCCCTGCCGTGTTTCTGCACAGCATCGGGGTTGCTTATTGGGTCGGAGCCCTGATCCCATTGATGCAGCTTCTACGCCAAGTCCCGCCTCTGCTGGCCCTTCCGGTTGTTCGCCGGTTCTCGTCCGGAGCGCTCGTTGCTGTGGGGATTATGAGCCTGGCTGGTCTCGTGCTAGCGGTGGTCCAGGTCGCCGCGCCCGCCAATCTTATCGGCACGGCCTACGGCCGGATTCTCATTGCGAAGACATTGCTCGTCGCGGGGCTTCTTGGCTTGGCAGGCATGAATCGTCTTTGGCTTACGCCGGCCCTAGCATCTCCCGAAGGATCTGGCAGAAAGTGGCTCATCCGATCCATTGCGGCCGAGATCGTGCTCGTTGCAGCCATTCTCGCACTCGCAGGGTTGTGGCGTTTCACTCCTCCCCCACGGGTTCTGGCATCCGCGCCAGAGATCAGTTCTTCGACGAGCGTTCATCTGCATGCATCGAAACTCATGGCGCAAGTCACTCTCTTTCCGGGGCATCGTGCAGCGACACGGGCGACGATCACCGTCGCCTCGATGCATGGGGAGACGATGAATCCCAAAGAGATTTCGCTAATCTTGGCAAAACCCGATTCAGGAATCGAACCCATTGAGCGCTCTGCAGTAAAAGCAGGGAGGAACGAATGGTCGGTCGATGGTTTGGTGTTGCCGCTGTCGGGGACGTGGCAGATCAAGGTTGAGGTTCTCGTCAACGACTTCGAAAAAGCCAGTCTGGAAGGGCTTATCACGATCAAGCCTTGACCGAAACGGCAGCAGCCAGATCAGGCCATGAGATCTCGTTCAATCTCTCCTGAGTTCCGGGAGATCAGCGCGCAGCCAGGCCAACCGCGCAATGGCACGCCCGGCCAGTCTTTGGACCTGCCTCAGTTCTTTCTCGTCCTGAAGAGAATCACCTGCGGCCAGATAAAGGTCAGTGAGCAACTCGGCCAAAGCCAAGGGATCATCCAGAGCCGCCCTCATGGCTGCTGGCCCAGGAATAGGCAGGGAGAATCGCTCAAGCTCTTCTGCATGGCGGCGCGCTTCCTCCGCGAAATTCTCAAGGCGCACGCGCTCCTCTGGATGCGTCGCTTGAGCCGCCATGGACTTCAGCAGATCCGCAAGCCGACTTTCCAAACGGGCAGCATCATCCTCGCTCTGCTGCGCATCTGAGCCAGCCTGCTCACGCTGCGCATGAAATGCATTCCGCCGCTCGCGCCGAAGCGTGGAGACGTGCTCCAATTCCTCATGGGCCATTGTCTCCGCTGCCTGACGAACTTCAGCCGATTGCGCGTGCGCGGCAACATAAGTCCAAAAGGCAAAAGCGCGCTCCTCATTGCGGACGGCCATGGAGAGCGCACGATAGGCACTCAGCAGGCGCGGATCGATTGTTGCCGCCCCTTCATCATCGAACGTTTCAGGAAGCTGCCACCGAATAAGGGCCGGGTCGGGATGCTTCCCCTTCGTCTTCTGCGACCAGTGAACGACATTATCGAGGTGGCCTCTCTCATCGGCTGAGAGACGCTCGAAGACCTCAGCCAGTGCTGGATTGCCCTCCCGCCGCATGCGCTCGGCAATCTCTGCATAGCGGGCCGCCGCCTCGTGCTCCATGGCGGACGCAATGGCAAACAGTTCCTCGAGAGATCGCACGGATCCTGCAGGCTCAGCTTTCAAAAGAGGCATCCAACTCTCCCGACATATTGATCCAACAGCGCAAAGTGGTGAAGGGCCACAGGCGATGATAATGAATTTTCTTACCTTCGACTTGCGCCAGATCAATGAACGCATCGCAGACGCGCCTCATGGTGCACTGGGTTCGTTGACCTCCCTATATCAGCGCGCCTCGGAAAAGACATCGGCCGGGACTGGAACGTTTCCCGCTCGCCAGCCGGTTTGCTTTTCCGCTCAGAAACCTTTTCCGAATGCGGACGGTCCCCTGTTGGAAAGATTGCGTTTTCTGCATCTCGCCCCATCACGGCTCATCCCTTGCCTGCAGACAGCGCTGATCGGGATCGTCTCCCTCATCGTGCTTGTTGCGCTGGCAGGACAGGCTCTGGCGGCAGGACGCGTGCAGGAGTTCCTCCCCAAAGCTCAACCGGGCGAACTCATTCCTGGGGCCGACAGGTTCGGTCAGGCTGAAGGCGATCCGCCTCTCGTCCCTGCTTTTCAGGGAGACCGCCTTCTTGGATACGTTTATCTGAATTCCGATTTCACGAGCACCGTCGGCTATTCCGGCAAGCCGATTCACATATTGGTCGGAATCGACCCGCAAGGGACGATCCGGGGCATCAAGCTCGTCGACCACAAAGAGCCCATTGTTCTCATCGGCATTCCGGAGCGGCGCATCATCGCTGCGGTGAACACGCTCGTCGGAAAGGACATGAAGCCGGTTGCAACCGGAGCCGAGCGCCCGCCCCAGGTCGATATCGTCAGCGGAGCGACCGTGACGGTTCTCGTGATGAGCGACAGCGTCGTGCGCTCTGCGGTTCGCATCATCCGCAGCGGCCGCCTCGGCGGGGTGGGTCCGGCGGCTGGAGCCAATGCTTCCGCCGCTGTCATCAAAAGTCTCGATCCCAGCAAAAGCGAAATCAGGGATTGGCAAACGCTTCTCGGCGACGGTTCGGTTCGCCGCCTGTCGCTCACTGTCGGTGAAATCAATGATGCCTTCGCGAAAGCGGGCAATCAGGAAGCTGCGAACAACGCCGAAACGAACGAGCCTTCAGACACGTTCATCGATCTGTACCTTGCACCAGTGAGCGTGCCGACTATCGGACGCAGTCTCCTCGGCGATGCGGGTTACGAACAGTTGCGCACTCGGCTCAAGCCGGATCAGCAGGCCATCATCGTGGCTGGCGATGGCGCTTACTCGTTCAAGGGATCCGGCTACGTTCGCGGCGGCATCTTCGACCGCATCGAACTCTTGCAGGATGTCCAGAGCACCCGGTTTCGCGACCGCAACCACACACGTCTTGGAGCATTGGCCGCCGATGGCGCGCCGGACCTGCGCGAGATCGCCCTGTTCGTCGTGCCCGAGGACTTCAAGCTCGATCTGACCGAACCCTGGCAACTGCAACTGCTCGTGCAGCGCAACGTCGGCGCCCGCGACAAGGCCTTTCTGACATATAATCTCGAATACACGCTGCCGGACCACTACCTGCGGATCGAGCAGCCTCCGGCCCCTACGGTCGCACCCGCCGCGACCCAGCCACAACAGCAGGCTCAAGGCCAGCCTGCCACACAGACACCTGCTCCCACCGCACCGGCCGCATCGTCCCTGAATGACGCGGATGCGCTCGCGGCAGGCGAGATCGAGGAGCCGCTCTGGCTCAAGATCTGGAAGACGAATACGGTTTCCATTGGCCTCGCAGCGCTCGCGCTTGCCGTCCTCACCGGTATCTTCTTCTTCCAGGACGCCCTGGTGCGCCGTCCCAGGATTTACGTCTGGGTGCGCCGCGCCTACCTGACATTCACTCTCGTTTGGCTTGGCTGGTACGCCAACGCCCAACTCTCGGTCGTCAACGTTCTCACCTTTACGAACTCGCTCATCACGGATTTCAACTGGGAATTCTTCCTGGCAGCCCCGTTGATCTTCATCCTCTGGGCTGCTGTCGCGGCTGCGCTGCTGTTCTGGGGGCGCGGCCCGTTCTGCGGCTGGCTCTGTCCGTTCGGCGCACTTCAGGAGCTGACGAACAACATCGCCCAATGGCTGAAGGTGCCGCAGATCACCGTGCCCTGGGGATTGCACGAGCGCCTGTGGCCGATCAAGTACATCATCTTCCTCGGCCTGTTCGGCCTCTCGCTCTACAACATTGCGCTGGCCGAGTTCTTCGCCGAAGTGGAGCCGTTCAAGACAGCCATCATCCTGAAGTTCGTCCGGGATTGGCCCTTTGTGATCTATGCCCTGACTCTGCTCTCGGTCGGTCTGTTCATCGAGCGCTTCTTCTGCCGCTATCTCTGCCCGCTCGGCGCGGCACTCGCGATCCCCGGCAAGATCCGCATGTTCGAGTGGCTGAAGCGCTGGCCCGAATGCGGCTCGCCGTGCCAGCGCTGCGCCAAGGAATGCCCGGTCCAGTCGATCCATCCCGAAGGCTTCATCAACGTCAATGAATGCATCTACTGCATGCATTGCCAGGAGCTTTACCACGACGACCACCGTTGCCCGCACATGATCCAGGTGCGTCTCAAGCGCGAGAAGCGCGAGGCACTTTCGTCGCCGTCCATGCGCGGGAGCAAAGACGAGGGCAAAGGCCCCGCTAAACCCATCATCACCCACAAGGGGAAAGTCGTCGGAACGCCTGCGGATCAGCCGACCACCGCTGATGTTCCGACAACGAGCTCATGAGCAGAGAAGGAGGCCCACGTGTCACAGGAAGAGAAAAAGAACGGTCTCAGCCGGCGCCAAGTGCTCGGGACGACTGCCGTTGCGGCCGCGGCTGGAGCCGCGGGCGTGGCCGGTGGCGTCTCTCTGAAGGATGCAGGCGTGATCACGCCGGCCGAGGCACAGACGGCCCCGGCCGCTCCGGCAGCGCGGCCAGCCGCCAGCAAGTACGAGGTCAAACCGGGTGAGCTCGACGAGTACTACGTATTCTTCTCCAGCGGCCAGACCGGCGAGGTCCGGATCATGGGCCTGCCCTCCATGCGCGAGATGATGCGCGTTCCCGTGTTCAATCGCGACAGCGCCACCGGCTGGGGCCAGACCAACGAGAGCCGCAAGATCCTCACCGAGGGACTGACGCCCGAGGCCCGCGAGTTCCTGGCCGACAAGGGTGGGATCTACCTCAACGGCGACCTGCACCATCCGCATCTCTCGTTCACGGACGGCACCTATGACGGGCGCTATCTCTTCGCCAACGACAAGGCGAACACCCGCGTCTGCCGCATCCGCCTCGACGTCATGAAATGCGACAAGATCATCCAGCTGCCGAACCAGCATTCGGTGCACGGCCTCCGCGTGCAGAAATATCCCCGCACCGGCTACGTGTTCTGCAACGGCGAGGACCGCGTGCCGATCCCGAATGACGGCAAGATCCTGGACGATCCGAAGCAATACTCCTCGATCTTCACGGCGGTCGACGGAGACACCATGAAGGTCGCCTGGCAGATCCGGGTCGACGGCAACCTCGACAATGTGGATGCCGACTATCAAGGCAAATACGCATGGGCGACCTGCTACAATTCGGAAGAAGGCGTGACGCTCGCCGAGATGATGTCGAAGGAGCAGGACTGGGTCGTCGTCTTCAACCTCAAGCGGATCGAAGAAGCGGTGAAGAACGGCGAGTTCGAGACCATCGGCGGCGTACCGGTGCTCAACGGTCGCCATGGCTCGAAGCTGACCCGCTACATCCCTGTCCCGAACAGCCCGCATGGCATCAACACTGCGCCGGACGGCATTCACTTCGTCGCTAACGGCAAACTCTCGCCCACAGTGACGGTCTTCGATGCGCGCAAGCTCGACGACCTGTTCGACGACAAGATCCAGCCGCGCGACGTCGTCGTCGCCGAGCCTGAGCTCGGCCTCGGCCCGCTGCACACGGCCTATGACGGCAAGGGCAACGCTTATACGACGCTGTTCCTCGACAGCCAGGTCGTGAAGTGGAACATCGATCTGGCCAAGCGCGCCTACAAGGGCGAGAAGGTCAACCCGGTCATCCAGAAGCTCGATGTTCACTACCAGCCCGGCCACAACCACAGCTCCATGGGCCAGACCAAGGAAGCGGATGGCAAATGGCTGATCTCGCTGAACAAGTTCTCGAAGGACCGCTACCTCAATGTCGGCCCTCTGAAGCCCGAGAACGACCAGCTGATCGACATTTCCGGTGACCGGATGGTGCTCGTTCACGACAGCCCGAGCTTCGCTGAGCCGCATGACGCCACCATCGTGCACCGGTCCAAGATCAATCCGCTGCATGTGTGGAAGCGCGACGATCCGTTCTTTGCCGATGCCGTGCAGCAGGCCAAGGCCGATGGCGTGGATCTGATGGTTGACTCGAAGGTGGTCCGCGACGGCAACAAGGTGCGGGTCTACATGACCTCGTCCGCGCCGGCCTTCGGCCTGGAGAGCTTCCAGGTGAAGCAGGGCGACGAAGTGACGGTCTACGTCACCAACATCGACGACGTGGAAGACCTGACGCATGGCTTCTGCGTCATCAACTACGGTGTCAATATGGAGGTGGCTCCTCAGGCGACCGCATCGGTCACGTTCAAGGCCGACCGGCCCGGCGTGTATTGGTACTTCTGCACTTGGTTCTGCCATGCGATGCACATGGAAATGAAGGGCCGCATGTTCGTCGAGCCGCAGGCGACCTGACGAATGGCCCGTTCTCGCACCATCGTGCGCCTGGGGCTGGCGGTCTTCACCGCCGGCCTCGCCATGCCTGCCTGGGCGGAGCGGATCACCGTTCCGCCCGGAGAAGGCAATCCTCAGGAGTTTCTGGACAAAGCTGCGGACGGCGACGTCGTCATCCTGCAGGCCGGCGAGCATCGCGGCACGATCCGGATCACGCGCCGGCTGACGGTGGAAGGGGAACCCGGCTCCATCCTCACCGGGCCCGGGAAGGGCAGCGTCGTCATCGTTTCTGCTCCCGAAGCAGCCGTGCGCGGGCTGACGATCCGCGGCTCCGGCAGGGATTCCGAGAAGATGGATGCAGGCGTGTTTGTTGAGCAGACAGCCAAGGGAGCCGTGATCGAGAGCAATCGGATCGAAGGCAATCTCTATGGCATCTATCTTCATGGTGCCGAAAACGCCGTTGCCAAAGGCAACACGATCATCGGAATCGAAGAGGGCCGCATCAACGAGGCAGGCAATGGCATCTCCGTGTGGAACGCGACCGGCGCGAAAGTGCTCGATAACAATGTCCGCTTCGGCCGCGATGGCATCTTCGTCATCACGAGCAAGCGCAATGTTTTCAGTGGCAACCGCTTCCAGGATCTGCGCTTTGCCATTCACTACATGTACACGAACGACAGCGAGGTCACGGACAACGTGTCGATCAACAATGCCGTGGGCTATGCGATCATGTTCTCGCACCGGCTGAAGGTCAGCGGGAACGTGTCCGACGGAGACCGCGATCACGGCTTTCTGTTCAACTATGCCAACGGCTCGCAGATCACGGGCAACATGGTTCTGGGCCGCCTCCAGCCTGCCGAACGCTGGGCCAGTGCGGGCACGCGAGCCAAGGACGACAAGGAGCATGCGCTTCCAGCAGTCGATGCCGCCGATCTGGATTCAGGTGGCGGCGCTCGCCCGGGCCCCACGAAATGCGTGTTCATCTACAACGCCAACCAGAATCGCTTCCGCGGCAATTGGTTCGAAGGCTGCGAGATCGGCATTCACTTCACCGCCGGATCCGAGCGCAACGAGATCGTGGACAACGCTTTCATCAAGAACCGCAACCAGGTGAAATACGTCAGCACGCGCTATCTCGACTGGTCCAAGGACGGACGCGGCAACTACTGGAGCGATAATCCGGCCTTCGACCTCAATGGCGACGGGCTGGGCGACAGCGCCTACCGTCCCAACGATCTCGTCGACAAGGTGCTCTGGACCGCGCCGCAGGCGAAGGTGCTGATGAACAGCCCCGCCGTTCAGGTGATCCGCTGGGCGCAGGCTCAATTTCCCGCCCTGCTGCCGGGAGGCGTCGTCGACAGCCATCCCCTGATGACGCCGCCTGCGCGTCCGAAACAGGTTGCCGAAGGAGCCCGGCCATGAGCGGGACAGTCGAGATCCGCAATGTCGTGAAGTGCTTCGGCAAGGTCGAGGCGGTCCGCGATGTCTCCTTCGCGCTGCAGGAAGGCGAGACTGTTGCGCTTGTCGGCCACAATGGCGCCGGCAAGACAACCCTGATGAAGCTCATGCTCGGCCTGATCCGGCCGACCGGCGGCAGCATTACCGTTCTCGGAGACGATCCGGCCGCCGGTGAATTCGCTGCGCGCAGGCGTTTGGGCTATCTTCCGGAAAATGTCTCGTTCAACGCGGCACTCACCGGCTACGAGACGCTGTCGTTCTATGCGCGTTTGAAGCGGGAACCGCAGCAATCGATCAAACCGCTCCTGGACCGGGTCGGCCTCACTCATGCGGCTCACCGTCGCGTCGGAACCTATTCCAAAGGCATGCGCCAGCGGCTTGGGCTTGCTCAGGCCCTTCTCGGCGAGCCGCAGGTCCTGTTGCTGGATGAACCCACGACAGGTCTCGATCCGGCCCTGCGCCACAGCTTCTACGAGATCGTCGAGGAATTGCGGGAGCGAGGCGCGACACTGCTCCTGTCGTCGCATGCTCTGACCGAGCTCGAGGAGCGTGCCGGGCGGGTGATCATCATGAACCGGGGAGTCAAGGTCGCGGACGGGACTCTCGACGAGTTGCGCCGCATGGCCCAATTACCGACCCGCATTCGCCTGAAGGTGACGGATAGCGGACTCACCAACATTCCCAGCTGGCTTGGATCTACCGACAAGTGGCGCCGCATCAACGGCCACATGATCGAGGTCGAAGCCACGCCTGAGCGCAAGATCGAGATGCTGCGGCGCGCGACCGGCGAAGGCACTCTTGTCGAGGATCTCGATGTGATGCCGCCGACCCTGGATGAGCTTTACGCTCACTTCCTTCTGACGCAGGAGCGCGCATGATGAGAAATATCCTGATTGTCGCGCGTAAGGAAGTTCAGGAGGGGCTGCGCAACCGTTGGGTTCTTGCAACGACCCTGCTCCTGGCGGCCCTGGCCCTGACCTTGACGTTCCTCGGCAGCGCTCCCACGGGAAATGTGGGGGTCCGTGCTCTCGACGTCGTTATTGTCAGCCTGTCGAGCCTTACGATTTTTCTGTTGCCGCTCATTGCCCTGCTGATCTCGCACGATGCCATCGTGGGTGAGATGGAACGCGGAACGATGCTGCTGCTCCTGAGCTATCCCATCGCGCGCTGGCAGGTCATACTCGGCAAGTTTTTGGGCCACCTCGCCATCCTCGCCTTCGCAACTCTTCTTGGCTACGGCGCTGCAGCAGCTGCTCTGGCCGTGACGGGTGAAGTCATCGATGCGGAAAGCTGGAAAGCTTTTGCCTGGATGATCGGATCCTCCGTGCTGCTCGGAGCCGCGTTCATTGCGATCGGCTATTTCGTGAGCGCTTTGGTTCGTGAGCGTGGCACCGCCGCCGGAATTGCCATCGGGATCTGGCTCATTTTCGTCCTGATCTATGACATGGCCCTGCTCGGTCTGCTTGTCGTCGACAAGGGGAAGACGATCTCAGGGAATCTCCTGAGCACCCTGCTTCTCCTGAATCCGACGGATGTCTACCGCCTATTCAATCTCAGCAGCTCCGGCAATGTCGGCGCGTTTTCCGGCATGGCCGGGGTTGCGCAGAATACAGCGTTGAGTCCGTCGCTTCTGCTGATAACGCTGGCAGTCTGGGCTTTCTTTCCGCTTGGACTTGCGACCTTTGCCTTTTCCAGGAGAGAACTATGAGAAAGATCGCTCTCTTCGCTGCCTTTGCCGGCACTCTCATCCTCTCCGGCTGCAACGACCAGAAGACGGCTGAGGCTCCGCCGCCGCCACAGGAGATGACGGCATCGGACATTGGTCATTACTGCGGCATGAATGTCATGGAGCATCCCGGGCCAAAGGGACAGATCATTCTTGCAAGCCGGAAGGAGCCGGTTTGGTTCTCCTCTGCGCGCGATGCGATTTCCTTCACCCTGCTCCCGGAGGAGCCCAAAGATATCCGTGCGATTTACGTGTCCGACATGGCGAAGGCCCCGGATTGGGACAAGCCAGGAGCGATGAATTGGGTCGATGCGAAGCAGGCCTCGTTTGTCATCGGCAGTCGCATGAAAGGCGGCATGGGCGGTGACGAGGCCGTGCCGTTCTCCGACAAGAATGCGGCCGAAAAGTTCGCGGCCGAGAACGGTGGCCGCGTCGTGGCTTTATCAGACGTGCCGAAGGATTATATCCTGGGCGGCACGGCCGAGACCACGAGCTCAATGGGACAAGGACCTGCAGCGAGTGAACCGCATGACGGACACGGCGCGCCTCCTGCTCCGCAGAACGGCCATGTCCATTAGGATGGAAGAGATGTCTCATTCCCTTTCCCGCAGACGCTTCATCGGTATCACGGCTGCGGCGGCCGGTCTCAGCCTGCTGCCGCTCGGACGAGCGGCGAAGGCTGCGGCTGAACTCGTGGAGTGGCAGGGGCAGGCCATGGGAGCCGTGGCGAGTCTGCGAATTCATCATCATGATCGCGCTGCTGCCGAGCGCCTGATCGAACGTTCGGTTACCGAGGTGCGCCGGCTCGAGCAGATCTTCAGCCTTTATCGGGAGGATTCTGCACTTTGCACCCTCAACCGTACAGGAATGCTCGTTGCGCCGCCCACGGAATTCGTCGAACTCCTGTCGGAATCCCGCCGTTTCGCCGATCTGACGGGCGGAGCCTTCGACCCGACCGTTCAAGCCTTGTGGAGTCTTTATCGGAATCATTTCGCCAGTCCCGGAGCCGATCTGAGAGGCCCCTCTGAATCGTCGATCCAAGCGGCGCTGGAGCGAGTGGGCTTTGACGAAGTCCTGTTCGACCGCAACCGGATCGTCCTTGGTCGACCCGGCATGGCCCTCACTCTGAACGGCATTGCCCAGGGCTACGCCACCGACCGTGTCGTGAACCTCCTGCGCCAGGAGGGGATCGGCAACAGTCTCGTCGATATGGGAGAGAGTCGGGCTGTCGGCTCACGCCCGGATGGAACGCCCTGGCGCATCGGCATTGCTGATCCGGATCAGCCGGAGCGGATCGGAGAGACATGGGAAGCCGCCGATCAGGCTGTCGCAACATCAGGTTCTTATGGTTTCCGGTTCGATCCTGCCGGACGCTTCAATCACCTTTTCGATCCTCGAAGCGGGACTTCGGCGCATCTGCACAAGAGTGTGACCGTTGCGACGCCGACGGCAACGGTGGCCGACGCCTTGTCGACAGCATTCAGCCTCCTGTCCACGGCGGAGATTTCCAATGTCCTTCGCAGGATCGGAATGGGACGTGTCTCCCTCATCACCGGCGCAGGAGAGAAACACTCCCTGGCCGCATAGCTCATCGGAAAGCACCCTCCGATTTTGGAGGCACACCTTTGTAAATGACGCTAGCCACAGCCTCCACGTTGGCAATGATCAACCGACGCCGATAGCGCCTAATCTGACGTTGGCTCTCCCAGGCCCCGAGCGTTCGGCTGACCGTCGGCAGAGTGCTGCCGATCAGATCTGCGAGGTCCTGTCGGCTCACCGGGAACGGAATCTCGATGCCTTCCGCAGTCTGCTCCCCGAATGTTTCGATGAGCTTCAGGATCGCGCGAGCCAGGCGATGCTCGACCGGCTCTTTCGAGAGATCCCGCAATCTGCCTTCCATCTCGCGCAGGCGCGCTTCCAGATCACCGATCACGTTGATCGCGACACGCGGATATCGGTCGATGAAAGTTCTGACCAACTCGGATGGCCAATCCAGCGCCACGCAATCCGTGACGGCCACTGCATCGGTCGGATAAAACTTGTCCAGCAGCGCAGGGCTGCCGAAAATTTCTCCGGGTCTGACATATTTGACGATGATCCACGCCCCGCTTGGCGTGATCTGAACCAGCTTGGCTGCTCCCGAGGCGAGCACGTGCACCGAGCGCGCAGGCTCACCTGCCTTGAAGATCACCTCGTCCGTCTTTACCGTCCGCCGCTGCGCCTGCTCCAGCAGGCTTGCTGCAACCTGCGGCTCAAGCCCTGCAAGCAAGCCGATGGATGCTGCATCGTCAGACATCGAATCGCGCTTTCTGCCCATACCTATGACAAGCCCCGCAGGTATATCGCAGACCGCAGGCCATGGTTCAACGGCACGTCGCCGACTTCAGCGCTTCGATGATATCAAGGTTCGGACAATAGCTCTTTACAGCGACGGTTTGCCCGCGATCGAGGTCGCGCTGGCAATGGTGAGTCTTCGCGCAAATGGAGCAGGTGATGCTCATGCTGCGTATGACGTTCCCATATCTCCGCTCGATTCTCTCAGGTGCCAGATTGAGGGCGCGCATGAAGCGTGGCAATTCCCCGCCAGCCGCATCACCATATGACGCCACCTGCTTCAGCCGCTCCGTGGAAACTCCGACATCGCGGGACAAGGCATCAATCTCGCCAGCATCGAGGAGATCCAGCTCCCGCGCTGCTGCCCATCTGGACCGTAGATTCACAATCGCTGCTATCAGGTTCATGCAAGCCTCCTCCTCTCTGCCTTCCAAGGCTCGCACGAACGCTCTCGCGATTCTTTGCCCTAGCGCAAATTGGGGCAGGTGGCCTTTATCTCGGCCCGGCCGAAGCTCCCGACCGATACTCGGCACCGGAAGCCCCCTTGAAGAATCCGTTGGAGAAGGTCCCTCCGTCGCAGACGAGCTCCAAGGCACGCCTGCCCTCCTCGGGCCCGGACTTTCCGTCGGCGACGTCTCGGAAGATCCTCGCCACGGCAACCATGTCGACTTTCTGTGGTGAGAGCCGGCAGGAGGCAACACCCATGTCCGCGAGATCGGCCAGATTCTCGATCAGGTTGGCGTAGGTCGCCGAGAGTGTCTGAACGCCATTCACGGCCAGAAACGTCTGCCTGTCCAAGGTGTCGGTCGAAAGGCCATCCGGATCCTTGCCGCAGACAAACTGGCAGTTATCCTTCGTGAGCTTGTGAAGACGGGCGTGATAGCAGCGCGCCGAAATCGCGAGCGGCACGCGCCCGAAGGACCAGACCTCCAGTTCGACATCAGGGCAGCATTTCGCGAGCGCGTTGATGGAGGAAGCCGGCAATTCGGGCGGCAGGCACACCCGACGAGCGCCGTTTCGCGCCAACCACGACAGCGTCGCTTCGTTATAGACATTGACATAAGGTCCGATGGCATGCGAGCGGCCATCCAGGTGCGTGAGGACGGTGATGTCGTTCACCTCCACGAGCAGATCGGCCTCACGCGCAAGGGATGCTGTCTGCTTGCGCTCCCGCCCCAATGTCACGAGAGCCAGCGAACTCAGCAGCACGTCCTTTCCGGCTGCCGCAAGGCGCTCCACGACCTCCGGCACCAGATCCTGAAAGAATGGAAGACGCTTCGAGCACACGACCTCTCCGACGCAGACAGCATCGACGGGTGCCTCGTCGGCTATCCTGAAATAGAAGTCCCGCCAAGCGTCCGGCTCCCAGTTGTACAGGACCGGCCCGAGTGTCAGCTTCATGATGGAGATCCTTACCTGCTCAGCGCCAGGTTTTGCGGTAAGCGCCGAGAGTGTTGCTTTGCCCCTCGCTCATCGACAGGAGCATTCCGGCCGGAATAGCGCGTCCCTGCTCCATGGCGGACAGAGCCTCGCGGAAGGAGCGCACGACATTTTCGATATAGGCGCGGCTGCGCTGCCGCCCTTCGATCTTCAACGCCGTCACCCCGGCATCGCGCAGCCCGGGCAGCAACGTTGCTGCATCAAGGCTGACAGGATCCTCGAAGATGTAGCCGGTGGAGAGTTCTGTCCGGAAGCGGCCTTTGCACAGCGTCGGATAGGCTGCCGACTCGCCGCTGCCGAACTTGTTGATGGTGAAACCGCCGAGACGGGACACCACGGTGCCGCCCGCATTCTCATAACTGACATGGCTGGCCGGTGAGCACACGCCGTTCATGTTGGGCGACAGGCCGGTGGCATAGGATGAGAGAGAGCATCGGCCCTCGGCCATGACGCACAGGCCTCCGAAGACGAAGACCTCCACCTCGCAAACTGAGGCCCGCGTGATGGCGGCGATCTCGGGCACGCTCAACACACGAGGCAGAACGACGCGCTTCGCATTGAAGCGCTCCACATAAAAGCGGATTGCATCGGGATTGGCCGCGGCAGCCTGCACAGAGACGTGGAGGCGTGTCCCGGGATAGCGTTCGGCGGCATAGGCCATCAGGCCAATGTCACAAAGAATGAACGCATCAGCTCCCGCGGCAACCGCGTCTTCAACAGCCTTGTGCCACAGTTCCAAGGCGCCGGCGCGCGGAAACGTGTTGATCGCCACGAGTACCTTGGTCCCTCGAGCGTGGGCGTAGTGAACGCCCTCGGCGAGTTCCTCCGGGCTGAAGTTCAAGCCTGGGAAATTGCGGGCGTTGGTCTCGTTGCGAAAGCCGCAATAGATCGCATCCGCACCGGCGTCGACGGCCGTGCGAAGAGAAGCCGGTGTACCGGCCGGGCAGATCAATTCCACGATGTCTCTCCTTGCCGCCTCGAGGCGGAAGATGGCCCCTTTTTCTGCTCTCTGCTGAGACGTTCGCGGAGAAGCGCCTCACACAACCGCCCAGGCGGCCCGAGAAGCGAGGCTCCCTCCTGCAGCACGTCCACTCCGGCGTCGTCGACGGCGTTGCGGAGCGCAAGAACAGCCTCCATGTCGCCCTCCACGACGATGGTGCGGGAGAAGAAAAGGGCATCGCCGTCATAGGACCCGTTCACCATGCCGAGCAAGATCTGCAAGGGACCCGATATCTTCGCGTCGAGGCGCAGAGGCAAGGAGCGCACGACTGTAAGGCGCGCAGCCCGTGGAGACGTATCCAGCACGAAGGCGAAGGGCAGATCCGACGGCGCTAGTCCGTATCGCTTTCCAGCATAGGAGCCGAGACGCTCGAACATGCGCGGATGCTGCTGCACGATCCGGCGCAGCACGGCCGAAAGAAAGAGCTGCAACGGGTACAAAGGAAGCGGCCGCAGGGCGAGAGAGACAAGGGGCGGAAGAGCTGTCGCGGGCGTGTTCGATAGGGTCATGATGGCATCCTTGCGATCGCTGTAGATGCAACCGTCAAGCTTGTATTTGTGCTGGAGCAAAGACAAAGGAATCTCCCTCCTTCATCGGAGCGTCTCATCCTGAGAAAACCGATGCCACAGCGCGACTTGCCCCTGTTCTCCGACCTTCGCGACTTCATGGCTTTCCTTGAAGCCAAGAATCAGCTCGTCCGCATTTCCGAGCCCGTCTCGGTCGAGCATGAGATCACCGAGATTCACCGGCGCGTGCTTCAGGCGAACGGCCCGGCTCTCCTGTTCGAACGCCCCGTTCAACCGGATGGTCGCCCAGCCGAGATACCGGTTCTCGTGAACCTCTTCGGCACGGTCGAGCGTGTTGCCTGGGGCTGCGGAGTGCATCCGGAGAAACTGAGGGATTTCGGTGAGACTCTTGCCGAAATGCGTGAGCCGCGCCCACCCCAGGGACTTGCTGACGCATGGAGCAAGATCCCCCTCGCACGTGCGGCCCTTGCCATGCGCTCGAAGGAAGTCAAAAGCACGAAGCGAACGATCCTGACGGAGGATGCCATCGATCTCGAACGTCTTCCGGTTCAGATCTGCTGGCCGGGCGAGCCAGCCCCTCTTATCACGTGGCCTCTCGTCATCACGCGTCCGCCTGAGAGCACCCGCGTGGATGACTACAACATCGGTGTCTATCGCATGCAGGTGCTCGACCGGGATCGAGCGATCATGCGGTGGCTCGCGCATCGGGGCGGAGCCCGGCATCACCACCAATGGAAAGCCATCGGTCAACCCATGCCGGTGGCCGTCGTCATCGGTGCCGATCCGTCGACCATCCTGTCGGCCGTAATCCCCTTGCCCGAGTCCTTGTCGGAGCTTCGCTTCTCCGGTCTTCTGCGCGGCCAGCGCCCCAGGCTCATGCCCTGCACCAGCGTCCCGCTTCTCGTGCCTACGGAGGCTGAAATCGTGATCGAGGGTTACGTCTCGCCTGACGAGACCGCGCCCGAAGGACCGTTCGGCGATCACACGGGCTATTACAATGCCGTCGAACGCTTTCCTGTCATGCAGGTTACGGCCATCACCATGCGCTCCGACCCGATCTATCTCTCGACCTTTACAGGCCGCGCACCGGATGAGCCTTCCCGCATCGGCGAGGCGCTCAATGAAATTTTCGTCCCGATCCTGAAACGTCAGTTTCCGGAAGTCCGCGATGCATGGCTGCCGCCGGAAGCGTGTTCTTATCGCATCGCCATCGTCTCCATCGCAAAGCGTTATGCCGGACAGGCCCGCCGCATCATGCTGGGCCTCTGGTCGCTGCTTCCGCAATTCACCTATACGAAGCTCCTCATCCTCGTCGATGAGGATATCGATGTCCGCTCGTGGGACGATGTCATGTGGGCTGTCGCAACCCGATCCGATCCCTCTCGCGATCTCGTCACCATCAACGACACGCCGATCGACTATATGGACTTTGCGTCTCCGAAAGCTGGATTAGGCGGCAAGCTCGGCATCGATGCCACCAACAAGATCGCATCGGAGACCAACAGGGAGTGGGGCGAGGTTCTTCGGATGGATCATGCCGTCACAGCGCGCGTCGATGCACTCTGGGAAAAGCTCGGATTGCACGCATCCAGCATCAGGAGAGTCGCATGAGGTCCTCGTCACGCGTCGTCATCGGTATCAGCGGCGCTTCAGGCGCGATGCTCGGATTTCGGGCTGTAGAGCTTCTCGCCGCGATGGGCTGCGAGACCCATGTGGTTGTCTCGGCTGGAGCGGAGCGAACCATTGCGCATGAGATCGGCCCGGACGCCCTGGAACGGGTGCAATCCATGGCCTCTTATTATCACGCCATTGACGATGTCGGCGCGACGATCGCGAGCGGATCCTTCCGCACGGACGGAATGATTGTTGCCCCCTGCTCCATGCGGACCTTGTCGGCGATTGCGACCAGCGCGGCGGATAACCTTCTCGTGCGGGCCGCGGATGTCCATTTGAAAGAGCGGCGCCGGCTCGTGCTGATGACCAGGGAAACCCCGCTGCATCTGGGGCATATTCGCATGATGGCTGCCGCAACGGAGATGGGAGCGATCATTGCCCCTCCCGCTCCTGCGTTTTATCGCAAGCCTGAAACGGTGCGCGACATCATCGACCACACGGCCAAGCGAGCCATCGATTTGCTGAATCTTGGAACTGAGCTCGCGGAGCCCTGGACCGGCCTCGTCGAGGATTGAGATCCGATCAAGGCGGCCCATCGGAAATATTAACGCCGCCGCGCTGGGGCGGCGGCGTCACATCGGCAGCGACGGGGGTTAGAGCCTCGGACCCAAAAGTGGAATCCACTTTTGGGACTGATCCGATGCTCCCATTTTCAATGGTGCATCGTTGATGCGGAAAACCGGGGCCACTTTTCGCTGACGCGGCCCGCTGGGTCCGCACGATGCGCTAGTTTGCGGCGGTCTTGCTCGTAGCGAGCTTGTCGAACAGGCCGGAGAACGCCGTCTTGGCCTTGCCCGGATGGGCGGCGGCCTTGGCCTGGTCGAGATTGGCGGCCTCGCCCACCACCACCAGCCCGACCATGCCCATGCCGTAATGCGGCTTGCACTTGTAGCCGTACACGCCGGGCTTGTCGAAGGTCACCGCGAGATCCTCGTTCATCTTGCCGGCGAAGGCGGCGGCGCCGTCCGGCTTCATCGTCTCGATGAGCTCGGCATTGTGGCCCTTGTCGGCCGCCACGAACTTGACCGTATCGCCCGGGTTGATCTTGACCAGCGCCGGCTCGAACACCATCACGCCCTCCGAGCCCTTGTTGAGCATCCTGACCTCGACCTCGGCCGCCTGAGCGGTGCCGGCGGCGCCGAGCGCCGCCACGAGAGCGCCGAGCATGATCATCTTGCGCATGTTCTTCTCCTTATTCCTGATCCAAGTCCCACGAGCCTCACTGCGGCCCTTGAGGCGATGTCATACACGTCCTCAGCCCCAATCTTTTTGTGCTAGCGCAAGGATGCATACGCTTTCTCATTTGCGCCCTGATTGGTGGAATTCTCCGCACCGGCGTTATTCGGCCAACGAGTCATGGCGCTATTGAGCTCCGCCCGATCTGCTGCAGCGCGCCTCAGCCAGGAACTGACCGCAATCGGCCTGTTATTTGAGGCAGGGCAAAGAACGCGACACGTTGACCAGCCAAGGTGCCGCTGTCGAAGCGAACATCAGGACCGCCGATGAGCGACATCCCCGGCAAGCACCATTCCCTGGACCCAGCTATCCTTGAATGTCTGTCCGACGTCATGGATCCGGAGCTTGGACTTAGCGTCGTGAATCTTGGACTCGTCTACCAGGCGCTCCGGACACCAGATGCAGTAGAGGTTGCATTGACCTTGACCACACGCGCCTGTCCGCTGGGCGAGATGATTGTGGAGGAGGTGCGTGAGCGCCTTTCTCATCGATTCCAGGATGCTTCTCGCATTGACGTCCGCTTGGTCTGGGAGCCCATCTGGAAACCCGACTTCATTACTACCGGCGGCCAGGACCTCCTAGGCCGCATACGAAGAAAGATTGTCTGATGTGCAGCTGCAATGTCATAGAAACGACCATTGATGTCCGCCAAATCATGCCGCGGATGCGCCATCCCTTGATCTTCCAGACATTCGATCAACTGGCCCCTGGGGAGGCATTCATGCTCGTGAACGACCACGATCCGAGGCCCCTCTTCTATCAGTTCAATGTCGAGCGTCCTGGCGAGTTCGGCTGGGAATACCAGGAAGAAGGTCCTGAACTCTGGCGTGTGCGCATCAGCCGCGCAGCTTGACAGCAGCCCAGCGGCGAATGGAGAGCGGAGTCCCACGTGGCTCCGCTTTTTTGTTTCGGGACGTATGAGAGAGCAGGTCCATTACTGGGTGAAGAACAAGCCCACGGCAATCACCACAGACAGGGCGACCGCAGCAATCGTTCCCGTCAGGCGCAGCACGCCCATGCGGTGGAGCAGGATGGCAAAGATGATGATCAGCGGCGTCGCTGTGACCAATCCAACCTGAGCCTCGGTCATGTTTCGTAACTCCTATCCTCGATCATCCCGCTTCTATGGTCGAGAATGGGGAAAACGTGTTTGTGCCAGCGCAACGAAAAACGAAGGACCAAGCGATACGAGACGTCACCGATAAACATCAAGTTTCGGATGACCGATGAACGCTGCGCAAGAACAGCGCCCGTGGGGTGCCCTCTCGGATTTGCCTGGGCACCCGATGATGTGGGTGCTCATTTTAACCGAGGTCGTAACCTTCGGTATTCTCCTCATGACATTTGCCGTCGCAGGAGCCATCCATCCCGCGGTCTTTGCAGCGGGCCGGGCTCAGCTTGATCCCGTCCTCGGCGGGATCAATACGCTCGTGCTGATCACAAGCGGCTGGCTCGCTGCCTTGGCGGTCGAGGCCCGTGCCGGCGGGCGGCGCAAAGCGGCAGGGCCGCTTCTTGGCGGGGCCATGCTCTTGGGCGGCGTCTTCATCGCCATCAAGATCGTCGAATACATCGCAAAGGCCCAGGCAGGAATCGGCATCGAGACGGATACCTTCTTCACCCTCTACTTCCTGATCACCGGATTTCATCTTCTTCATGTGTTGCTCGGCATCGTTTTCCTGGCGGCCGTGGCCGTCTCGGACAGTCTGGAGAACTTGAAGACAGGCACTGCCTTCTGGCACATGGTCGATCTCGTCTGGATCGTCATCTACCCTCTCATCTATCTGATCAGGTAAGCCATGACCCAGATTCTCGCACCTCGCGTCACCCTGGTGTGGTGCATCCTCATCCTGCTCACCTCCGTGAGTCTCATCGCAACCCATTCAGGCATGAGCGGAGTTTATGCCAACGGTCTCATCCTGTCTGTCGTGTTCGCCAAGGGGCACTGGATGCTCATGGACTTCCTGAAGCTGCGAAGGGCTCCTGCAGGCTGGAAAGCCATGTTTCGCGTTTGGTTGACGCTGGTCACGTTAGCCCCTTGGGCCCTTGCAGCCCTACCCTTGCTCGGAGGCTGAACGGCCTTTCGACGCCTGGCTTGCTCCAGAACAAAGAGCGCTCCCTGAGCTCCTGTAATCAGGGGAGCGCACCATCAGGTGCCTGACAAAACGCAAGGCACATTGGCATGTCGAGCTCCTATCACACACGGGTTCATTCCCGCAGCCCGCCAGAGTGGCCCTGTGTCCGCGGCAGGGGCCGCGTTCTTTTATCTCTTCTTCCAGAAAGGATCACGTGATGGCTGAAGCCCTCACCAAATCGGCGGCAAGGAACGTGTTCTATGGGGGCTCGTTCTTCTTCTTCGCCATCTTCGTGGGTCTGACGGCCCACAGCCACTATTACATGAACACCTCGTCGACCGATGTCTCGACTCTGTCGGACTCGGTCGCGCGCGGCAAGCATGTGTGGGAGAAAAACTCCTGCATCAACTGCCACTCCATTCTGGGTGAAGGCGCCTATTTCGCGCCGGAGCTCGGCAATGTCTGGGACCGCTGGGGCGGCAAGGAAGATCCTACCGGCGCCCGTGAAACGCTGAGGGCTTGGATGGCAGCGCAGCCGACCGGCATCGAAGGGCGTCGCCAGATGCCGCAGTTCAACCTGACCGACCAGGAGCTCAACGATCTGGCTGACTTCCTGGAATGGACCAGCCGCATCAAGACCCAAAACTGGCCGCCGAACAAGGCTGGCTGAGACCAGGATCGTCATCATGAAATATCAAACGCAAAAGGTGGCCCTGCTCTACTTCTACGGAGCACTCGGCCTGTTTCTCGCACAGATTCTGTTCGGCGTCTTGGCCGGTACGATCTACGTGCTGCCCAATACCCTGTCCGAGCTTCTCCCCTTCAACATTGTCCGCATGGTGCACACGAATGCTCTAATCGTGTGGCTCCTGATCGGCTTCATGGGAGCAACCTATTATCTGATCCCGGAAGAGACGGAGAACGAGCTCTTCAGCCCGTTCATCGCCAAGCTGCAGTTCTGGCTGTTCCTGGGCGCTGCCGCTGTCGCCGTGGTGGGATATCTGTTCAAGCATCATGAGGGACGCGAGTTTCTCGAGCAGCCCTTCATCATCAAGGTCGGCATCGTGGTCGTCTGTCTGATGTTCCTGTTCAACATCACGATGACGGTTCTGAAAGGCCGCAAGACGGTGGTGACCAACATCCTGCTCTTCGGGCTGTGGGGCGTCGCAATCTTCTTCCTGTTCGCTTTCTACAATCCTAGCAACCTCGCGGTGGACAAGATGTACTGGTGGTACATCGTGCACCTGTGGGTCGAGGGTGTATGGGAGCTGATCATGGCCTCCATGCTCGCCTTCCTGATGATCAAGCTCAATGGCATCGATCGCGAAGTGGTGGAGAAGTGGCTCTATGTCATCGTCGGCATGGCGCTGTTCTCCGGCATTCTCGGTACGGGCCATCACTTCTACTGGATCGGCGCTCCCGGCTACTGGCAGTGGATCGGTTCGTTGTTCTCCACGCTTGAGGTCGCGCCCTTCTTCACCATGGTCATCTTCACCTTCCAGATGACCTGGAAGGCCGGTCGCCGCCATCCGAACCGCGCCGCGCTCCTGTGGTCCATCGGCTGCTCGGTGATGGCGTTCTTCGGTGCCGGCGTGTGGGGTTTCCTGCATACCCTGTCCTCGGTGAACTACTACACCCACGGCACGCAGGTCACCGCCGCTCACGGGCACCTCGCCTTCTTCGGTGCCTATGTGATGCTCAACCTCGCCGTCATGGCCTATGCCATGCCGCAGATCCTCGGCCGCAATCCCTACAATCAGATGCTCAGCATCGTGAGCTTCTGGATCATGTGCACCGCCATGTCGGTCATGACCTTCGCACTCACCTTCGCAGGCGTCATCCAGGTGCACCTGCAGCGGGTGCTGGGTCAGTCGTACATGGAGGTGCAGGATCAGCTCTCCCTGTTCTACTGGGTGCGCCTGGGCTCCGGCGTGTTCGTCCTCATCTCCGCGCTGATGTTCATCTACGCGGTGCTGGTGCCCGGCCGCGAGAAAACCGTGAGGCTCGCGAAAGGATTGCAGCCGGCTGAGTAAGACTCCGGGGCGGCCTAACCGGCCGCCCCTCCTTCCCCATTCTGCTTTAAGAGATTTGCCATGAAACCCCTTCTTCATTCCGTTGCGCAGCCCGCCATCGACCTGCCCTATTACGTGCCTGCGGGCAATGAATGCGCTCTTTTCGAGCTCGCGTGGCGCAAGCGCCTTCCGCTTCTCCTCAAAGGGCCGACGGGCTGCGGCAAGACCCGCTTCGTCGCGCATATGGCGTCCAGGCTCGGATTGCCGCTGCATACGGTCTCCTGCCATGACGATCTCACTGCCGCGGATCTGACGGGCCGTTATCTTCTGAAAGGCGGCGATACGGTGTGGGCCGATGGCCCCCTCACCCGCGCCGTGCGCGAAGGCGGCATCTGCTATCTCGACGAGATCGTGGAAGCGCGCAAGGACGTGACCGTGGTGCTTCATCCGCTCACCGACGACCGGCGCATCCTGCCGCTCGACCGCACGGGCGAAGAACTGCAGGCGCCGGATTCCTTCATGCTGGTCGTCTCGTACAATCCCGGCTACCAGACTCTCCTCAAGTCGCTGAAGCCCTCGACCCGACAACGCTTCGTCGCCATCGAGTTCGATTTCCTTCCCATCGATCACGAGATCGCCGTCGTGGCAGCCGAGAGCGGCCTGTCCTCGGACCGTGTGCGCCCGCTCCTGCTCCTTGCTCGCCGCCTGCGCGCCCTTAAAGGTCAGGATCTCGAGGAAGGTGTCTCGACCCGCCTTCTGGTCTATTGCGCCTCCCTCATCGCGGCCGGTGTTTCTCCCGAAGAAGCCGTGACAGCCACGATGATCGAGCCGCTGACCGACGATCTCGATGTGAAGAAGGCCCTGATCGAAGTCGCACGCGCGATTCTCAACTGAAACGGAGAGACGTCATGCTCGATTTTCTCGAACTCGAAGAAACCGTTGGCCAGCTCTGGCATCGCCTTGTCGGCGACGCCGTCAGCTATCCGCGCTATCCCGAGCATGGCGTCACTCTCGATGACGTTCGTGCCCCTCTGAGCGTGTTCTTTCGAGGGCTTGGCGGAGAGGCGGGCGTGCAGCTCGCCGGCACCACGGCGCGGGCCTCGTCTCACCGCCTGAACTTGCGTCAGCGGCTCGGCCTGTCGGAAGAGCGGCTGGAGCAGCCTGGCCGTGACCAGGCGACGCTTTTCCTTCCGCCTAAGATCGAGCTGTTTCCGTCCCAGGAGCTGAACCGCTCCCTGTATCTCTGGCTGGCAGCCTATTTCGCTTATGTGCCGATGGATTCCATCGTTGAGGCAAACTCTCTGCGGCGAGACCTTATGACATTGAAACGAGCCAGGGAAACGGTCGCCCTCGTCCTTGCGGAATGTCCTGGCCTGAGGCGGATCTACGCCGATCTCTGCTTCGCCATGCGAACGGCGCGCCCTCAACGCGCGCTGCCATGGCTGGAACAAAGGATCGAGCAGATCGTGCTCTCTCTTCTGGGCGATCCTGCTGCCCTTCCCCCTGCGCTGTGGGACATGGAGGCGGGAGAAGCCTCTTTGCTTCAGCAGATGTCTGCGGGCTATCAATCCTTCCTGCCTGTTCCTCTCTGGGGCAATACCTGGGTGCGCGAGACGGGCGATGCTGCGCGCAACAGCGACGAGCCTGCAGGCCCCAGCGATCTTGCTGCCTCAGACACCCGCAAGCGCTTCGCCGCACGGCGCGAGGCGGATCAGGCCCAGCGGAGCGATCCGTTCATCCTCAACCGGTTCGAGAAGATTCTGGCGATGGCCGAGATGGTCAACGTCAATCGCCCCTCTGATGACGACGATGACGAGAATGCCGAGAAGGCGTTGGACGATCTCGATGAGATTCCGCTCTCCAAGCACAAGAGCAAGCCTGCAACGAAACTCAAATTCGATCTCGACCTGCCGCCCGAGGCTGTCGACACCACCATCCTGACGGCGGACCTGACCTATCCGGAATGGGATTACAACCGTCGCACCTATCTGCCGAACCATTGTCGTGTGCTCGCGGCGAAGGCTTCGGAAGAAGGAGAGACCTGGGAGCCGGATCTTGAAGCGCGCCGCCGTATTCGTTCCGTGTGGCGGCAGTTCGAGGCATTGCGACCCAAGCACGAGATCCTGCGGGCGCAGGCCGATGGCGAGGAACTCGATATTGATGCTGTTGTTCGCGCGCACAGCGACCTTCGCTCGGGCGGTTGCGGCTCGGATCGCGTCTACCTGGCAAGCCGCAAGCAGGCGCACGACCTTGCGGTGACGCTCCTCGTGGACGTCTCTCTCTCAACCGATGCCTGGGTGGACAATCGGCGGATCCTGGACGTGGAGAAGGAAGCTCTTCTGGTCCTCGCCCATGGACTTGCCGCCTGCGGCGACTCCCATTCGATCATAACCTTCACCTCCCGCCGCCGCTCCTGGGTGCGCGCGGAAACGGTGAAGGATTTCGATGAGCCGATGAGCCAATCCGTCGTTCGACGCATTTCGGCTCTGAAGCCGGGTTACTACACCCGAATCGGCGCCGGTATCCGCCATGCGACGGCGAAGCTCGCGGAGCGACCGAACCGGCAGCGGCTTCTGCTCTTGCTCACGGACGGCAAGCCGAACGATATCGATCACTATGAAGGACGCTTCGGCATCGAGGATACTCGCAAGGCAGTGATGGAAGCGCGGCGTGGCGGGATAAGCGTCTTCGGCGTGACGGTGGATCGGGAAGCGCAATCCTACTTCCCGACCCTCTTCGGACGTGGCGGTTATGCGATCATCAATCAGGTGGCGAAGCTCCCCTCCGCGCTTCCTATGATTTATCGACACCTCGTCCGCTGATGCGAGCAAAAAGAAAGGGCAGGCTGGATCAAATTCCAGCCTGCCCTTTTTCATGCGTCAAAAGATAGATCAGACGGCGCGGCTGTGTGTTCTTCCGGACGCGCCGAGATAGGCATCGAATGCCGATGCGACGCTCCTCACGAGGAAACGTGAACCCTCCTTGATCGATACCACAGTTCCGGAGACATCGATGATGCCGTCATCCTGCAGGGTTTTGAGACGGGGCACATCGCGAAGAATGCTTTCCGGCGCAGCTCCATGCCGGCTGCAGATCTGCTCCACATCGACGCGGAAATCGCACATGACTCGCTCGATCAGATCGGCACGCAAGCGATCATCGGCGGTCAGGGCATAGCCCTTGGCGGTTGCCAGCTCGCCTCGCGAGATGCGCTCGGCATAGCGCCCCAGTACCACCTCATTCTGAACATAGCCCTGAGTAAGCCGCCCGATGGATGATGCGCCGAAGCCGATCAGCACGTCGCTGGGATCCGTGGTGTAGCCCTGGAAGTTGCGGTGAAGAACGCCATCGCGCTGGGCCTGTGCCATACCATCACCCGGCAGCGCATAATGATCGAGGCCGATCCTGACATATCCAGCGTCGACCAATGCCTGTGCTATGGCTTCGGCCTGCGCATAGCGAGCCGCGCTGTCGGGCAAGGCCGCCTCATCGATCTTGCGCTGATGCTTCTTGAAGGTCGGCACATGGGCGTAGCCGAACACCGACAGACGCTCGGGCCGCAGCTCGAGACATTGCCTGACCGTGTCGATGCAGGACTCGATGGTCTGATGCGGCAGTCCGTAGATCAGGTCGAAATTGACGCCGCGCACGCCGGCATTTCTCAGCCCTTGCGTTGCCCTTGCCGTCTGCTCGAAACTCTGGATGCGGTTGATCGCACGCTGCACGACAGGATCGAAGCTCTGGACTCCCAGGCTCGCGCGAGTCACGCCTGCCTCGCCCAAGGTGGCCGTCATGGTGCGCGTGAGAGTACGAGGGTCGATTTCGACGGCGATCTCCGCTTTTCCTTCGAAAGGAAACTTCTTCCGCAGGAGCTCGAGAAGACCGATAAACTCGACGGGCTCCATAATCGTCGGCGTTCCTCCGCCGAAATGGACATGGCGCACGGGCAATGGGTTGCTCACACGCTCAGCAACGAGCTCGATCTCACGACGCAAGGTCGCGATGTAATCAATGATGGGAGCATCGCGCTGCGTGATGGTCGTGTGACACCCGCAGTACCAGCACATGGATCGGCAGAAGGGAACATGGAGATAAAGCGATGTGGTCGAGCCGTCCGGAAGAGCAGAAAGCCATTCCTCGTATCGCTGATGACCGATTGAATCATTGAACTGAGGAGAGGTCGGATAACTCGTGTAGCGGGGGAGCCGCTCTTCGGCATAGCGTGCCTTCAAGTCGTCTTTCATGGCAACGTCCTAAGTGTCGTACGAAAACGACATGGCATTGGGGATGCACAAGACATACTGCGCTTGAGACAGAACCTCTTTGATCCCTCTCAACTTTCCAACGGCACAAAGCTCCGCCACACCTCCGTAAATGTCCTGATCGGCACAAGTGCGTATCGGCAGTTTTATTTGCTGTACGACAAATAAGCTCTGGGTCAGCG